>CAZWBB010000018.1:0-17418 GCA_964632045.1 uncultured Methanosarcinales archaeon | reverse complement strand
CGAAGATTCTGTGAGTCTCTAAGTACGCCTACATCTTTTTCAAGCTGGAAGTCAGCGGTTTCCTCGGCTGGCACACCACAGTATTCAAGGATCCTTTTAATTACGTGTATGTCGCGATAAAATTCATGTGTAGTAAGCGTATTGATCACCTTTTTTTGTACTCTTAGTAGCAAGGTGATTGAGGGTTCTTTATTAAGTATTATTGTTGTAGAAGGGGTATTTTTGGGAAGATAGAAAGGGCGTTGAATTATCCCTACAACTCCACACCACAATCCTCCTGCGGACAAAGATTCCTTCTCTTGTGAGCTTCGCAATTGAAATCTTCCCTTTCATCAAGACCCATAGCGATCAATCCACCATAAATCCGTGCATTTACACGGGCATGGCGGTGCGCATCATACCTTTGCCAATTGTAATCCCAGCCGAATCTTTTATCTTCATATTTGCTACGCAGGATTGCTGTTACGGCTGTAGGAGGCAGCCCTCGCTTCATCAAATATCTGGTCAAAGTCTGGATATTGGTAGCGTACATAGCATCTGGATTTGGATGAATCAAAGGATCAGAGATGCAGGGAGGTACGCTCTCTAAGTCAAACCCATCTTTCTCCTCAGTCTGCATGAATTCCCTGTGGAAACCGTACAGCTCGGACTTCTGGTAATCTTCGATGAGATTGATCGCTCCTTCAGTGCATTCTGGAATGTTAGTAGTGATCTCTCTAGCGTACTCAGCTGCTTCATCCAAAGAACGGCGCATTCTTAGAATATCATTCAAACTTCTCTCCCCCTGCCCAGGTAAGTATCTGGGCAAGGCTATCTGGATAGGGATGTGCCTTGCTCCGACATCCTTCTCAGGATCCTTGTGCTTGTCGTGGATAGAAAAAGCCATCCTTGTCACTCTTGTATGTAGGGGACAATAGAACTGACTCAGGTCAAAGTCGACACTTGCTAGTTTATCATTATCGGCTGTGACATTGTCGATAGTCAGGGGTAATTGAGAGTCATATTCCTTAATACGCTTGAAGGCTTTATGAGCTATAAATTCTATCAACCTCCCTACAGTGTCAAAAGCTCTGCCTAGATCATGTTTGACAGGTCTCCTTCCTTTAGTTTTGTTGGGAACATTATCATATTTATCTTGTAGGCTTTCCTCCAAGTCACCAAGGTCGGCCAACAGGTTTCCCACTTCAGTGACATTTCTATGTGAAGGATCAGTGTAAGAATCAACATCAAAAATATAGTGGTACCCCTGGCCTGTTGAAACGATCATAGGATCTATCCCATACTCACGATAAATGTCTTTGACACATTGATAGGTCGGCTCCAGTTGACGGTATACTTCCGCTGCGTCAAGATATACTTCAGCTGGATTTGTCTTGGAGACATATTCAATATCCAGACAAAAAGTAACCTTTTCCTTATCCCAGATGGAACGGAAAATGTTCACTCCTTTGTCAAACAATTCGCCCAGCTGCTCAGGAAAACGAGAAGAGTGTTTTTTTCCATAATCTTTGAGGAATCTCTCTCCCCAGCCGGAAAGAAATTCGACCGTCATACTTTTGGTCAATTCTCTTAGTCTTGCCGAATCCTGTAGAAGAGAAACACCCTCTTCCACTCCAAAATCGGCTGTAAGTTCTGCGGGCACACCGCAGTATTCCAGAATCCTTTTGGCAACTTCTGGTCTTTTATAGAACTGTTCGCCTGTACTGATTTCCATCATCCATCACCTTTTTTGTTTTTGAGTTACTTCATCACTATACTTCCTCACTTTCCCTCAAATGCCTCAAATAACCTTCAACATTATGCAATGTAGTCACCATCTCCTCAAACCTTTCCTCGATCAACTCGTTCTCGCTCTTCAACTCCAGGATTATCGCACCGTCATAGCCGCTGAAATGAATAATATCTAATACTTGCCGGATATTGAGCATCCCTCTTTTGTAGTGCTCATGCTTATATTCAAAAGTACGAAGATCATAGAGTATCGGATCGTGAGTTGTATGTTTTTGTTCATTGCCGCCCAGATGTATCAACACAATATCATCAAGGTGATCTTTAAAGAACTGGTTTATTACAGGTAGGATCTCGCCTTCAGGAGGGACGTAGTCATGTTCACGGCAGATAGGTGTGTAAGCATAACTCACCAGCTGGTCCAGCTCATCAGGAGGCAAGAAATATTGTAGCTGTTCCATGTTCTCTTTCAGAACAGCTTTAGAATGTTTTAGATGCTGGAAATCAAAAACTAAGCCAATCCTATTTCCGGGAACGACTCTCTGCCAGGCTTCATTACTCCTTTGCAGCAGATTCTTGATTTCCATGCTCGTAGCAGGGAATTGGTTGAATTCTAGATTTTCGATAGCCATATTGAAGCGATATCCTTTCTCAACGTAAGTCTGAGCAAGTCCTTTGAGGACGCCCATAAAAATATCCATACAGACTTCCCTGTATTGCATATAATCACCAAACATTCCATCAAATCTCTTCCAGTAGTTCCAGCCATAGCAGCAAGGATGAAGAACAAAGACATCACTGCCGAAAGCATCAGCTGCGTCCATCGACTTCAATGTAATATTGATAGCCTGTCTCCGTACTTTCTCGTTTGGAGAAGAGAGGTTTCCGGCAGTTATAGGACAATGAAAAGATTTAAACTGTTTCTCCCTCAGTTCAGCAAAAGCCTTGCTGAGCAAATCATCACCCTGCAGCACTTCGTCGCTGAGGAAAGTAGGAATTTCCTTACCCCTGAAAAGGATGTTATATTTCTCCCAATCTTCCAGCTGCAGCTCTACACCAGACATCTTCAGTTTCTCGACCTCTCCAGAATTGTATGAATCTCCGACCAGTCTGGCTAATGAATACTCATCAACACCCAAATCGCACAGAGCGAGACCCACATTGATCATGATGAATTTGCATGAACCTGCAAATCATATATATTAATTTATATTGTAGAATAACTAAAAAGCAACAAACACTATTGGGGGACAGCAATCCCCATCAATTCACACATCTTAACCTGGTGAGCAGTAAGCCTCTTATGGTACTTACGTACAAATTCTTCAAATTCTTTATCAATATCCCTGCTCACTGAAATCACCTCCGGCAACCTTGAAATAAAGGGAATTGCTTCTCTTTATAAACTTTGTTTATCACTCAAATTAGTGAATGGAGGTTGTTATCGTTTGGGTAAAAAAGTATTTGTTCGGAGCGGCACTAGATGTAGGGTTAGGACTTTAGGGGGAAGAATTTCTGGACTCAGAATATTGAAAAAAATGCAGTCGCTGATGGATATGATTCAGAGATTGTAAGAAAACTAAATCATTTCTGAGATTGGATATTGGAAGGTAACCTCCAACTTGAGATGTCTTGATTAAAGATGTAAACTTCTCTAACAATTGTACCCCAGGATTTCTTCATTCCAAATCTTCTCCTCTCAACAGAAATTATATCCGTCAGTAATTCTGATTAATCCTCCTGAGGCCATAGTTCCATCCGCCGTATGGGCACCGATTATTTTACATAATTGGGAGTTCAGATACTTAACAGCTTTGTAAACCGTTTCCGGGGGTTGGTTTGCTTTAAGAAACTCAATTTCATCTTGGATTTGATATTTTAGCCAATCTTTATTTACCAGCTTAAGAAGATACTCAATATAGAAGAGGGGAATCCATTCTTTATTCATGAAAACTAATCTTTCAGCTGAAGACTGTGAAATGTTGAACTTTTTCATAAGATGTCTTGTTAACTCCACTTTCTTGAATGGGCTAATTAATTGATGTAAATCCTGCTTAAGATTTTTTCCTTTGACTACAATAGACTTTTTTAGTGAGCCATCTTTCTTAGAATCATGCAGCTTGAATAAGTCAATTCTTGTTTTCATTCTAAATCACCGATTTTTCATCCATGAAACTACGTAAATGACTTTCTTTATATACTTTGTCCGCACTTGACCAGTGATCAGTAGGTTCTCGATATAGAAAGTTATAATTTGGTCGTTGAGTTCTCTAAGTCGTGATTTGGAGTTTTGTTTACAGGAATTTACTTAGCTTTGTTTGTTGCTTGATGTTCTTTAAGAGGACGCTTTTTTCCAATAGTGAGTCAATATTGAAGCCAAATTTCCGTAAAATTAATTCTTTAGCATATTTCAGCATGAGTCCTTTGCTGGAGAACCTGATTGGCTTATTTTGCAGGGCTTTTCTTGAAGCCTCGCGTGTCACCCAGACACCAAGCGGTACATTATATTCTTTCGTTATAAATCTCAAAATGAGGCAAGAATGTTGTCGTCCTAAACTGTTCATCTTTTCTAGCGTACTCATCCTTACGGAATAGAATCCACCTGCACACTCCTCTGCGTATGTTTTTCTTCCTTCATATGGTTCGTAATCAGTTGAATAGAAATTGCCAGCCTTACTCCATGGACTGACTTTGTGCTCCAGATACATTTCAAATAGCTCATAGCTCCAAATCTCAGGAAAGAACAGAATAAGATAGTAGTTCCCCCATCCATTTCCAAAATATACGCTATATTCTCCAATGTTATACCTTTTTACTTCCTTCGCTAATTGATTACCAATTATACTATCTACACCTGTTATAGAAAACCTTGTCGGAACAAGCTTCCTGTTCTTACCCAACCCTGTATTGCCTACAGACAGCAGCTTATTGAGAGAACTTTCCTCGAATCCCTTTCGATAGAGACTGAGTATCGCAGGAACAGCTTTCAGATCAGTATCAGAGACAACTCTCTCTACCCTGGAATCCACTCTTGGATTGGCAGTGACCCTGGCCCTCTTCACATCCGCATGCGGTCCGAAAGGAATTATCTCCTTCTCCAGACGGAACTGCAGTTGGGGCTTGTTCTTCAGACTGACCTCCAGCTCAACTCCTTTAGAAGCCATCCCCACTTCCTGGATCACTTCCATGAATCTGCTACCTTTTTGTATATTCTTAATGTTAGCCGTGCTTCTGCTGTTTACTAACCCATATCTCATCCCGGCAATCTTTCCAATCGCATAATTCTGTCTGCTCCACAGCTTGGGAGAATCGTATTGGGAAGTGTCCCCGCTAAATTGCGGGCTAAGAACACCGACATTTACGTTTGGATAGCCATACCTGCCAATAAATGGAGCCGGAGAACTACCAAAGAAGTCACTCTTAAAATTCTGGTTGACTTGCAGCTTAGGGATCCTTTCAATATCTTTGTATTTTACTCTTTGGATGCGCATGGGGAGAGAGAAGTACTACTTCTATTTATGAAATATTGTACTGGGCTACAACAAAGATTATATATTGCCCTACTCCCATCTTCTTTGGGTGGTATTATGAATGTCGATGGAAAACATTACAGGACGATTTGGGCAAAAGAGAATGATAACAAAGTAATCCAGATTATTGATCAACGAAACCTGCCGCATGAGTTCATCATTGAAGATCTGACTTCAGTTAACGAAGTAGCCAGAGCTATCAAAGACATGCATGTCAGGGGAGCAGGACTGATTGGGGCAACAGCTGGTTATGGGATGTACCTGGCA
This sequence comes from uncultured Methanosarcinales archaeon, assembly GCA_964632045.1. Lineage (GTDB taxonomy): Archaea > Nanobdellota > Nanobdellia > Woesearchaeales > GW2011-AR9 > CAZWBB01. Next base: position 11,893 of record CAZWBB010000018.1, on the reverse strand, counting down.
GCACTGGAAGCTGCTGATAAATCTTCATTTGACTCATCTCTAGCCGATTCTGCAAATATGCTAAAATCCACCCGGCCGACGGCTGTCAACCTAGCTTGGGCAGTTGAGAGACAGCTGGCAAGAATTGCAGAAGGTGAGACAATCGCAGAGAAAAACATGATTGCACTACTTACCGCCACCGAGATCGCTGATGAGGATGCAGATTATTGCAAGCGGCTCGGGGAGCATGGGGTGAAGATCATCGAAGAGATCAGCAGGAAGAAAGATGGCGATACAGTAAACCTCCTTACTCATTGCAATGCTGGCTGGTTAGCCTTCGTCGACTACGGTTCAGCTACCGCTCCCATCTACGCTGCTTTTGATAAAGGAATCAATATCCATGTTTGGGTGGATGAGACCCGTCCTAGAAATCAGGGAGCAAGGCTTACTGCCTGGGAACTTGGACAGCACGGTGTTCCTCACACAGTAATTCCCGATAATGTTGGCGGTCATCTGATGCAGCATGGATTAGTCGATCTGGTGATCACTGGTACAGACAGGACAACTTATACAGGAGACGTTGCAAACAAGATCGGCACATACCTGAAAGCACTGGCGGCAAAAGACAATGAGGTTCCATTCTACGTCGCCCTTCCTTCTTCTACCTTTGACTGGGAGACAAGTGACGGTGTTGCGGATATACCAATCGAAGAGAGGGGGGAAGAAGAGGTGAAGTACATCCAGGGGATGACCTCAAGCGGGATGAGAAAAGTCCTACTGACTCCTGAAAGCAGCCCTGCCACTAATTATGCCTTTGATGTGACCCCGAGAAGATTAATCACCGGGTTGATTACAGAGAGAGGAATCTGCGCAGCCCATGAGGATGGTGTACTGGATTTGTATCCTGAACATAGATGATATTGACCGGAACTTTTTTCAATCCTAAAGATATTCTAAACAAAAAGAGGCAAGTAAAGGATATTTAATCCCATTTTTGCCTTATTTTAAAAAGAGGTGATAAAAAATGAGTGCAATAGAAATAATTGCTGTAATCGTTACCATTTCTGTTCTTTTGAAGACGGTTATGTTCTTGGTTAATCCTACACCGCTGAAGAGATGGGCGGAAGTAATGATGGGAAAAGCTTGCTTAATGCAAGGTGTAATGCTAGCTTTCATAGTAATTGTTGGCTACTTCCTGCTGACTAATCTGACTGTAGTCCAAGTAGTTGCTTCTATGGTGTTAGGTCATTTCCTGATGGCTTTGTTGTTGTTACAATATCCAAAAATCTACAAGAAGATGATTGTAGAGATATTCAAAGAACCAAGGAAAATGTGGCTGCCCTTTCTGATCTGGATAATCCTCGCTGTATGGACTCTTTGGGTGGTTTTTGTATGAAAAGAATATTTTTTATTTTTTGTTTGTTAATTTTCATTACCGGTTGCCAGGTAGAGGAGCCCCCAGAATTGCATCCAATCTCAGTGCAGGGAACCGAATTCATGCAGGATGATGAACCTTTCCACTTCATCGGCGCTTTCACATTTCCAACATTAACCCATATCATCTATGAAGACAGGCGAATGGATTGGCAAAGTGAGATGGATGAGTACCTTGATTCTCTACAGAGCACAGATATTGAAGTCATCCGTTTCCTTGCTTTCGGCCGTTATCAGATGAAGATATCCGGTAAGGAGGAACCTAACTGGGAAAGGATTGACTATCTGATTGACCAATGTGAGAAAAGAGGGATTTACATCATATACGTGCTGTGGGATTATTGGGACTATGGTGAAGGCGCAAAGGGAACGAAACAAAAAGTATATGGTTACTGGATGGACCCAAAAATTAAGCCAATAATTGAAAATACAGTGAATAGATACAAAGACAAAAAAGCTATCTTTGCCTGGGAACTGATAAATGAAGGGGATGCAGATGGTTTTATTGTAAAGAATTATGTCGAGGTATATAGATGGGTAGAAGAGATCAGCTCATTTGTCAAGTCTTTAGATGATAAGCATCTGCTCTCTACAGGCTTCTCTGGTGAAATACTCAGGGAGGCATTCGTGGATGATCCTGCAACTTTTGGAAGAGTAACTGAGAATCTTATTGAACTGTATAGCCTCCCAGAACTGGATTTTCTTACGTTCCACTCTTATGGAGGTGATATTGATTCTATGAGGGAAGAATCACTTTATGGGGAAGAGTGGAAAGAAATGATGAGATGGTACGTGGAAGAAACCCTACGTATGCAGACGCATCTCCAGAAACCGATCCTCTTTGAAGAGTGGGGAGTGCAGAGGCAAGTTGGACCAACAAAGAGGACTGAAGTCTATCAATTCATGCTGGGTCTGTTTGCAGAGAAAGGAATCAGCAACATGTTCAATGGCTGGGGAAACGAGAAAGAGGAGCAGAGCATGTTGATCTATCTGGATGATAGTGCGGAAGTGGAGATGATTAGGTAATGATGAAAATAATATTCATTTCATTATTGTTGATTTTATTTTTTGGTTGCACTGGACATATTCAAAATACTGTTGAAGAGACACCTGAAGTTGTTGAAGAGGTGAAGGTTGAAGAACCACCTGAATTTATTGAGGAAGTGGATGTTGTGGTAGCAAAATCAAAACCTGATCTTTCAAGCGATATTTCTGCCTTAAGACAGGAACTGGGAGTTATACGTAAAGATAACCTAATCCTCGGCAAGGAACATTATGAAAGGATAAAGAAAAGGTTGATTGCAATTGAAAAAGAAGGATATGGAGTGCAAGACGATGTACAAGAATTAAAAGATATGTTAACGGCAGCTTACCAAAAGGAGCAAGAATTCAAACAAGAAACAAGAGACGAGGAATCAAGACAGGAAGCATCAAAACCAGATTGTGAGGGAGGAAGGATCACTTTGAATCATCCTCCCTTCGATTTGAAAAAGATCATCTTCATTACACCTCTAGGGCAGATGTCGGGCTCGCATGTGACTCCCGTTGACCACCAGTATTACACCGGGCGAGGAAAAGTCAATGTCTATGCTCCTGCTGATGGGATCATCACTTTCGTCCAGCACATGACTTCATCAGTATCAGATCCAGGAGATGAAAGATTTGTTGATGATTATGTTATCACTATCAAACACACCTGCACGATGGAAAGTCATTTTATCCATGTAGATGATCCCATCGCGGAAATCGTGGAGAGAGTAGGAGACGAGGAATACAAGTACATTTACCTGAATGTAAAAGAAGGGCAGCTGATAGGTACTTTTGAAGACACTGTTGACTTTAACATCTTTGATAAAGAAGTTAAAAACTATTTTGCAAATCCTAAGAGCTATGAAGATAATCAATATGAACTGGTCAAAGATCCTTTTGATTATTTTAACAGTGATATCAGAAGCGAATTACGGGCAAAATCTTTGAGGGTTGCAGAACCTGTCGGAGGAAAAATTGATTACGACATTGACGGGAAATTAGTTGGGACGTGGTTTGAGGAGGGAACAAATGGTCATCAGGGAGTTGAAAAAGGAAGATATTGGGCAGGTCATCTTAGTTTAGCGTACAACCATATTGATCCTAGTCTGATAACGATCTCTACTGGAACTTTCCAGGGTAGATCACATCAGTTTGCCGTCAAAGGAAACTCACCTGATCCTACAGAAGTAGACAAGAATTCCGGAATCGTCAAGTATGAGCTGGTGAACTGGGACTATCATCATGATGGCCAGCATTGGGATAGAGAAAGTTTAGCCAAACCAATAACCGCAAAGCAAGCGCATGAAGAATATAGGGTAGCTTTGTTCCAGATGTTAGAAAATGGAAAATTAAAAGCAGAGTTTTTCCCAGATAAAACAGCAAATGGAGTAAAAAGGTTCAGTGAAGATGCTAGAGTGTATGTAAGATGAAAAAATATAAGGAGTGACCAGATCGTTCGAATAGATTACAAGTCTATTTGGTACGTATTAAGTTGTGTGGGAAAATATGGGCTGCGCCATGGGGTGAGTGAGATTGTTCAATTCGTAAGATAGAAGTTCAAGCCCGAGCCATTCCAGTTAATCATTTCTATTATGCTGAATAATACAAGCCGGGCTCGGTCGAACGAGCGGCTTGCCCATATTTTCCTCAGGGAAACTTAATACGTACTCTATTTGCAAACGTTTAAATATCATAATAAAAACCTTCCCACCATGCCTTACCAAGAATCTTCCTGGGACCTGTCTCCAATCGCTCCCAAAGATCTCAATACATTGCTGAGACGGATAGAAAAAAGAGCAGCCTCCCTTGAAAGGAAAAGAAAAGTTCTTAAAGATAATATCTCCCGGAAACAATTCCTTAGCATCCTTAAGGAATCCGAAGGCCTTAAGGTTCTAAACTCAAAATTAGGTTGTTATTGTTTCCTTAGATTTGCTGAAGACTCGTCTGATCAAAAAGCAGTTGCCCAGATGTCTATGATAGAAAATTTTCTTACCAAGATCGGCAACCGCCTACTGTTCATTTCCCTGTGGTTCAAGGACCTTCCTGAAAAGAAGGCGCGGCAGCTTATCAAAGCCTCAGGGAAGTATCATTATTATCTGGAAGAAGTTAGAAAGACAAAGCCTTACACCCTTAAGGAGAAAGAAGAACAGATAATAAGCATCAAAGATACAACCGGAATCTCTGCTCTCAACAATGTCTATAACATCTTTACTTCCCAATTCACATTTGAACTTAATGGAAAGAAACTTACTCAGGAAGAACTCGTGACCAAAGCGAGAGACCCCTCTCCAGCCATCAGAAAGGCTGCTTACCTAGAGCTTCTTGGGAGATACAAGCAGCACAAAGATGTCCTGGGAGAGATCTACAAGAACATCATCAATGATTGGAGGGAAGAGAGTATCGGGTTGCGGGGTTATAAGAATCCCATCAACGTACGTAATATCGCCAATGATATCCCTGACAAAGCAGTAGAAGCCCTATTGAAAGTCTGCGAGAGGAAGCAGCATCTTTTCCACCGCTTTTTTGAGATCAAGAGAAAGAAGCTGAACCTTAAGAAACTAAGGAGGTTTGATCTCTATGCTCCGGTGAAGATGAAGAAGGAAAAGAAAATTCCTTATGACAAAGCGATGCAGATGGTTCTTGAATGTTACGATGGCTTCTCTCCCATATTCACCGAGTCTGCTCAGAAAATCATCAGCAATAAGCATATCCACTCTACTATCCAAAAGAACAAGCAGTCGGGAGCTTTCTGCTGCGGCATCACTACGAGTATCCCTCCTTACGTATTGCTGAATTACACAGGTATGCTGCGGGACGTCTCTACTCTGGCCCATGAGTTAGGACATGGAGTGCATTACGTTCTTGCTTCCTGTCAAACAGAATTCACCAACGACGCCTCTCTTCCTCTGGCGGAGACGGCTTCCATCTTTGCCGAGATGCTTCTTTCAGAGAAGATCATGGAAAAAGATCCTAAGAAAGCAAAAGAACTTCTCTTCTTCAAACTGGACGATCTTTACGCATCGATCATCAGGCAGGCCAGTTTTGTAAACTTTGAAAAGAAAGCTCATAAGATGATGGAAGAAGGGAAGACCATCGATGAGATGAGTAAGGTCTATCTTGCTGACCTAAAGAAGCAGTTGGGCAAGAGAGTAGAGGTAGATGACATCTTCGCTTACGAATGGGCTTATATCCCTCACATCTTCCACTCTCCGTTCTATTGTTACGCCTACGCCTTCGGCAACCTGTTAGTTCTTGCCCTGTGGGAGATGTATAAAGAGAAAGGCAAACCATTTGCCGCCAAGATAATTGAGATGCTGGTTAAGGGAAGCAGCGAGAGTCCTGTCGAGATCACTAAAGCTGTGGGAATCGACATCTGTTCTGAGAAGTTCTGGGAGAAAGGGTTTATGGTTGTTGAAAGGATGATTAGGGAAGTTGAGTGACTTTGGAACTAAATCACCTCATCCTTGCCTCAAAAATACTAAGAATGGTTGCCAGACGGAATTCATTTCCATCATTCTCCGTTCCATGAATCTGGAATCCGTTGGCAGTGCAGTATTCTTCCACTTGGTCATGGAATTCTTGCTCGCATTCTGAAAGTCCGGCCTCCTGCAGATTTTGCCCAAACACTAACAGCCAGTCGCCGACAGGCTTCTCCGTTTTCTCTTTTATTTTTTTCGCAACTTCTTCCTCACCTTCTTCCTGCACAAGTTTCTCCATTTCATATTCAAAAGAAGGCTCCATCATCTCACGCATAACTTTGACAGAATCTTCTTTTAGTTGATCATAAAGATCTGGTAGCTCTGCTGCAAATTTACTGAACTTTCCTTTATCTAATCCATTGTAGATACTATGAGCGGTTTGCTTCAGATAATCAATAAAGTCGGCCATCTTTTCCTTTGCTCCGGAGAAATCTTCCTCCAGCACAACAGTACCACAGTATCTGGCAATTAAAGCCAACTGTTTGTTCAAAGGAACCAGTGACCGTTCCCCTGTTCCATCCCCGGCCGATGGAATGGACATATTATTATGCAACACCCGATTCCCATTCAGCTCCAATAGGATTTCCTGCGTGCTGTTATATCTCTCTTCCGGATTCCTGGCCGTCATACGACGAAGCATCTCTTTCACATGATGAGGGATGTTGATGCCCTGTGGAAGATTCACAGGAACACCATGTTCTGGCAGCCTTCCTGTCAGTAGATGTTCCATCGTCTTAGCGATGGCATAACGGTCCCATTTGCTGGTCGGCTGCGAGTCAAATAACTGCTCAGGAGGCATATAACTGATCGTCCCTCTGCCGCCCGTAGTGGTCTGCCCAGAGGAGGTGCATAATTCCAAATCTGTAAGATGCGGTTTTCCTTCTCCATCAATTATTATATTTCCTGGTTTGATATCTCTCACCACAATTTCTCTGGTGGAGGATGTTTCCAGGTAATCAGAGATCTCAAGCAGTTTCTTGAAAATTACCATCGCTTCATTAGGAGAATGCATCTGACCATTGCCGATCTGCTCCTGCAAACTTTCTCCAGGGATGTAAGCCCTAACTACGACGGGCATCTGAGTTACTCCATTATCCCAGTAGAAAAAGTCACACAGGCCTGCAATATTTGTATGATTGATGTTCCTGTAGGTATCGACCCTTTCCTCAAGACTGCTATATGTTCCCAGTTCATCCAGATCAGCATCAGGATTGAGCAGGACAATCTTGAGAGCCAGCTTTTGTTCTGGTGTTTCTTCCTCAAATCCACGATACACTTTGGAAGCATTAGTCTGACCGATAACTTCTTCCAGAAAATACGTCTTATCTCCGAACTGTATCCTGTCAAAATCATTCTTTGAGTCCTTTTTGAGTAAGGTTGCTTTTTGCATGGTTTTATTATAAGGGTGTAGGCTTCTTCTTTGAATTTTACCTTATCTAAGCCGTCAACTGCTCAGTCTTTGAATAATTTCCCCCATATCTCCCTCATCTTATATTGGGTGGGCCGATTGTTTATAAATGTTTCTAACGACTATTACTTTTTAGTAGCAAGAAAAGTTTATAAACTGCAGGTTTATATAGGGAAACTGTGAGTTTATATGAAAGACATAACCAGGAATGAGATGAATGCGGTGCTGGCAATTGTAAAAAGCCCCGAAATATTGTATAATGCCCACAGTTTATCATTAGTTTTAGGTATAACATCGATGGGAACATTGAAAATACTGAAAAGGCTTGAAAAAGATGGTATAATAAAAGCGAAACAAATTGGCAAGGCAATCACTTACAGAATAAATATTGAAAGTAAGTACTCGTGTCGCTTTGTAGGCTTATTGTTATCAAGGGAATCCCTGCATGCTCCAAGTTTTGTCAGGCGATGGGTAAATGAAGTGAAGAAAATAGAAAATGCTCAGGTGGCCGTTTTGTTCGGCTCCGTGCTGCATAAGAAAGAACCAAATGACATTGACGTACTGTTTGTCACCGACAAAAAGAGACTTTCCAAGTTGGAGGAGGAGATACATGAAATGAATAAGATTAATGTGAAAAGGATCCATCCCATGTACCAGTCATCTAGTGACATCATTAAGAACATAAAGAAGGGCGACAAACCTATTTTGAATGCAATTAAAGGGATTGTTGTCTTTGGAGAAGAACAATTTTTAGAGGTATATTATGAGTCAAGCAGAGAATAAGGTCAAATGGTGCTTGAAGAAGGCAGAAAGAGAACTTGCAGAAGGTATGAAACATCGAGGTCTAATAAAAGTTGAACCGAACCTAGAAAAAGCGCGTGATCATGTCAACAAAGCAGAACATAATTTGAAGGCAACTTTATACCTACAACAAGGCGGATATTCAGATTGGTGTTCAAGTACTTTATTCTATACAATATATCACAGTCTCCTTGCTATTATGGCAAAGCATGGTTATGAAACAAGAAATCAGGTCTGCACCTTCGCCTTGATTGAAAGCTTTATTGAAGATGGCCTTATCGATATTACAATAGAAGAATTAAAGCAAGTTGCTGAACTTGATGTTAAGGAAGCACAACAAAACCCAAACACCGCAGTAAACATACGGGAAGAATCTCAATATTCTACTGCACTATCTTTAGGAGAAGAGCGCCTGCAACGAGTGTTTGAGTTGGCAAAAAATATTCTCCACAGAACAAAGCTGATAATTGAAGAGTAATTATCTTAATCTTCTCCTTTATACCCTGGTAGAAATGCTTTTATCAGCGATGAAGGCAGATTGTATGAATAAAACTTCCTGGGATCCGCTGCCGCAGCATTATCCTTACGCCACTTCTCTAAAGCCTTGTTCTGAGCCCTTACGTACAGCCGATGTACCCCATAACTACCTGCCAGACAGGCAGCAAAAGCCCCGCCAAAGGCCATCCAACTGTGCATCCATCCCCCAAATCCAGCAGACCCCACCAATCCAGCAAAAGTAGTCATAGCAGTAGTTGGGATATGGTCCTCATTCAGTAACTTTTTCCTCAGGAGGTAGTCCGCAGTAACCTGAGGATTGTGCCCTATGCGATAATTATCATGCTCTTTGATGAATTCATCAGCAGGAAGTTCGTTATCAATCTTGTCAAGATAGAAAGACTTCGGCCCGTAGGCGTGGATAACCTTTGTTGGATCTGCAGCAACATCTACCAAAATTATCTCTTTCGAGTCTCTTCTGGACACCCCGTAATCAACAAGTCCGGCCAGTTTTTCAACCGTTCTCAGGAACTCTTCTTTTTGAGTGAATCCTTGTCTTGCTTCATAATGCAGACGTAACGCTGCAGAGAGATGGCAGACAATTTCATAGTCCTCATCATCCGGCTCCAGAGAAGAGGCATAGGCCAGGAAACGTTTCACTTCTGCTTCTTCAGTTTCCTCATAGTTTTTTATCTTTACTTTTCTGGAATACTTTGCAATAAGAGATAGATTCCTTGGCATCAATTCAGTTCTACCTCTGACTACCAGGGCTTGCCCTTCATCCTTATCAGCCATCCTTTCCATCGATCTGCTGCCCTCCAATTCCAGAAGGATATCTTTAGCGTTCGTGTATCTCTCCTCAGCCTTCTCTGCAGTCATCTTCCTTAGGATCTTCCTAAGATATCGCGGAACTTTCACCCCATCATTGATATCAACCTCTTTACCATGCTCAGGAGTCTTGCTGGTAAGAACATGTTCCAAAGTCTTGGCGATAGCATACCTGTCCCACATGGAAGTAGCCTTAGTCTCAAACAGCTGCTCCGGAGCCATGTATACGTATGTCCCTCTTCCTCCTGTTGTCGTCTGCCCGCTGCTGGTACATAATTCCAGGTCCGTAAGATGAGCTTCCCCATCTCCATTGATTATGATGTTAGATGGTTTTACGTCTCTGACCACGATCTCTTGTGTGGTTGAGGTTTCCAGGTAATCTGCGATTTCCAACAGTTCCTGAAGAAGGCCCAGTGCTTCTTCTGTTGTGTAGATGTGCCCTTTTTCTATCTTCTCATACAGACTTTCTCCCCCGATGTAATCTCTTACCACTACTGGCATCTCTGTCAGACCAGTATCTATATAGAAGAAATCATGCAGACTGGCAATGTGAGGATGATTGATGTTTCCATAAATGCCAACCCTCTCCTGGATGCTGCTGTATGTTCCAAGTTCATCGAGACCAGCATCAGAATTGAGCATGACTACTTTTATGGCAAGTTCTTTATCGTTTATCTCTTCATGCCCTTTATACACCCGTGAAGCGTTGGTCTGGCCGATAACCTCTTCCAGGAAGTACGTTTTGTCTCCGAACTGGATCCTGTCAAAATCGTTCTCTGAGTCCTTTTTGAGTAGTTGTGCTTTTTGCATATTGTCTTTGTCCCTCTGCCTGTTCATTCCGATTATTCTTCCTCACCATTATATTCAGGTAGAAAGGCCCTGATCAGGGTTGATGGTAGATTGTAGGAATAGTCCTGCCTTGGATCCTTGTCACTTAGCTTTGCATTCTCCCTTTGAAACTCTCTTTCCAGACGTGGCTGGTTATACCGTATGTCAAAATTATACGTGGCTGCACCAAAACCAGCTGTCCCGGCAAGCCCCCCCATCGCTAACAGCAAACTTTCCAGAGCAATTCCTCCGATCATTGAACAGGCAGCTCCAGCAGCACAACCAAACACACAAGTGGCTACTGCCACCGTCTGCTGAGCTGCCTTCTTCTTACGATACTTGTCCCTCAGTTTAAGGTTTTCTCCCTTTCGGTAAGAATTATGATGCTTTATGAAACAGTCAACAGAAAATCCTGGCTTCAGATAATCCAGATATATCCGATCCGGTCCATAGATGTGAAGCACTTCTACAGGTTCACTTGCCGGATTTACCATTACTATCTTACTTTCGTCTGCCTTCACCAGATCATGATCCAGCTGCTTGTACAGCTCTTTAACGGTATTCATGAACTCTTCCTTTTTGGTGAACCCATACCTGGCCTCCAGTTGCAGCCGCAGGGCTCTTGCAAGATATCCTATCCGCGTATCACTTGCATCCTGAGAATGGGCATACTGCAGGAACCATCCTATGACCTTTTTCTCTTCTTCTTCTAAGTCGACTTTATCACAATACTTTGAAATGAGAGCCAGTTGCTTAGGCACGGTTGCCAAGCTGCCGTTATGCACTACCGCTGGTAAAACATTATTGCATCCAATTTCATTGGACTCACTCGTTTTGAGATTCAGCTCAGCTATCACTTCTTTAGCGTTTCTATACCTTTCCAAAGGTTCTTTTGCAGTCATCCTTTGCAGTATCTCTCCCACTTTGCTGGAAACATTTATGCCATTAGGCAAATTAACCGACACTCCATGTTCCGGCTCCTTCCCGGTTAGTAGATGTTCCATCGTCTTAGCGATCGAATATCGGTCCCACATCGAGGTTGGATTCCCCCCGACTAACTGTTCAGGGCACATATAAGCAATAGTTCCTCTGCCCCCTGTTGTTGCCTGTCCGCTGCTTGTGCATAATTCCAGATCTGTAAGATGAGGTTCCGCGTCTCCATTGATGATGATGTTACCTGGTTTGACATCTCTAACTACAATCTCTCGGGCGGCTGATGTTTCCAGGTAATCAGAAATCTCCATCAGCGAACTGAAGATGTCCAACGCTTCTTCCGGACTACAGATTTTTCCGCTGTCGATCTGTTCCTGCAGGCTTTCTCCAGCTACATAATCTCTTACTACCACTGGCATCTCCGTAACACCGGTATCAAGGTAGAAGAAATCATGCAGACGGGCGATTTTCTCATGAACAATATTCTGATATGTGCTGACCCTTTCCTCCAGACCACAATATGTACCCAGATCGTCCATGTTGGCTTCCGGGTTGAGCAGCACAACCTTAAGGGCAAACTTTTCTTCAGGAAAGTTCTCCAGATATCCTTTGTAAACTCTGGAGGCGTTGGTCTGGCCGATAACCTCTTCCAGGAAGTACGTTTTGTCTCCGAACTGGA
>CAZWBB010000017.1:0-45813 GCA_964632045.1 uncultured Methanosarcinales archaeon | reverse complement strand
ATCCACAACTCATTCATCACAGGAAAGAATGGTTTTGTCCTCAATACAGAGTTCACATCCCCAATATCCAGGATGGGATCATTTCTGGCTGGAACAGAGGAAAGGAAACTTGCAGTTAAGTTGATTGGGCCCCAGGCGAATTTTTCATTTCACAAGGCGATGCATATTGACGCCGAGTTCGTAGGAGATGCTTCGTACCAATTCGCAATCGGGACAACAGATTCTACATATAAAGCCAGAGGTGAGTTACGCAAAGAATGTTTTTCTTCTGCTTATCAATGCAACATTCTCCTTGAAGGCAATGCAAGATCAGCCCTGGGCATCTATATGTGCAAATCTTCGATGATTATCAGAGGCCATGCAGGAGATTCACTTGCCCATAGAGCGAAGGATTCCTCTTTTGAGATATATGGAGATGTTGGCCCTGAATGCGGTTTCGAAGCCGCAGGATGTACTTTTATCTTCCACGGCAAGGTTGATGAAAGATCATTCCACAGATCAACTGACTGCATCTTTAAGACAGACAATCAAGATACATTAGACAAACTTCTAAGAGATGTTCCAAAAAAGAAATATTCCACGAGCACCGGTAACAAAGTCATTTTCATCCATCCGGACGGAGAGGAGGAAATAGCCGATGGAGACTGAGATCAGGAAAGATAAGGGAATCGATAATCTTGTCAATGGATACTCTCCCAGGAAAGTTGAGGAAGAGAAGAGGATGATCCATGTCGAAAGAGATCTGAAAGAAATTGTGGAAAAGTACGAGATGATAATTAAGAAGTTTAAGCACGAACGGGCAGATTTTAATACCCGTATTCAACAATACTTTCAGGAAATCCTTACACCTGGACAGATCAATGTTTTCCTAACCATGGTATCAGGTTGTGATGACCATATGCCTACTAAAGGAACAGCTCTCATCCTCACTAAACTCATCCAGAACTCATATCTCAACGGACATAACGGCTTCTCCCTGAACATCTGTGATTCACCCGATTGTTATTGCTTAGGAGGATACCTGGCTGGAACATCAGAAAATAAAATCAAGATCCGTCTTAATGGGGACCTTAATAATCATGCATTCCACTATTCCATGCATCTCCAAGCTAGGCTGACAGGTAATGCACGGTATGGTTTTGCTGACCATGCAAAGGACTCATCATTTGAAATTGCCGGCAATGTCTATGATTCCTGTGGTGTCAATGCCAAACGGATCTCACTTTTTTTGCATGGGAATGCTGGCAAGTCTCTTGGAGTGTATGCAAAAGACTCCCACTTCCAGGTCAAGGGAGATACAAAAGAAGAGCTTGGTTCTAGTGCGGTTGATTGCCAATTTGAGATATGGGGTCGTGCTGGAGAAGGATTTGCCAAGAATGCCCACAATTGTACTTTCACATTCCATGACCATGCTCCGCAGCAGATATCTCCAGGTTCGCTTGGTTGCCATTACAAGACCGACAATAGAACAACCTTAAACAGACTGCTATCTCGTGATATTACTGGTCCCAGGGGAACTTTGTGGAGTAGCTATGGGAATCCCACAGGAAATAAAATAATCTTCATCCATCCTGATGGAGAAGAGGAAGTAGTGAAGGAATACGCATGATGGAAACTACAATAATAAAAAGTGACGGATTAGGGAATCTTAAGAACATCATTCCCGGAAAGGTTGAGCAGGAGAAAGATCTGGTAGTAGATGAAGACTGCCTGGCAACTCTTTTGGCAGAATATCATACACTGATCGAACTCGAAGGAGAGACACTTGAACATCATGAATTTGTGCAGGGTGAATACTGCGATTTCCCAACTGCAGTTCTGCAACCAGGAGAGATAAATGAATTCCTTCAGTATTCAAAGAAGATTGCATCAGATGAACTATACGTTTTTGGAATCGGTTTGTTCATCAGCAGATTGATACAGAATTCATATAGAGGAGGCCACAATAATTTTGAGTTGGACCAAAACGGTCTGCCTCAGATCAATTACCTGGCTGCGCATCTTCTTGGAAAAGAGGACGATCCGATCAATGTTGAGATCAAAGGAGATACTGGACACTCATGCGGTATGGAATCAAAGCACTGTAATTATTTGATAGAAGGTGATTCAAAAGGAGATGCTGGATATGATTCTAAGAATTGCATCTTCAGGACAACAAGTCCGATTACACTCAGTGAGCTGCGTTGTGCGGCCTTTGTCTGGCATACTCCGACGAAAAATATGATCTACAGGATCCACAAAAACGGAAAGGAAGAACTAGTAGCAGATAACCAATAGGGGACATTATGCAGGTAGAAATAACTAAGCGGAATGGAATCGACGGCCTACTCAGTGGATACTCTTCTGGGAAGGTGGAGGAAGAGAAGGAGATAACAACCGAAGAAGGGCTCATATTTCCTCACCTATTTAACAAATACACTGAATTCAGATATAACTATGAATTAACAAGAAATCCTTTGTTTACCTACTTTCCACCTCAACCTATACTAACCCCAAAAGAGATCAACCCGGTACTGCGATATATCAATGCCCGGGAAGGATATGAGAATAACTTCCCTTGCGTTATGCTTTTCATACGTAAACTGATTGAGAATTCCTACCTTGATGGTCATCAACACTTCTCCCTAAACTTATCGGGTTTGCCTGAAATTGAGGATACATTCACACATTTGCGTGCCGATAAGATGAGACCGTTACATCTCAAGTTGACGGGTGATATTGGCCATAAAATGTTTTGTTATTCACATCATGTCAATATTGTCAATAAAGGAAATGTTGGAAAAAATCTAGGTTCTTGCGTCCATCAATCAAGTTTCTCAATATATGGATACATTGATAGCTTCTGTGGTTCATGCGCCCATCAATCATCATATCATATCTATGGTTCTGCCCGGGAGACACTCGCTTATGGGGCAACCAATTCGCAGTTTACAATACACGGTAATGTAATAAGACCCATCGGAATTTATTCCAAAGGTTGTGTCTTTCGTTCGTCAAACAAGAAAACTATCAAGAAACTACTGCAAGATGTTCCTGATCATGGAAACAAAGTATTCTATATCAAGAAATCAGGGAATGAGGAAAGAGTATTATGAAGCTGAGTCAATGTGAGATCTCCAAGAAGGGAATCGATCATCTTGTCAGTGAATACTCTCCTGGGAAGGTGGAGGAAGAGAAGGAGACAGAGGTTGTTGGCGACCTGCCACAGGATGCAAGGCTATGCCGGAACAGCAGGCGATTTTATCTTTTGACGAAAAAAGCCGGTTTTGACAGTCCGCTGCTATACATCGCCCATCTGGCATCATATGCAGGGGCCACGGGCATAGGGGATTTTATTAGTGCTGCTGCCAGGAAGACGGACTTTAGCAGCCCAGTAGCATACGTAAATGATCTGCTCGAACAGAGTGGTTTTGACGATTGGGATGAGTACGAAAGACATCTGACTGAGAAATATCAGGTAGAGTACTTCAGCCCCCTTGCCGACCTGTATCTACGCGTGGTAGTAGACAAAGAATTTGATTAAATGGAAACAGCGATTACTAAGAAAAAAGGAATCGATTCTCTCGTCAGTGGATACACTCCAGGAAAGGTTGAGGAGAAGAAGGAGATGACTGTCCGCGGAGAAAACAACTTTCATCAACTATATGGCTCTTTTGAAGAGTTCATTAGCGGACCGTGTTCACTTTTTGCTGACCAGCTTTCTGATGAACTTAACCGATCCCTATCTTACCAAATCCTGTCTCCCTCAGAAATCAATACGTTCCTGAGCGGGATGATCCAATTTGAGAACTTACCTTTCTACAAAATGCATGCTGCCTTCTTCATCAGCAAGCTGATACAGGATTCTTATGAAGCAGGGAACAACGATTTCACTATCGACGCCACAATTCTCAGCGAGATGTCTCACCTGGGTTCACATCTGAAAGGGAAGGAAGATGCTCCACTAAGGACCACTATCAGAGGAGACGGGCTCAGGTATTTAGGGGCGAACTCAAGATACACGAAGATAAGATATGAAGGCAATGCGGACCTGGGATTTGGTGCATCGGCAGAAAACTGCAAATTCATTTTGCAGGGAGATGCTGGCAGCTACTTCGCTCTCAATGCTTCTGATTCTATCTTTACGATAAACGGTTCTATCATCGACGTAGCCACCCCACATCATTGTACATTCAAGACGGACAACAAGGAGACACTGGAAAGATTAAAGGAGATCATACCCGTACACAACAAAATCATATACATCGATAAAGAAGGAGAACATAATATAAGATGAACACTGAGATCAGGAAAAGTAAGGGAATAGATATACTTGTAAGAGATTATTCCCCAGATAAAGTAGAAAAAGACAACCCAGTTACCATTGTTGGAGAAAATATTTATAGAGAACTGATGAAAGAGTATAGAAAACACTTATCAACAGGGTTCCAATTTCAGGACTGTAAGAAATTTGTACGAGGAGAAATCCAAGGATGGACAGATGCAGTTCTTTCCCCTCCCAAAATTGACCACTTCCTGCAACTGACATCCATTGACAGGGACTGGGGATATCAATACAAAGTAGGGCCGTTCATTGCTAGGTTGATTCAGAACAGTTATAACGCGGGGCATAACAATTTTATCCTTAGTACGTATGACCTGCCAAAGATCAGGGACTTGGGCTATTTCTCTGGAACAGAAGAGAACCCTCTCTGTATTCAAACCAAAGGAGATCTGGATTCTTACTATGGGGTGGATGTCCAATATGCATCCCTAACTATTGAAGGTGATGTGGACCTGAGTTTTGGTTATCGAGCCAAGGACTCAACTTTTACATTCAACGGCCAGATACCGATGGATGAAGACATTCGGGCAGAGAATTGCACTTTCAGAACTACACGTCGAGATACATTGGAAATACTGCAAATGCTGGCTCTTCCCCCTTACAGCTTTACCAAGAGAACTGCGAGAAACCCGTTAGGGAACAAAATCATATTCATCCATGAAGATGGAAGGGAAGAACTAGTAGCAGATAACCAATAGGGGACATTATGCAGGTAGAAATAACTAAGCGGAATGGAATCGACGGCCCACTCAGTGAATACTCTCCCAGTAAGGTGGAAGAACAAAAACAAGTAATAACAGTGGGAGATGATTTCTACCAAAGATATGAACGCCTAATCAATGATTATCAATGCGTACGCAGATGGGTGAATTACACAGCCAAACAGGCATACACTAAATTTGTCAACAATTTTGGTGGTTTTCCTGATGACTTTACTCCGGCAGATATCAGTTCTTTCATCCATGTAATCAGCAATCTTCCCAGGCAAGATCCCTCCTGGACAGGCCTCTATATCAGCAGGCTTTTACAGTATTCCTATAACGCGGGACATAATGACTTCAGGCTGGACACTACTTCCCTGCCCGGAGTCAAAGGTATTGCTGCCTTCATCGATGGACGGCGGAAAAAGCCAATTACTGTGTCAATCACAGGAGACGCTGGTTGGTCGGGTTGGTATTCCAGATGGGCACACATCACTGTTCATGGAAACTCCTATGGCTGCGGGACCTCATCTGATGAATCAGAAATCATAATCCATGGAGAGGCAGGAGAAGATTGTGCACAACTGGCCAAGTTTTCAACTTTCACTTTTCTCGGAACAGTGGGTGATGAGGTAGGTATGCAATCAAGACATTGCACATTCAAGACATCTAATGAAGAAACACTGCAGAAACTGGTTGATAATGTGCCGAGAAGCAACCGTATAATATTCATTGAAAAATATAGAGAAATACTTATAAAAGATTACGACCATTATACTTTAGGGGGTAAATAAAATGACAGACGATGAGATTACGGAGGATAAGATAGATTGGAGACCGTTCGTCGATGATGGTTACAAGGAAGTTGTAGATGACTTCTACAATCCGCTAGTACCAGAGGAAGTTATCCTGGAAGAGAAGCTGCATGGGGCAAACACTGCCCATTTTGATTTTAAGACAAACAAGACGCACATGTCTACCAAATTCCTGGATAATATGCATAAACATGGAGAGATCTCTCCGGAAGACCTGGTCCGGGGGCTCTGTAAGCATGAACTTGGTCATTATCTGATATATCCGAAGGAATGCTCCACCATCATGTTCCTCAAACATTTCTCCCAGGGACAGTTTGATGAATTTACCAATGATGTGCTTGCCTACTGGTTTGACGTTATGGACAACCTCCCACAGATGCTCAAAGAACTGCGGGGGAAGGAAGTTAGAGAACTCTATAGATCAATGAACACTTTAATCCAGAAAGAGATGATCCTTTCAGACAGAGATAAGGAAAGGTTAAGTGCGATGCAACTTGATCCTGATGAAATCAGCCGGGTGTATCGCAAATACTCTGTGGACAGGTTGATGATCGGCTACTATCAGAAGCAGGGTGGCGAGGATCTGGGATCAGACATCGATTTTGATTATGTGGAAAGAAGGCAAGAGTATAATGAGAAAAGGAAAAAAGATAAGGACATTCAAGAGTGGGTGTCGGATGAGGAGAAATTTCTGGAGGAGAAGATGGTGGAAATGCTCACCCTAGACTTCACCAACCCGGAAAATGAACTGGTGAATTTCGTCCAGTACGGGACGATCATAGCAGAAGTGTTAAAGAACCTCAAGAATGAGCTACCTGAAGTATGGATGGTGCTCAGCAGCGGCTGTGATTGTGAGGGGGAATGCGACGGTTCGTGTGGTAGTGGAAAAGGCGGTGAGGACGAGGATGACGGCGAGGGCATGGGAAGCATTCTCAGGAAGCTAATCAGGGGAGTTCTCGTAGATGCGCCTGATCTGAAGGACTTCAGTGATGAGCAGATCGAAGATGGCCTGGATAAGATCATCAGGGAATGGGGTAAACAGCGTTATGAAAAGATCAGGGAGTTTGTTGAGAAGGAATTGGGGAAGAAATTTGATCAGCCGCCTGAAGAGAGGAAGCAACAAAAAGGAATCGGTCTGTCAAGTTCCAGCTTGCAGCTCTACGATGAGCAGATTCCCTACTACAAAAGGCTCTCCAGGACTTACGGTCTCTACATCCACCGGAAGCCGATGATCGTTGACGTCACTGAATCTTTCCCGCAGGGAAGCGAGAAGTTCAGGGTTGGAGACAAAGTAAGAAGGATGAATCCTTTTTCCACGGGAGGGAGGATCTATCCTGGCCTTACCAAGAAATACAAAGAGAAATCAGGCACCAAAAAAGACAGGCAGTATAAGATTCCTGATCTGTTCATCTGGCTGGACAGTTCTGGTAGCATGGAGCACCCTAACTCTGGTTCTAAGGCGATCACTGCTTCGTTCGTACTGGCGAGGAACTACTGGGAGAACGGTGCCAAGGTAGGGGTCGCTAACTTCTCCTGTGATACAGCTTTCCTTTTCCCGACAAGGGATCTTGACCTAGCTTATTCTATGCTCTGTGCTTATTGGGGTGGTGGGACCGTGCTGAACGTTGATAAGATCAAAGAGTATGTAGAAAAAATGGCCAAAGGTGGCCCCGCAGGAATGCCTCAGATGCCATATTACACGACTGAGCAAGATTACGAACATCTGGTCGCCAGGATGCCTGAGCAGCAGCAGAAAGAATTCCTGGACAAGAAGATGGAAGTTGATGTCAGCAAGAAAGTTCAGGACACTTACGAGAAAATGGATAATGTTCTGATAACTGATGGTGGCATCTGGAACCTGGAAGAAGTGATTGGCTATCTAAATGGTCTTGCTGAATTGACAAGGAATACAGTATTTCTCATTGATAGTTGGGGGCAAGGTGAAGAGTGGAGCCAGAAGAGCCTGCCTTATACGCAAATCATCACTGTCTCCAAACCGGAAGATTTGCTGGGATTATCGATAGGAGAAGCGAAGAAGATTGTTCCCGATCAGGAGAAGCCGGCTAGTTTGTTCTATCAGTGAGGTGTACAGTGTGCAACCACGATCAACAAGATGGAAGTAGAAGTAATCAAGCGGAAAGGAATTGACAGTCTTGTCAGAGGATACTCTCCAGGGAAGGTTGAGGAAGAGAAGAAAACATCAGTAGTTCTGAACCATGATTCGAAACAACTGCTTGCTAAATATGAGCAAATGCTACAGCATAAGGAGGATACCTATTCTTATGATGAAGATGACATTTTGGGAATAACAGAAATCCTTACACCATTTCAGATAAATGCTTTCCTTCAGTTGACTTTATTTCACAAAACCAGAAGATGGTATGGGGTCACAGTAGGCACTTTTATCAACAAATTGATTAGAAACTCCTACACCAAGGGCCATAATGATTTTTACCTGAACGTCACAGCACCTTTCAATAGCCTGGGGTTGGAGTGGAAGGGCCATGAATCCAGACTTTCCATTCTGGTATTGGGAGATATCAATGATCATTGTGGTGATAGAGGACGCGACCTAGACATAAAGATAGATGGAAATGCCCGTCACTGGCTAGGATACGGTTCCATAAACTCTTCTTTTCAGGTCCAAGGCAAAGTAGGTAGTTACTGTGCGTTTCTCGCCCACGGAAGCACTTTCACTTTCTATTCCGATGTTCTACAAAGGTGTGGGGAGAGATCAAAACTTTGTACTTTTAAGGCTACCAAAGAATCAAGCCTTCACAGGCTGCTTGACATCATCCCTTCACAGATCGAAGGCAGACCTTCGGGTAACAGGGTCATATTTATCCATGCGGATAGCAGAGAGGAGATGATAAAGGATTATGGAAGTTGAACAAGCTGTAGCGATTAGTAAAAGAAAAGCAATTGATCATCTTGTCAGAGGATACTCTCCAGGAAAAGTGGAAGAAGAAAAAGTAAGCAACAGTCGCCCTAACATTTTTCCAAAATACGAGAGGGCAATATTCTCACACAAGGTTGGTTACATTGGAGATGATTTTGTACTCAATCCGAATTACGTCGATGAGGTACTAACTCCCGCAGAAATAAATGCCTTCTTACAGGCTACAACAGTCTATATTGAATCTGAGGAATACTCTGAACACACGGCAACGTTCATCAGCAAACTTATCCAGAATTCTTACCATGCTGGTCACAATAAATTTTTCCTTATGCCAAGGACCCAATATGATCTACTTGGCTCCTATCTAAAAGGCAGCACAGAACAGCCCATAGAACTGTACATCCGGCGTGAAGTGGGAATGCGCTGCGTCTGGTCATCAGAATATGTCAACCTCATTGTAGACGGCCGTGTTAGTGAAAATTCCGGTTTTGCTTGCTGGGCCAAGAATTGTTGCCTTACTATCAACGGCGATGTGGGCAGCAATTGTGCTAATAAAGCATGGTGTTCCACTATTGAGATATTTGGTTCTGCTATGTTTTTCCTAGGATCCAATGCCAGTCACTCGCAATTTACAATTCATGGTGAAATAGGGGAGGGTTGTGGAAAGGAAGCCAGTAACTGCACTTTCCGCTCTCCAAATAAGAGAACTGTTCGTAAGCTGCTGCAATGCGTCCCACCATGGGGGAATGAGATATACCTTATGAAAAAAAATGGAAAGGAGAAAAGATTTTTATGAATGTTGAGGTAAGGAAAGGAAAAGGAATCGATGGTTTAGTCAGTGGATACTCTCCTGGGAAGGTTGAGGAGGAGAAAATTGCTACTACACATGGCGACTCTCCATTACACAAACTCATGGATAGGTTTGAGTACTTTATGGAACATATCATTTATCCTGAAAGTAGACCACTTTACGATGTAAACCACTCTTTCCCGCCCGAACAGGTCAGCTCTATCCTGCAGATCATGACCAAGTATGAAAAACACAGATACTATAGACGGGCAGCTGGACTTTTCATCAACAGACTTGTCCAGAACTCTTACAATAATGGACATAACGATTTTCATCTGCAGATTTATTCCCCTATCCATGATTTTTGCCATAAATTACTTGGTGGGATCAAAAAACAACCGCTCAGACTTGCTGTGGAAGGGGACTTAGGTCGTCATTTTGCGTCCAGTTGCAAGGATGTCAGTGTCACAGTAGACGGTAACCTGGACATGTACTGCTGCAAAAACGCAGAGCGCTCCCAGTTCATTATTCAGGGAAGAGCAGGAGAATGCTGCGCTCTCAATGCCAAACATTGTACATTTACCCTAGAAGGAGATGTTGGGTACAGCTGTGGGAAGCATGCTATGGCATCAGCATTTAGGACATCCAACAAGAGAACACTGGATCTGCTCATCGCCAATGTTGGCAAAAGGAACCAACTAAATCTGACTACCGGCAACAAGATCATTTTTGTGCATCTAAATGGAGAGGAAGAGGTTGTAAGAGATTATTCAGGATCATCATATTGAAAATGGAAGTAGAAGTCATTAAGCGGAAAGGGATCGATCATCTTGTCAGTGGATACTCTCCGAGGAAGGTGGAGGATGAGAGAGAAGCAGAAGCTGTTGGAGGAAATGACTTTACCCTACTGCTTCAGAAATATAAAAAATACCTGGATAATGGTTATCACCCTCAGTCATTATTTGACTTCCTTAACAGGCTGCATTACGTTGATGAAATGCTTACTTCCTCAGGTATAAATGCTTTTTTGCAGACTGTAACAATAATATACCAAGACTATGGTTCTGACTATAATCGGCACACTGGAAAATTCATCAGCAAACTAATCCAGAACTCTTTCAATGCTGGCTACAACAAATTCTCTTTAAGTATGCCCACCCCCTCATTTAGTTCTGTCGCCTCATTTCTAAAAGGCAGGAAAAATGAGCCCATAGAATTGTGCATTCAAGGTAAAGTAGGGGGGAATTGCGGCCGATTTACTGAATATGTCAACCTCACCGTAGATGGCGATGCAAGTCATCTATTTGCCTCGCAGTCTGAGAATTGCTGCTTCACAGTCAAAGGCGATGTGGGAAGCAGTTGTGGTGGCTCTTCATGGCTTTCAACTTTTGATATCCATGGTTCTGTTAGGCAATGTCTGGCCGCCAAAGCAAGTCACTCGCAGTTTATCATTCATGGTGACGTGGGAGAAGATTCTGGAACTGGTGCCGGCAACTGCGTTTTCCGCTCGCCGAACAAAAGAACTGTTAGAAAGCTACTGCAAAATCTCTCTTTAGGGGGGAATGAATTATACCTGATCAATAAAAATGGAAAGGAGAAAAAATATTTATGAATGTTGAAATAAGGAAGGGACATGGAATCGATCATCTAGTCGGTGGATACTCTCCTGGGAAGGTTGAAGAGGAGAAAGAATTAGCCAGTAACCCATTCTTTGTTTCGTTGTTTGCAAAATATGAAAAAGCAGTGTATGAGGATCTGGTCCGCCTATGGCAAATGGATTTTATCTTGGGTGAAAATTATGTGGACGAAGTTCTTCTTCCCAAGCAGATAAACGCTTTTTTGCAGGCGACGATCCAGTATATGAGACCAGGATATCATTTCACTGAAAACACCGCCGTTTTCATCAATAAACTTATCCAGAACTCTTACAGTGCAGGCAATAATGGTTTCCATCTGAACCTCCCCGTCACAGACCTCCTCTGCGTCGGCTCCCATCTGCAGGGAAAAAAAGAACGGCCCATCGAACTGCATGTGAAAGGCAGAGCGGGGGCATTTAGTGGTTGGTCATCAGAATATCTCAACTTGAGTGTAGAAGGAATGGTTGACGATCATTTCGCTGAGTGTTCTAAGAATTGCTGTTTCACGCTGACGGGAGAAGTCACCTGGCCAATCGGAAGCGAAAGTAGGGACACCACTTTCCGTTTCGCGGACAGAGAAAAAACATTTGAATATTCAAGACACATCCCCAGACAAAATAAGGTTGTCTGGTTAAGGGAAGATGGGAGAGAAATTCCCATCAGTAAAAATGGAAGTTGACATAAAGAAACAAAAAAGAATCGACGATCTCGCTAGTGAGTATTCTCCACAGAAGGTTGAAGAGGAAAGAGAAACAATTACTGTTGGTATTAATACCGTTTCCCAGACATTACAAAGGTTCAGCAAGTTGATTGAAATGGTGGAAGAGATGAAGAGGACGAGCAATTTCTTTCATTACAGTGCCAGAATTAAAGAAATCATCGACAGCCAGCAGGAAGTTTTTGATGAAAAAGAAATAAACCATTTTCTTAAGTTTGCTGACTACCCGCAGCAGCCGAATGAATATCCGAAGTATGCTGCCAAATTCATAAACCAGATCATAAGGACATCATATGAGAATGGCCATAATCACTTGACTCTTCAACCATCCTACCTGATTGGTCTGCTGAAAGGGTTCGACTGCCACTCAAATCCCTTCAACCTGGAATTGGAAACTGAAAATATTGGCCAGCACCTGGGCAGGAAAGCAGCTTCCTTGAATGTTGTCCTTAAAGGCTCGGGAAGACATTCTTTGTTCAGCGATGCCCTTAACTGCAGGGTACAAGTGTATGGAAATGCTGGCGGTTGTTTTGGTAATGGTGCCAGGAGATGCCATTTTGAGGTTCATGGGACAACAGGAAATGATTCCGCAAATGGAGCAAAAGGATGCACTTTTATTCTGCATGGCAGGGTTGATGAGTATTTTTCAGGAAAATCTGCCAGAACCGATTTCAAAACAGACAACCCCATAACGCTTGTCCAGCTGGCAGAACACGTTTCCAAATATGAAAACAGCTGGGAAAAAGAAAAACCTTCCGGCAACAGAATCTTCTTCATCCATGATAATGGAACTGAAGAAATTGTGAAGGATTATAGATGATGGAACTCGAGATTAGGAAAAAAGCAATCGATGATTTGGTAAGTGGATACACTCCCAGGAAGGTTGAGGAGTCCAATAAAAAGGAAAAATATAAAAGAAAAGCTTATAAAATACAAAAAGATTGATATGAAAATAGAAAAAGTCATCATCGAAGATCAGATCAAGGAAAAAGTCTTCAGCAAACATCACGTTGAAGCTCTTGAGATTAAGGGTGTTTTGATGAGCAACCCTTTGGTGTTCAAAAGCAAGTTAGGGAGATATTTGGCGATAGGCAACTGCTACCGATTTGTCACGATTATCTTTGAATGTAAGGGCAAAACAGCCAATATCATAACCGCATATCCTTCATCCCAATCCCAAATAAAACTCTACAAAAAGAAAAGACAATGAAAATGGAAGAAGATAAAATAACTGGAGAAGAACTTGAGCAGTTGGAAGAAGTCAATGTAGAAGTAGACGAAGAATCATTTAAAGTTGCCAAAGCTGAATGTCCAGCGTGTGATAAGAAGATGAACAAGAAGATTGAAAACAAAAGTCTGTTCAATGGAGTATTGACATTCCACATAATAAAGTTCAGATGTGCTGAATGTAAAAAAGAATACCTGGATCTTGAACAAGCAGAAACTTATGATTTATACCTAGCTCTTAGTAAAATATCTGCTCTTAAACCAGTACATGGTGTAACACACGATCTGCTGAAAGCTGAAACACTGGCAGCTTGATTGCTACTATTGATTTAGATGTAATTGGGGGGGATACAGAAAATAGGTAGTTACCGGTCTATTTTAAAGAAGAACAAAGGAATCGGCCACTGTGCTGAGAAGTGCACATTCAAGGCCAGAGATAGAGACGTTTTGCAGGAATTTAATAAATTGATACCCAAAGGTAACAGGATTATTTTTATCAGTGAAGAAGGAGAAGAGATAGTAAGGGATTACAGATGATGGAAGTAGTTGTAAAGAAAACAAAAGCAATCAATGATCTTGTTAGTGGGTATTCCCCACAAAAAGTAGAGGATGAAAAGAAAGTCATCTCTGTTGGAGAAAACAGGTTTGTACAGCTCATGGAACAATATGAAATCTTCCGAGCCACAGAAGTTGGTATTGATGCGCTCCTGTCTGGGAACTATGTATTAGGGGAAAGTTCGTATGGTCCAGAAACCTCCCTTACCCCTGCAGAGATAGCAGGCTTCCTACAGGCAGTAGAGTCCAACGATAATGAACCTTCATTTATGAAAGGGTTATTTGTCGGCAGACTTGTCCAGAACAGTTACAATGACGGACATAACAACTTCACTTTCAACACTTCGTATCAGACGTACAACTTGTGTTTCCTACGGGGAACCAAAGATAATCCCGTTTCCATTACCATTGCGGGAGATATTGGCGGATGGTGCGGACAGAAGGTTGAGCATACAATCTGGACTGTTAAAGGGAATGTAGGAGATTGCTTTGGGGAGGGAGCTAAAAAATCAACTTTTGTTGTCTTCGGAGACACTTATCGGCACTCTTGTTGTAATACCTTTGAAACAGAGTTTACTTTCCATGGGGAAGTAGGCTATGGATGCGGTTGGCACAGCAAGGATTCAGTATTCAGAACGACGAACAAGATGGCACTCAAAGTGCTTAGCAGAGATGTAAAAAGACACAACGAGATCCGTTTCGTCAATCCGGATGGAACGGAAAAAAGAATTCGAAGGTTGAAGAATTTATTACCCCCATGGAAACGCAGATAATCAAGAAAGGAAAAGCAATCGATCATCTTGTCAGTGGATACTCTCCTGGCAAGATCGAAGAAGAAAGATCTATGGTTGCGGAAGGAGGGAAGTTTTATGAATTGGCACAGAAATATGTACAATACGTTGAAGTGTTTAATCAAGGGCGAGAAGTCGATGACATTCTTATACCAGCTGAGATCGATTCTTTCCTGCGGGGGACTGAATTTATTGAAGTCAAAAGGAAACAATTTTTTGCACATCCTACATTTATCAGTAAGCTCATACAGAACTCTTATAATGCCGGATACAACGACTTCCACTTCAGTACCACAAGATCACCAATCTATTCTCACCTGGCAACTGGAGTGGTAGCCAAACCCGAGAATCCATGTAACATCACTATTGAAGGCCACGCCAGAAGTGCTTCATGCAGGAGCGTAAGACATGTTAATCTGACAGTCTACGGTGATGCCGGAACAGATCTGGCTCAGGGAGCAAAGGATTCAAATATTACAGTTCATGGAAACTGCAAGAGTAGTTGTGGCACCCAGACAAGAGCAAGTAGTTTCATCATAAATGGAAATGTAGAAAGAAGTTGTGGGAGTTATTCCAGGGGATCGACATTTCTTATTGGAGGAAGGATATTCAAAGAATTTACAGAGCACATGGCCTGGGATGAAATTCCTGGGATGAAAGCGAGGGGTTCAACTTTCAAGACTCCCCATCTTAAGGAACTGATGACACTCTCACTGGCCCCAGCAGGCAACAGGATCATCTATATCCATCCAGATGGAAGGGAAGAAGTTGCCCGGGATTTTGGGGATAGAGGCATACCAAAGTAGAAGATGGAATTGGATATAAGAAAACAAAAAGGAACAGGGAGGGCAGTGTACGGTGGGGCGGTGTGCGGCAAGGAAGCAGATGGAAAGCGAGGTTAAGAGAGGGAAAGGAATCGACGAGCTTGCTAGTCAGTACACTCCACAGAAAGTTGAAGAAGAGAAAGTGATAGCAGGAGTGGAAAGTAAGTTCGCTTCATTGACAAAGCAATATCGGCGATACATCCGAGACTACGGGCCAAAATGTACTCTTACTGTCAACGAAGTACTAACTCCACCTGATATCGAAACTTTCATTCGATTGACGGAACTCATTGAGGTTGAAATGAAGAACGTTTTTGCGCGTCCTTCTTTTATTGGATATCTGATCCAAAACTCATATGATGCAGGGCATAACGATTTTCACTTTTCTACAACAAGATCACCGGCTTATTACCACCTAGCTACGGGTGTAAAAGCAAGCGAAGAGAGGCCATGCAACATTATCATCGAAGGTTACGCAGGAGATGGTTCCTGCAGCAGCGCCAGACATGTTAATTTGACTGTCCATGGCGATGCTGACTCTAATCTAGGCCAGTGGGCAAAGCATTCAAACGTAACGGTCCATGGAAGCTGTAATAGTGATTTTGGTATCCAGGCAGAAGACAGCAATTTCATCATAGATGGCAATGTGGGAAGAGCTTGCGGCAGGTTCTCTATGGATTCTACGTTTTTTGTTAAAGGCCAGATATTCAAAGAATTTTCAAAGCATCACAGTATCCTGGACGAAATTCCCGGTTCGGGTGCAAGAGGTTCAACATTCAAAACCCCTCATCTAAAGGAACTGATGACACTCTCACTGGTTCCAGCAGGCAACAGGATCATCTACATACATCCTGATGGGAGGGAAGAGATAGCACGGGATTTTGAGGAGGAGGGATTACCACGATAGAAGAATGAAGACAGCAATAAGCAAAAGAATAGGAATTGAAAATCTTGTCAGTGGATACTCTCCAGGGAAGGTTGAGGAAAAGAAACCTCTCTTAACAAAAGGCAATATGGATCCTCTTTTATTGGAGTATTTCTCTCTGTACCAGTACCTTCTTCCACTTGGTGGCATAATGTTGGAGGAGCATTATCGAAATGAATCAGTCCTGAACCCCAAGCAAATCAACCAACTTGTACAACTTATATCGCCCTATGAAAGCAATCATTATTTCAATATGGTAACTGGATATTTTCTTACTGAGCAAATTTCTAGGTCATATCATTCGGAATATAATGACTTCCTATTACATTCAAGTGCTTTGTCCAAAGTAGGTGCATTAGTATCGTTCATTAGGGGACAGGAAAGTAATCCCCTTCGTCTTTCTGTCTATGACGCTGGAATGAATTGTTGCTCCCATACAAGCAATCTAATCGTGGAAGTTTTCGGGAAAGCTCAGGACAATTTTGGCATTCGATCAAAAGATTCAGAATTCACATTTCACGGAGACGTCTCCGAGAGATGTTGCCGGGAGTGCTATGCTACTGTCAAGACAACTAACCCAGAGAACGTAGATAAGCTGTTGAGAAACGTGGAGAAAGTTATTTTTATCCATGAGGATGGAAGTGAAGAGGAGATTATTAATGGAAATTGACACAGCAATAAAGAAGAGTAAAGGAATCGATCGTCTTGTCAGTGGATACTCTCCCGGAAAAGTTGAAGAGGAAAGGAAAATCGAAACAACTGACAGCAAACTGGGGTGTTTACTTGATGTCTATGAGGAAGCGCTTGAGTGTATGGGAAGCTGGGATGATAATTCCGATGAGGATTACGATTGGATTGAATGTTATCTAAAAAGCAAGAGGAGAAGAGAAACCATCTTATCCCCGCAGGAGATGAACTCTTTTTTGCAGTTGACTTATATCTTTACCGGCGACTTTATGTATCAAAAGAATACCAGTGTCTTCCTAAACAGACTGCTCCAGGTCAGTTATGATGCTGGCCACAATGAATTTTGCCTGAACACTAATAGTCTTCCTCCATTTGACTTCCTTGGATCCTCGGTGAGAGGGAACCGTAAGAGACCTTTAAAGATTACTGTAGATGGCAATCTGGGGAAACAGGCTTTCTCTAATACAGAATATGTCCATGGACGGGTAATGGGAGATGTCTATGAAAGCTTCGCCAGTAACTGCTCCCATTCCAGGTATCTTGTAGAGGGTAATGCTCTCTCCACTAGACCAGAAGGATGGGGAGGATTTGGCTTCGGTGCCAGGAGTTCTGATCTGATCGTCAAAGGAGACGCTTGTCTGTACGAACTAGGAAGCCAAGCGGAAAGGTCTTGTTTTGAGATAGGGGGCAAGGGAATAATGCAGGTCGAGTTAATTGGACACGGCGCTGAGAGGTGCACATTCAAGGCCAGACATAGTGGCCTTGTACAAGTATTTAACAGATTCATACGCCAAGGCAACAGGGTTATTCTTGTCAGAGAAGAAGGGGAAGAGTTCATCAGGGATTTCAAATGATAAGGAATGGAACCCACGACTTTGTTGGAGCTGTGGAAAAAACGGAGATAGGAGATGAAATGTAACGTTAAGAAACAAAAAGGTATTGAAGAGTTTGTAAAAGCCTATGACCCAGATAAGGTTGAGGAAGACATTCCGATACAGGTAGAAGAAAGTACATTCTCTCTGCTGATGCACAATTTTGAACGGATCCTGAACATGTATAGATATCTTGTACTCTCTAGTGAAAGAAAATATGAAATCGCTGAGATGGTTCCTGAGGCACGAACCCCGACAGATATCAATGCCATATTGCTCGCGACGACCAAGTATGAAACCCATCCAAATTACAGGGGAAGCCTCGGTTTTCTGTCGGAAGCTCTTATCAGGAAATCATATGAAGCTGGATATAACGGCTTTGACCTTGATTTTCCCAGACCACCAAAATTCATCAACAGCTTCTATGGGGAGGAGGATAATCCCATCATACTGAATGTGAATGAGATCGGATCGCATTGTCTGGGTTCTTCACATAATGTCAAAATCACCTGCAAGGGCAATGTTGGTAGTAGATTTGCCCATGATGCGTCTCAATGCAGGATTATCATCCACGGAAATGCCGGCGATGGTTTCGCCGATGAAGTCTGTGAATCAGAGATCACTATCCATGGCGATGTTGACTATCAATCTGCTGTAGAAGCAAGTAATAGCACATTTACGGTATTTGGCGATATCGGGAAGAGGTTTGGTATGCTTTCATTTGGATGTGATTATCGGACTCCAAACCTTCGTACATTAGACAAAATGAGAAGGATTATCCCCGAAGAAAACAGGATCATCTACATCCATCCTGATGGGGGGGAAGAGATAGCACGGGATTTTAGTTGACAGAAGATGGAATTAAACATCCGAAAGAGGAAAGGAATCGACCGTCTTGTCAGTGAATACTCTCCAGGGAAGGTTGAAGAAGAGAAAGAAATCATTGCAGATGGAGGAGAAATAAAGAACATGCTTTCTAAATTCAATGAATATCTGGATTCCAGCGGATTTTTTCCAAACTCCACATTAATAGAAAAAATCACTGATGTGCTTCCACCAAACCAGATAAACTCCCTACTACAATTGATTGCCTTAACTAGACCAAATGCTCCCAGCACCCATCTTGGTCGTTTTTTCAGCAAGTTGATTGAAAACAGCTATCAGGCGGGCCATAACTACTTCTTTCTCAACGCACAAAGCTTCCATCAACTGGACTCTTTCTGCAATAACATTCAAGGCCAGGAGACCGAGCCTTTTCGTCTGTTTGTCAAAGGTGACCTCGAATTTTCTTTGCGCTGGATGAATTATTGTCATGTTCAAACTGAAGGTTACTTGACCTTCGATTGTGCTGCGCATGCCAAAAACTCAACATTCATCATAGAAGGAGAAGTAATGGACCTCCCAGCAAATACACAGTACTGCACATTCAAAACAACAGATGCTAATATCGCTCATGCTTTCAGGAAATGCCTTCCAGAATTCCCAACTAACAAAGTACTGCTTGAATATTGACTATGCTAGAAATAATCAAAAGGAAAGGAATTGATGACTTCATCAAAGAGTTTGTTCCTCAGAAAGTCGAACAGGAGGAGAAAGTTGTTGTGGCTGGGATATTTGACAAAGACAATCTTATGAAGAAGTATGAACTGTTCCTCCATCATTTCTCAGGTAGGATGCCCCGCAGGCAGCCCAGATTCGTCGCGGAAAAAGATTATGCATTTCTCGGCAAACATAAAGTTAACGAAGCACTATCAGAGAAGCAGCTGAATGCCTTTCTGGCAGAGACCCAGAAGTATGAAGACAAAGAGAATTATGGAGTGGCTACCGGATTCTTCCTCAGCAAACTTGTACAGAATGCATATGACTCAGGCGCTCGTTTCCTGCAGATAACCCCAAAGATGGAACTGTCAGAATTTCCGATCTACCTAGATATCAGGGAGGAAGAGCCCTTGGGACTGGAGTATAGAGGCAGACTGAAGAATGGGATGGGAACTCTTGCTAAGAACCTTAAGATCATCTTCAGAGGACGCAGCAAGAACTGTGGTTTCCAGTCAATAGAATCAGTTTTCCTGATCGACGGAGAGGTAGGAAAGTGTGGCAATGAAGCTCGATCATCGACCTACATAATCAGTGGAGATGTCAATGAAGGTATAGGAAACAGGGCCGAGGATTCAGATTACACCATCTTCGGCAGACTGCTGGGGGAGTGTGCAAACGAAGCCAAAAGATGTAACTTCACTTTCCATGGAATGATAGTTGATCCCTATGACACACATCGCCGTTTCAGCAGATCAGAAGGATGTACTTACCGTACGGACAATGCGTCTACATTGACGACATTGATAGATGTTGTTCCATGGGGGAACAGGATCGTGATGATTGAAAGTGGGAAAGAGGAAGTGTTGAGGGACTTGTAGATGGAAACAGCGATAAGCAAACAAAAAGGTTTCGATAATCTTGTCAGTGGATACTCTTCTGGGAAGGTTGAAGAAGAAAGGGAAATAAATGTTGTAGAAGATGATTTCTCTAGACTGCTAAGTAGGTTAAATCTATTGCTAAGACTCCCTAACACAGACACGAAGACAACCGAGGCCCTCCCCCCAACAGAAATCGATCGGTTTCTTCAACATGCGTCAAAAATGAAGGAACTAGAAAATTACAATGAACTTGTTGGTCCATTCATCTCAAGAGTTGTCCAAAACAGCTACTATGCTGGACATAACAACTTCCATTTTGAGACGGATATTCTAGCTAATGCCCTAAGGACATTCGCTGACCTCAAAGGCTATGAAGATAATCCACTTAAGGTTAACTTGAAGGGAGACGTAGGAGATGCCTTTTGCCCTTTCACAGATTGCATAGAATGTGTTGTCGATGGGAACATTGGAAGTTGGGCTTACAACAACGCAAAACATGGTCGGCTGGAACTGCATGGAAATGCTGCGGAAGGTTTAGGATTCGAGGCCCAGCACACCACTTTTGAAGTTCACGGAAATATTGAATATGCCTGTTTCAATAGCACCAAAGATTCCTTAATCACTTTACATGGCAGTACTGGTCTGATTTGTGCATCAGATGTAAAAGATTGCACATTCTACCTGTATGGAAAAATCGGACTCACCTTTGGCAGGGACTCCAGAAATTCAACATTCAAAACAACCAGAAAAGACAATTTATATGCCCTGCAGCGTGACGTGGGGATAGAGAACAAATTAATCTACATCCATCCGGACGGGAGAGAAGAGATCGTGAAAGACTACAGGGAGGGCAGCGTTCAGCTGAGCAGCGGACCGGGAGGAAACAGATGAAATGGGGGGTAAAGAAGTGTCAAAGGGAATGAGGTCTCATTTAAGCATAATCAAAGGACAGGGAATCGACGATTTTATTAGAGGATACAAAGGTAAAGTTGAAGAAGAGAACGAGAACATTGTAACTGGAGAAAACACAGTCCCGAAGTTATGCGCCAAGTATCAGATATTCCTAGAGATGGTTGAAAGTGGTGAGTACATGCCTTACCTGGAAGAAAACGTCAATGAAATTCTTAGCTCAGCTGAGATCAACCACCTCCTACAAGAGATTGACGGAGAAGAAGCCGAGAAGACACCTGCTTTCATCAATCATCTGGTATGGAACATGTATCACTCTGGAACTAGAGAATTCAATTTTGATGTAGGGAAGGAATTTAGCATGTTTCTCAGCGATATGCGACGAACATGCTTCCCAAAAATGTATCGGATAGACGAGCGAGTCAAAGTCAATTATCGTGGGGATCTCAAAGAAAAATGTTTTAGTCGGATATATAATATGGACGTTTTCTTCAGTGGAAAAGCAACTTCAATATTCAAAGAAGCCTACAATTGCCATATTGACGTTGAAGGAGAAATTGAGATGAGCGCATTGGCAATAACTAATTGTATGGTTTCAGTGAAAGGTAAAGTAGGAGAAGAATTTGGTGTAAAAGCCCACGGATCCAGATTCTCAGTAGATGGGATTATTGGATCGCGTTGCGGCTTGTATGCTGACTCAAGTGAGTTTGAACTCAAAGGAGAAATTGGCGATTACTGCGGAGCTAACGCTGATAGTTCTAGCTATAAGATTATTGGTAATGTGGGTGATAGTTGCGGTTTTTTCACAAAAAAATGTAAAATCTACATTGATGGAGACTCAGGAGATGAGCTGGGAACAATGGCACAAGATTTGAAAATCGTAACGAAAGGAGAAGTAGGGAACAAAGCTGGTAGGTTGTGCGAAAGATGTCGCTTCACATTGCAGGATAAAACAGGCAAAGGACTTGCGATAGACGCAAAGGAATCAACTTTCAATATATTCGGAGAAGTAGACGAAGAAAACCTGGCTGCTAATGCACAGAACTGCCTATTCAGGACCAACAATAAGGAAACATTAGAAAAATTATTACGCTCTGTTCCTTTTGAAAACGAGATAGTCTTTATTGAAAAGGGGAAACAGAGGATAGTAAGAGAGAATTGGTCAAAAAAACCTTCTTTCCCCGATCCTTATCTAAGTAACCTGCAGAAAGTATGTCAAAAATATGAAGCAATGATCTATGACAAAGAAAAACCTGCGACAGCAAACCTTAATGACATTATCACCAGCCAGGAAATTGAGGAACTAAATAGGTGGACAGCACAATTCTCTGACAAAGAGAAATACGAGTATACTGGTGTTTTTATGACAAGGTTAATCCGCAACAGCCTTCACATCGGTCAAAAAGAATTTAATCTGGTATTCAATAAACCCCTTATGGAGATTGGAAAATATGTAGAAGGACATTATACTATTGATGGAAGTATCTCTCATGTTTGTTTTATAGAATCCAAGAATCTTCAGGTAAATGTAAAAGGAGACGCAGGAGGCAGTTTTGGTAGAAATGCTATTGATTCACAATTTGTCATTGAAGGAAAAGGCGACAATTACTTTGCTGCCTGGGCAAACAGATGTTCTTTCTACGTTCGTGGTAGTGTTGGACACCAATCTTGTCATGATATTAAAGAATCTATTGTTATGATTGAGGGCGATGCAGAGTATTTGTGCGGAAAAAAAGCAGAGGATTCAACAATCATAGTCAGAGGAAAAGTTGATAGAGAGTTTGGAGTTGAAGCTGAGAACTGTATTTTTGTGTTGCTCAGTACAGCTGATCCAGAAGGGTTAGGTGAGAGATCGATGGGTTGCACTTATAAGACAAACAACCACGAAACTTTGGATAGATTGAAGAGTTCAGTACCCACAGTATCCGGAGACTCAGACGTCATAGGATCGTCAGGTAACAAAATAATTTTTATTCATAAAGATGGAACTGAGGAAGAGATTGAACGGAATGAACATGTCAAATATGGTGTTACAACCCGGTATTGTTAAAGCAAGTGGAATCGATGCTCTTGTCAGTGGATACTCTCCAGAGAAAGTTGAGGAAGAGAAAAAGATCCTGCTAAAAGAGAACAAGATACAGAGCCTGCTGGAAAAATTTGATGCATTCAACTCTGCTCCTGGAAATTGGATCATCGCAAATATATGCGGCAAGTACCTCAAGCCAGTCAGAGAATGTTTATCTCCTGCTGAGATAGATCTATTCCTACGGATAGTTGAAGAAAAATATGACAAAATTGGAGGTCTCACAGGAAGGTTCATCAACCACCTCATCAGGATATCATACAGTGAAGGTCATCGCAAATTCACGCTGCATCCAAAGGCGAGACTGAACGATCTGGTTAATCACTTCTATTCTTACAAAGACCGACTAGAATTAGATGTTTTTGGCAATCTCGGGTATATGTGTGCATCAAGTGCTGCTAGAATCCATCTAACAGTTCATGGTGATCCCGGGTCCCATTTTGCCAACTGGGCTGACTATTGTACTTTTACGATCCACGGAAATACTGGAGGATGCGCCTTGCACGCAGCCTCATGTAGATTCAGGTCACCAAATAAGAAGACGATCGAGCAATTGCAGGGAACAGTCAACCAAGGGACAAAAAAACATCCTTCCTATAACAGCATCATATTCATACATCCGGATGGAAGAGAGGAAGTAGTGAGGAAATATGATGGCCGCTGAGATCATAACGCAGGTAAGGAAGAGTAAAGGAATTCAAGATCTTGTCAGGGGATACACTCCTGGGAAGGTTGAAGAAGAAATAAAACCTGATTTTCCAGAGAACAAACTCGCTGAAGTTGTTGCTTCATATGAGAACATTCTTAACTCCTGCGAGTACTCCTTTACTTTAGAGGAGCAGCGTACATTAAGAAGGAAAATAAAACTTGTCCTAAAACCTGTTCTCATCAAGTCTTTCATCTATTACGCACACAAATATTCCCGGGTGAATGGATTTTATTTTGCTACAAGCATATTCATCAACCAACTTATCAGAAATTCCTATCAGGCAGGATTCAATGATTTCAGTCTTGATATAATTTATAATCACCAAAGATATTGCTTGGGCCTAACCGGGGAAAAAAAGCGGCCTATCAAATTGAACATACAAGGGAATGTTTTCTATGACGACCTCCGTCGCTGTCAGAATGTGGAAGCTGAAATTCATGGTGATTGCGACAGTTTTTGCGGACACTATTGCAGGAATGTGAAGATCGTATGTTACGGCAGTGCTGGTTATGGGTTTGGAGAAAGAAGCCGTGAATCAAGATTTACTGTTTTTGGTGATGTTGTACGTTCTTTTGCAAAAGGGGCGAGTGATAGTATGTTTGAGATTCATGGTTCTCTTATTGAAGACCAGTTTGTTCCGGAACTGAATATTGCCTCAAGGGCAGAGAATATTACTTTCCAAATACACAATGATGATACTCTGGAAAAAATAATTGAGGCCCTCAGCAGGAAGAGAAAAAAGTGGGGTCATAAAGTATACTTCAGAAATAAATTGGTGGCTGAATTTTGATAGTTGACATAATCCAGAAAAAGAAAGGAATCGATGATCTTGTTAAAAGATACTCTCCCAAAAAAGTGGAGGAAGAAAAAAGAATTATCGCAGCAGATGCTTTAGATTATGCTCCTTTGTTTGAGAAATACCTGCAGTACGTAGAAACATTCTGTCCTAGAAGTCTAGATGTAGAATTTATCGATGAAATCCTGTCTCCGGATGATATTAATCTTTTCTTGCAGGCTTCTATCCCTTTTGAAGACTTACAGTCCTCCTTCCCTTTTGAAGATAAGGCGTATTGTATTGCGATGGGCCTCTTCCTATCCAGACTAATCCAGAACTCCTATCAAGCGGGCCATAATAACTTCTACCTCAATACAAAAAATATCCTCCCCCTAAGTGAATTAGGGATGTGCTTCCAAGGGGAGGAAGAAAATCCTCTCAAGTTGACTATTGATGGAGATACTGGCAAAAACCTTGGTTCCAGGGCAACTAATTCCATGATGACCGTCCATGGCAATACCATTTCCCTGGGAGATTTTATATCCCATTGCACTTTCATACTTCATGGAAAATTAGAGAAACATTCATTAGTAGAATTATTTGGCAAGCCAATTACTGATTGCATCTTCAAGACCCCGAATCAAGAAACCCTGCAAACTCTCCTTAAGATAATCCATAAACACAAATACAGGGACACACTCTCCGGAAACAAGATAATCTCCATACAAGAGGATGGTTCCGAAGAGATGATAAAGGACTACTCATGACCAAAACAACCATTAAAAAAACATCCGGTATTGATAAATTTGTCAGAGAGTACACTCCAGGCATAGTAGAAGAAGAGAAACTGCCTCAGTTGATAGGAGAGACAGCTTTCCAGGAACTATGGGAGAAGTATGAGACATTCCTGAAGATAGAGGGGTATGGAGATTGTATGGATTATCTGGAAAAACTAACAGAAGTTCTTTCATCGGAAGAGATGAGTGCTTTCCTACAGGCAACTGCTCAGTGCTGCAACAAAAAAAGCTATGCAGCTAAGACAAGTGAATTTTTCAAGCAGTTGATCCAGAACTCACGTGAAGCTGAAATCACTGAATTCGACCTGAACGGTGAGGGATTGTTCCTCAAACGGTTTCTTACCGAGTACCATTCCCGCTTCCCCTGGAAGATAAGGTACAGGGGAGATCTCTCTGATTACAATTTTCAGAGCATACACAATATGGAAGCTATCTTTGAGGGGAGAGCAGAACACATATTTTCCTTCCTCTATTATTGTAATGTCCGGGTAGAAGGAGAAGTAGGAGAATGCGGAGGCCACTGCATTAACAGTTCTATCTCCGTCAAAGGAAAAGTTACCGGAAATTTTGGTAGCGCGGGTAGGGACTGCAAGTTTTATCTTGACGGTACTGCCGGATCTTATTGTGGAAGTCATGGTAAGAGCAATTTCTATCAAATAAAGGGGGAAGTAGGCCATAATTGTGGATATATGGCTGATCGGTCTACTTATGAAATTGTCGGAAAGGTTGGCGATGCCTGCGGACAGGATGCCAGAAAATGTGATTTTTGGATTGACGGGGAAGTCGGGAATAATCTGGGGGAGATTGCCAAGTCCTCAAGGTTTTATCTGCAGGGACAATCAGGGGATTACGTCGGATTTTGGTCCAGAAGGGGCCGTTTTCGATTGAATGGAGATACTGGCACAGGTTTAGGGATGGCAGCGACTGATTCTACATTTGACATCTTTGGCCGAGTAAAGGAAAAAAATCTTGCTGTGGGAGCTAAGAACTGTCTGTTCAGGACTGACAACAAAGGGACGCTGGAAAAGCTGCTGGCATCAGTTCCTTTGGAAAATAAGATTGTTTATATCGATGACGGGAAGCACAGGACGGAGAGAGAGAATTTTATGCGCAACCCATCTTCAGTGCAGGATTACCGAAGTACAATAGAAAGAGTATGGCAGAAGTATCAACAGGTTGTCCAAGACCCGGAGATGGAAGCTGCTGCTAATCTCAACGATGTTCTCTCAGCGGACGAAATCTTACTGCTGAGCGAGGTCACTCCAACTGATAAAAAGAGAGGAACGTTCTTCAACCGACTGATTCGCAACAGCACTTATTCCGGAGAAAGAGAATTTCAAATTGAAGGACCTTTGTATGGAGACTCTTTTCAGGGATGTGAAAATATCCAGGTAGATAACTCAGGAGATGTTGGTGAGGAATATGGAAAACTATGCCGCAACTCAAAGTTTATAATCGGCGGTTATGCGGGTAATCATCTAGGATACCGGGCAAGAGGCTCAACTTTTCATGTGAAAAGAAGCGTAGGTAGGGAGTGTGGCAGACTAGCCAGGAAGTGTCATTTCACGATCGAAGGAGATACGTATTCTAGATGCGGCGCGAGTGCTGAAGATTCTACGTTCGTTGTCAAAGGAAACACTTACATGTCCTTTGGTTACAGAGCCAAGAACTGTACTTTTCAACTACATGGAAAGGCTCTACACATCCAGGGATTAGGAGCCAAGGCTGAGAACTGTACATTTAAGACCCCAAATAAAGAAACATTGGAGAAAATGCTTAAGGCTATTCCGACAGAGGTGGGCACCCATTTTGAGACTCCTAGACAATCCTACAACAAAATCGTTTTTATCCATGAGGATGGAAGGGAGGAGAAAATTATCTGAGTATAACAGCACTCTACACATCCACAACAATCTTCTTCTTGCTTTCCGGGTAGACATGTACTTCTTCCCCTACCCGCAGGTCCATAAACTCAGCTATCTTCTTGTTGATGATCACTGCGTAAGAGGAGCCCACCCTGGTCACTTTAGTCTGGGCTTCCAGCCCCCACAGGCCCTTCTTTTTAGCAACTTCATCAATCCTGTCAGAAGTCTCATCATCAAAAAGTTCTTCTCCGCATTTAGTGCACACTTCTGCAGAAAACAAACCTAATGATTCCCCGTATACAGCGAACTCTACCTTCTTCCTTTCTATCCTCCCACCACATTCTTCACATGTTTTTCGTTTCATTTTACAAATACAGTCTTTATTTTATAACAATTATCACCTATCTCTTTGTAAGCAACCTTCAGATAGGTGTAGGAAGCCAAATAACCATCTGTCTGCCTGCTTTTTGCTCCCCATTGAATGGCCCTCTTCACTTGCTCCTTGTTTATACCATGGATAATCATCTTTTCTTTGGCATGTCTTGTAATCTTCAATCTGAGCTCTGCCATTATAGCCAATTATAATGGATTATAATATATAAAACTTTCTATATTTCCAAAAATTTTATATTATCGCTCATTAAATATTACGAAGGGGGGAAAATAATGATGCATACTGGTATCCATTGCAAGGGAGCACCAAAGAGAAAGAAGTTTCCTTTGAGCGTTACAAAGAAAAAAGGAATCGATGATCTGGTTAGTGCATACTCTCCACAAAAATTAGAAGAGGAAAGAAGAATTCCACCCATCAGCAACATAATAAGTGAAGCCCTGCAGTATTACCTTGAATTTGTAGCTGATGATTTTAGGGTCATGATAGAAGAGTTTAGAATACTTGGAACAGATCACATCCCATTCAAAGAGATGGATTACATTCTAACCCCACAGGAAATTGACAATTTTATGAAAATCGCTTCCCCCTATGGAGAATCCCTTCTGGGAGTCTATGTATCCCGGTTGATAAACAATTCATTCTCCGCAGGAAACAACGATTTCCACCTCTACACTAAAAGCAGAATTAAAAGACTGGGACACATCTTGAGCGGCAATATATTACCAAACAGAGAGCTGCGACTGAATGTGTATGGAGATATGGGGGAGTGGGGTGCAAATAGCATCTACAAATGCAACCTTGCTGTAGAAGGAAGTGTTGGGAAGTATTTCTGCTCAAATGCCCGTCTCTGTGATGTCACCATCTACGGAAATGTCGGACCTGACTTTGCCCATTCTGCTGAGATGTCCACGTTCACTATTCTTGGGGATATGGAAAATTCTCCACGTTGCCGCAAATGCCATCTTAAGACGCCCAACAAAAGGACTTTTGACAAGCTGCTCCGTTGGAACGACACAATTAAACGAAATAGAATTTCATACATACATGAAGATGGAGAAGAGGAGAGCGTGAGATAGTGGAAACAGAAATAACCAGGAAAAAAGGAATTGATACTCTTGTCAGTGGATATTCTCCTGGGAAGGTGGAAGAGGAAAATGAGATTAAAGTAGCTGACTCCGTGGATTATGGAGGCCTCTTTAAGAAATACAAGAGGTTTAAAGAGATTGTCGATTTTCCCCGACGGCCGGAAGAGAGATGGGTAGATGAAGTATTATCACCAGATGAAATCAACCTTTTCCTGCAAACCTATTTCATACACGAGGATAATCGTAATGTTACGGCCATGGGATTGTTCACTTCCCGCCTCCTGCAGAATTCATACCTGGGCGGCTACAACAATTTCAAAATCTCCATGAAAAACATACCCCCCATAGATTCTTTGGGAACCTGCCTCTGGGGATGTGAAGAAAATCCACTTGTCATGACAATTGATGGAAATGTCGGAGGTTCTTTCGGATTCAAAGCTTTCAACTGCAGGTTGACGGTAAATGGAGATGTAGATTTTCTTAGTCATGGTATGGAAAATTCAATCATTACAATTCACGGCGAGTATGAGAAAGATGATCTTGATGTAGCTCCCATAATTGGAATCAGACTCGGTTTTACTCAGATTTCTGGCAATTGCACATTCAAATCGTCCCAGTACAGTACAGCCAAAAAGTTAGCTGACCTAGCTTACTGCAAAAGGGAAGCGAACAATAAAGTCTTCTTCATCCATCCGGACGGTAGAGAGGAGTTGATGGAGAACATTTATATGTGAGGATGGAAGCACAAATCATCAGGAAAAAAGGAATCGAGGATTTTGTTGGAGGATACTCTCCAGGGAAGGTTGAGGAAGAATCAGAGGGAAACATCAAAGAACCATGCAGAGAACTGCTCAAAAAGTATGAATATTATCTGAATGACCTATATGATGATTACATTGATTACATCGAAGATGTCCTCACACCGGAAGAGATCGAAAAATTCCTACCACTAACAGTAGCCCTCGAGAAACATCCTAATTACCAAACAAATACAGGTAAATTCATAACAATGTTAATACGAAACAGCTATTGGGAAGGGTATAATGATTTCACACTCAATACAAAAGGCCTGTTTGGGATCCACAACTTGGCCAAAAATCTGTATGGAAGCGAAGGAAATACACTCAAACTTAGGATAGATGGTGATGTGGGCATGAGCACAGCTAGTCAGTCGACCAACATCGATCTCACTCTCAATGGCAGCGCCAAGGGATTCTTCGCCAACCAAGCAAGCGCTTCATCCTTCGTTGTTAGAGGAGATCTGGATTTAATCGGAACCGCCTTTTGCTGCTCGTATGATCTGGAAGGAAACCTGCTAAACCGCATGTTGGAAACGGTTGCTTGTACGTTCAAAACACGCTCAGAAAAAACATTGCAGCAACTGATCAAGAATGTTCCTGCTAAGATTGATGGAAATAAATGCAGCAACAAGATCATCTTTATCCATGAAACTGGAGAGGAGGAAGTGGTGATGGATTATTCTTAGTAGCTACTTCTCTTCAAATCCAACTCTTTTCTAACTTTATCATAATATTTATGATCTCCTAGAAATTCTAATTTGTAATCTTGTGGTAGCATCCCCTCAATATGATTCTTGAAGCATTCCGGATCAACCATTCAAAGCACTCCCAATAATCTTATGAGATAATCTATATAAAAATCTTTGGGCATCATATTTCAAAATATCTTTATACACACCAGCTTGAGTATAAAAGAACCTCTTAAGGTA
Organism: uncultured Methanosarcinales archaeon; assembly: GCA_964632045.1. Taxonomy (GTDB): domain Archaea; phylum Nanobdellota; class Nanobdellia; order Woesearchaeales; family GW2011-AR9; genus CAZWBB01. The sequence continues at coordinate 15,285 of CAZWBB010000017.1, read as the reverse complement.
AGACCTCTTTGCTTTCATCTTTAAAACTTTGGGAGCGGTCGCGTCAACGTACTTTAAGATTTCTCTATAGTCTTTAAATTGTCTTATTTTTTGGTCAAGTTGGAAAGAATCTAAGACATCTCCACTTCTAAAATATTCAGTATAAAGAACAAGAAAGCGGATATTCTTATGATATTGATCTTTTTCATTTAGTAAAGTTGGAACTGCTTCATTTACAACCTGCCAATAGTCTGAAAGAGTTACTTTCAATTGTCTCACCGGAAGAATATTCTTAGCGATACAACTCTTGGAAATGGAGTGATAGAAAAGGGAATATAAATCATTGAAATCGATCACTGTTATCCTGGCTTTTTGATTATCAACAACAAATTTCTTCTTGCTTCTTGAGACCACAAAAATGTCAATGTCCCTGTACCTCTGCTTGTAGAGGAAAGAACCGGTAATGAAACAGTATTTTACAGGGATCCGCTCCAGTAACTCCTTAGCTTGTTCAATCCTCTCCTTAATGATGACCTCGTCGTGTGGATTGTAAATAATCATGAGTGTTACTTATTCTAGACAAGTTTATAAATTTACCGCCATTTTAGGCCATTTATGTATTATGAGTAATACTCTGCCCTGATTACCCGAATGACTTAAATAGAACAGCATCTTAGGCATCAGTTAGGGGGCAATTACGGAGGCTGACACTTAGATGGAATTACACACTGCGGTCAAGAAAACAAAATCAATCGACGCCCTAGTCAGTGGATACTCCCCTGCAAAAGTAGAGGAGGAAAAAGAACTTATTGCAAGTCCCCACTTCCCACAGATTAGGGAAGACTATGAGCAGTATCTTAAGTATCATGGGCCTGATTTCATGCTCAAAGGCGATCATTATGATGTGATCACACCGCAGATGATCAACAGTTTCCTTGTTTATAGCATAAAATACGAACATCAGAGTCTTTACAGAACAAACACGGGAAAATTCATCAGCTCCTTAATCCATCGGTGTAGCAACAACGGACATGCTGAGTTTTCTCTGTCCCCAGTGAGCATTATCGATTATCTGGCCTGGAATCTTCGTTCGAGGGAACTTGAGGTTCAGGTGAATGAAGATGTGGGAAAACATTTTGCTGCCAAGTCGCGGTACCTGAAGGCAGAAGTCCAAGGAAGGGCAGGTGATTTCTTCGGCTGTGGAGCAAAGGATTGTACTTTACACCTGCACGGCTCGGCTGGCACCCGCTGCGGCCAGGGAGCCAGATATTCAAAAATCATCGTAGAAGGTGACGCTGGCAGCTCGTTTGGAACTCGCGCCTTTACTTCGACTATCACCTGCAAAGGAGACATTGGCCTGCTAAGCTTTAAAGGGATCAAAGGATGCCAGTGCACAGTTCTGGGGGAAGCTGGAGATAATTGTGGCTGGGGTGCCACCAATTCAACCTTTCGTACATCAAACAAAAAGACACTTAAACGATTCATTGCAGATGTACCAAGTCTTGTTTGGGTACCAGAGAAAGATATTAATGAGAAGTCAGGCAACAAGATCATCTTTATCAATAAAGGTAAAGAAGAGGTTATCGCAGATTACACCTTGCAGAGGGACGGAAGGCAACGGTAGAGAATGGGAACAGCAATAACAAAAGGAAAAGGTATCGACGACCTAGCCAAAAAATATTCTCCTCAGAAAGTAGAAGAAGAGAAAGAAATCATCATAAATCCAAATCTTGATCCCATATACAAGAAGTACCTCCAGTATGAAGACATCAAATACATAAAGAAGTTCACAAAAAAGATGCTCCCAGAGATTATTTCACCGGAAGATATCAATACTTTTGTCCGGTTGGTCAAACCAGGAATTTATTTTCGGCTTGCTATGGGACATTTCCTTTCCAGGTTGATCCAGAATTCTTACGATGATGGCAATAACAATTTTCTTCTTGACCTAAAGCAGCTTCCAAAGGTCAACTACCTGGGCAGCGCTTTTACCGGAACTGAGGAGAATCCACTGACGGTAACCGTTGAAGGTGACGTTGGTTGGAATCTCTGTCATGATGCCAGGAATGCAAATCTAACCATCCATGGACATGTTATCTCGGTTGGAAATGCCCTGTGGACAGAATTCACTCTGCACGGCGAGTATCTTGAAAATAAGCAACCTAATCCATTGACTAATTTCGCAACAATATTCTACGTAGAAGGGTGCACTATCCGCACTACAAACAGAGATACTGCAGATGAGATATCAAGAATGCTGAATCCGAGAAGAACTGCTGGCGGGCCTTCTAGAAACAAGTTGATATACATCCATGATGATGGTGAAGAAGATATGTAGGAGGATTACACTTGACAGAATCACAATGAAGAAAAGAAAAAAAAACTTACGTAGCACACGTTCCTTCTAACTTGTTCCCATCACCAGTAAAGGTGTATGAGGCACTAGTCTCATCATCGGTGTAAGTGATACTCACATCATAACTAAAGCCTCCTCCTCCTGTACAACCACTAGCCACACTAGTATGAGAGCAATGCGTCTCCTGGCCTGGATTAAGACTGGTTGCTGCGCAAGTCAAAGCAGTCCCTTCCAGGGAAACAGTAAGACTGGAAATTGCATTACGAATGTTGTTCCTCACCGTAAGATTAACATCATTTGTGCCCGATGCTGCTGCAAAGGCAGGAATCGCTACATCAGCTGTCTGCCAGAATGAAGCAGATGCCCTTGACTTAACTCCTGTCCCTATCCCAGGAATTCCCCCCATTGCTGCAACGACAATCAAAGCAATGATTATTACTACGGCCAGAATTATCAGGTACTCAGTCGCACCCTGTGCTTTTTTATCCATTATCTATTTCACCTCCTATTCCTGCACTATTGACAACACGCCTTTAAGCGCGACAATTATTGCTGCAGGTACTACAAACGCCAGTAGCTGGGTAAACACGCCACTTAACAACACGCCAATCGCTCCAACGCTAGCTAAAGTATCACTGGCTGAACCCATCCCTGCTGCAATTACCAGTACAACAACATACAGCAAGAAATCCTTAATTTCTTTCACTGGTACATTCAGTACGCCTACAATCAGTCCAAGAATCACCAGCAATGAAGACAACCACATTGCAAAATAAGCTCCCATGTAATGGGAAGCTACTCCCAAGACTAAAGCGATCAGTACACCGAAAATAAAAGCATACTTACCAACCCTATGATCGACCAGAGGGGTTTTACAAACTTTTTTCTTTACCAACTCCTATCACCTCTTTTATACAAAACTTTGGATTGTCCTTGGATATATAAAGTTTTCCGTAACTCTGGCTCCGTAGAAATGCTGTTATTGCCAAGATGTGGCGTCCGTGAGGCTCGTCTTAAAAGTAAGCCGAGCAGCCACGGCAATACGTAGTCATTGAAAATGACGAAGTAAGCATTTCTACGGAGCCCGTAACTCTACAATATCCCTGCAAAGAAATTTCCCACCACATAACGCATGATCAGGAAGACTAAAAAGCTGCCTATGGCCACGGCTGGAGCGTACTTGAACCCGTAATTGATCTTGCCTTCTGTAAGAACACCTAACAAAATACTGGCCAATATCGAAGTGAATATTAAGATCGCTACAGATAGACCAAACATGAAGTCAGGAGTTATCAAAATCTCCCCAGCTAGCATCCCCATGCCAAAACCACCTGTCATCGTGCCTGTCTTGGCTTTCAGATCAACCATGAACTTAAGAAACTCAATAGAAATTGTCAGCAATAGAGGAGCGCCGATAATCACCGAGAACATGATGAATGAGACTGACGTTTTGGTATTCGTCACCAACTCTTTCTTTAGACTGCGATTCTCTTCAATGTCTTTAGCTAGATCATCAAGAAGCTTGGAAAGATGACCTCCTGCTCGCATAGCCGTGGTAAAAAGGTCAAGAGCCCGCTGCAGTGTCTCTGACTTTACTCTCTTCCCTATTGTCTGTAGAGAATCAGAAAATGATTCGGTGCCAAAAGCTTTGGAAGTAGCAAACCTTATCTCTCCATAAAGAGGGCCGAACTCCTTCCTAGCAGCTAACCTCAGAGCTTTAAACGGAGTCATCCCCGTCTGTAGATTAGTGCTGATTAGCTGCAAAGCATCCGGTAAGAATTCTTCTACCCTCCTGGCCCTATCCTCAACTTTGAAGTATATCAGCAAGTAGAATAAAAATTGTATCAGAAGGAAAGTGAACAGAGCTAGTACGGGATAAAGCATCGAAAATTCAATTCTCAACCCATAAGGGAAAAATAAGACGATCAAAGCGAACAATAGAGATACTAAAGTAGTACGGCCGAGGTATATCTCTACTTCAGTTGTCTCTCCCGCATAGATCAACTGCTGCTTGAAATGCTTCCAGTAGCATTTCGGTGCGATTTGAGCCAGGGCGATGAAGAGTTTTCGCATTTTTTCACATATTTTCACATATTAACTACCGGTCTTCTCGATTTGACAAAGCCGATGATGATTATTTGTACTAATAGACAACCAAAGATAAAAAAGATAAAAAAGCCGGGAGTGGGGGCAAAACCGGCAAAGCTGGAAAGGACGATCATCAAAGTACTGCCTATTGTCGGAATCACTACCGCAAAAAACATATAGATGAGGATCCAAAGATTAAGCTCAGCGATATAACTTCGGATCTTATTTCTTCTCTCTACCAACAAATCTTCAATTAATATCCGCAACCCTGCTTCCAGAGATGCTCCAGCTCTTAGAGTATTGATCAGCTGCCAGTTTGTCCTTCTCAAGAATTCTGATTTGGAACGAACGACCATCTTCTCAAGGGCCTTTTCTATAGGTAGCCCTACACTAACTTCCTTAGCTACTCTACTAAATTCCATGGAAGTCTGCCCATAACCTGCTTTGGAAACATTAACCAGACCATTATACAAAGTGACTCCTGAACTAATTTGCAGATGGAGATCTTTCAGAGCGAAAATAAGGTTCTTATCTACCTGTTCCGCTTTCTTCCCCGCCAAGACTTTAGGGTAGCGGAAAAGTGAAATACAAAAGAGTAGGAATATCATTGCACTATAGGGTAATGCCTTTCTAATAGCCTGAAACAAGGCTTGCTGCTGCATTAAGTAGAGAAATATCAGCAACCCTAGGAAAAGGAAGAACATGAAAAGAGCATTGACTAATGATCGTGATATATACTCCTCCCCTGACATCTGCAGATCTGACTGCCTTAAGTCATATTCGATTCCAGGGACAAGAGCAACTAGTTTATTGCCTACCCCGTAAAAAGGTTTGGCCAGAACTCTAGAGATCCCAGAAGGGAGAATCATCAAAGGCGGCTTCTTAGGCATCAAATAGTCCTCCCGGCAGCTTCCCACTGTTTATGATATCCAGGAGTGTGCGTTTGTCCCCATAATATAACCTTAGTACTGCCCCAACTTTATCTACATCTTTGATATCTTTCTTAACCATCCACTTAAGGATCAGTTCTTTCTCTTTGAGGTCGGCTTCAATCTCCTGGGGTGTCATCCCGGTGTGCAGGTTCAGATCCTCGTAAAGGCGAATGCTCTCGTTAGCCTTTTCAAAAGTATCTGTACGAGGACGCCATCTGTAAAGGTAGTTGATCCCTAACTTCTCCCTATTTCCAGAGAGAACTTCCGCTACTTCCAAAGTCCGCCGATGACCTTTCCTACGGTCTCTGAACTGTACTACAATCAGCTGCAGACTCTCCGCTTGCAGCAAAGGGATAGCAATGGGCGGCTCCAGTAGTCTTCTTCTTGTCTGTTCAACGCTGTCCGCGTGAAAAGTGGTGTAGACAGCATGTCCTGTGTGCATCGCCTCAAACATCGTCTCTGCCTGCTCCTTGCGACGTACCTCTCCCACAACGATGCGGTCAGGACGCATTCTTAACGAAGAAATCATCAGATCAAGCATGGCAATCTCCCCCTTCCCTTCAGGATTAGCCGTCCTCGTGGTCAGAGGCACCCAGTTCCAATGTAAAGTATCAGGAAGGAACACTTCACGAGTGTCCTCTATGCTCAGTATCCTTTGTTTAGGAGGGATGAAAGCACACAACGCCGATAGAAGGGAAGTCTTCCCCGAAGCAGTCCCGCCCACAACAAAAACATTGAGTTCATACTGCAGAGCTAGCCACAATAAAGCGGCCATTTCAGGGGAAAGTGTCTTGTATTGAGGGCTTATCAGATGGACCAAGGTCCAGGGGCTTCTGGAAAATCTTCGGATAGTGATCGTATTACCAGCAGTAGAGATAGGAAATAAGGTAGAGGCCACCCTGTCTCCACTCAAAAGATGAGCGTCCATCATCGGGTTGAGGTTATTTATCTCCCGGTTTACTTTCCGACCGATCTGGCTGGAAAGATTGTAGATCTCATCCTCATTCTTTAACTTCACATTAGTCCTACACCAACCGAACTTCTTGTGATAGACTCCTAAAGAGAATTGTGCGCCATTGACCGTAACCTCCTCTAGATTGTCATCAGCCATGATCACGTCAATCTTGCCCAACCCATACATCTGATGCAATAGTACGCCAGCCAGGATAGCGATGTCTTTCTCGCTTTGTTTAGGCAACTTTCGCTTCAGAGCATGTACGATCTCCTGATAGAATTCATTCTTCACAGCTTCAATTTTCTTGGCATCACTTACTCCCTCAATCTCCAAAGGCACTTTATCAGTCAGCTCATCCTGCGTCTCATTGAGCAAAGCCTTAGTTCCCTCTCCGATTTTCGGCAAAGAAAGACAGTATGTAGGAACGACCTCCCCGGGGGGGACGAAAATTGTAACAGTAGCTGGCACATTATCAGCAACGATTTCATAGCTTGCCAGCTTCTTACCCCCCTCCCTGATTTCCATTCTATTTTCTTCTACCATTCTAGACAACCTTTGTCATCATAAAAATCGCCAAACCGGCAACGACCAGACATATCAAAGCAAAAACAACCAATTTTTTTATCTTATCACTGCCTGCCCTCTTATCGCTTTTCCCATCGTCTGTACTCCTTTCTATTGCTTCATTCTTCTCCTCGATAAGAGAGACATTAGCTTCCCCTACGGCGGGGTAATCCACCTCAACCAAACCCTGCCGCTGCAATAATTTTGACCATTTCTCCGCCTCTTTTATCGAAATCTTATGTTTCAGAGCGATGTCATTCAATGAGACACTTTTTCCCCTCTGAACCTGCTCATATACTCGATCCAGAAAAGTTTTAATGTTGCCCGAGGAAGTGTTCCCTGGATGATTTTTCCTCACAGCTTTATCCAACAATCCCATTTTATGCCAGATTACTTTTTCTCCCCTTTCGCTTTCGATACTACTTGTTGATATGTTTCAAAATCTTTAGAATTGACAAATTCATCAATTACTCCTGCAGGAAGCTTCTCCAAGAGCTCATCTGTGATCAAGAGGACTTTTCTAGTTTCTTCATCAAGCTCTGACACTTGCTTCTTTTTGCTAACTTTGAATGAGGGAGATTCTTTTATTAAAGGTCTTGTTTTCTTGTATAACTCTTCAATTCTCCGGGTAAGTGTACGTTCTTCTGATTTGAGTTCTTTCTCTGAATCAATAATCCCCTGCAGCTTCGCTACCACTTTGTCAATATCGCTCTCTTCTTTCCTGACGCAAAATAGTCGGCGTAGAAATAATATGAACTTATTTTCTTGAGCATCGTAAACTAACTCTAATCCTTTAGATTTAAGTTTGCCTTTCAGACTACATTTTCTTCTTCCATAAACAAAATTTCTTAGGATTATAATAACAATCAAAACAACAAGTATGACTGCAAGCGCTAAGGAGAGCCACATCAAAGGGGAAAAACCACTAGTAATATTTGTAATTGCTGCCCAAATTCCCTCATAAACCATACTTACATCACCTGCTTTTATTTTCGCTTAAGTGAGGTTATGTCCTAACTTTATAAATATTTCTTCTTCGTCAGTCTCCAAAAATAACCAGATACTACATCTTCGTCAGTCTCCATGTCATTAGTCGTTATTCCTCAACAAGGATTATTTCGCTCTTTCTGGAAACATTCCCAATAACACTACTGATTTCCACTTTTCCGCCTTTCAATACAGTCTTGGCTGGCTGTTCGGTGTACTTCAAAACAAATTCTCTTATTTCTGTATAGATGTCGGTAGTCAACTCCAAGGTCGCATCAGGGTAGCTGTCAAAGCTGCCAAACCTAATCTGCACACTATTTCCACCGCCAAGAACAAACTTTAATTTATTCTGTATCGTCTCATCAACTGAACTGCTCTCATCATAAATGATGCTACCAGTCTCATTTAACAATATTACAGCAAGACTTACATCACCAACTGTGAACTCTTCTTCCAACCCCTCATAATTTGCTTCATCGGTCTTTAATAATAAAGTAATCTTGTTTAGATGAGTAGGATCATTGTAAATGTAAATACTGTTTTCATCCAAATCCAGTTTTGAGTTGTAAGGTTCGATGGTTAAGTTAGCACTGAAATTGATGAGGGTTATGTTAAGGTTCAAAAGACTTGCATAATTGCCTTCTACAAAAGTTTTATATGGCTGCATATCTGCATCAAAATGGTTGCTGTTTTGCAGGTAAATCGTTTCTGAGAAATTAATTGTGAGCAGACCGCCATTCCTTTCGATACTTACATTCAAAGGAAGAAGTTCCGTGTAGATGTTACTAACAATGTCATCCTCGACGTATCGGATCTTCTCAGGCACACTGGTTCTTACTACTGTGTGCTTTAACTCCTCTGTGCGATCAAGGAAGACATTTGCCAGTACAAAAACCGAAAAAAATAGCAAAATCGTACTGGTTGTGAAGATGAAACCTTTTTTATTCATTGTACCATGAATTCATTTCTGCATAATATGTTGAAGAGTTGGCAATGAAGACTCTTCTGGTGTAAAGTTTATTACTCGAACTGCTGCAATTGATCTTATTTATAGATGGCAGCACAATGTTCTTATTGGTGTTCTTAATAGAAACTGAAGCACAGAGATGTTGAGGGTAACTGTTCAGGTAAGCGCCGATGGCAGAACTGGAGTTTGTTTCTACAGCTGCCTTAAGCGTCCCATCTTTCTCCAGAACGGCCAGTGCAGCTTTAGCAAATCCCTCCAGTGACTGTTCATTGAAATGAAGAGCTGGCTGCCGCATCAGGAAGAGGACCGCTCCTATCAAAGCAAGAGCGGTAAGCAGAGCTAAAACTGAATCGATGGTGAATACAAACCCTTTTTTATTCTTCATCATTTTAACAAGGCCTAACTAGACATTCCTGCCATACCTTTATCACAACATGTGTCCGGGTATCATTGATTATGGCCATTCGATCTATGCGTACTACATGTGTCGCACCTACCGGTTCAGTACCAACTCCATATGCTGTATTGTAGTCGCTACCGTTCCATTTATCGAAAGAGATGTGGAAATGGTAACCAGCTGCTCCCAGCAACTTTGCCAGGGTTTCGTTCTTAGTACTATCTAAGTCGGCCAGTCTGCTTACTTTACTCTCATGTAAGACATACAAACCCGCTTGTTTCAAAGCTGCCGTACTTCCTCTCTCCTGTAGATCGCCGTACTGCAGATTTGACGGCACGGCCAGGCCTAACGAGGAGATGTTACCTGTATTGAACCGACCATCTGAAATCTCCGTCCAGTTGGCGGGATTCCCGGGAGTCTGTAACAGTGAGGACGTTAGATAGTGACTGACCCTAAGCAGATCACTTCTTTCTTCCCTAATCAGTATCCCTTCAAAAACGTAGTTGTAGAGATAGATTGAAGCCAGCAGGATGAAAAGGAAAGTAACTATGGCAACACCTAAGTCCATTGAAAATAGTTGTCCTTTCCTATTTCTTATGAATGGCATTTTCTAGTCATCCAATTGTAATCTGGCCGTTGTTGTTAAAGAGAGCTACCCTGCCAGAAATGTTGTTCAATGTCCCAGTGATGTTAGAGGTTATCAATGGTGAGGTATAGTGTTTATCCTCTCCAAAGGAATCCCAGCGGATTTCTACAATATGACTCTTTGGATGAACAAGCAAATTATAATTCGTATTTTCCTTAAGCCTCTGCGGGAGGAAAAATGTCTTCCCTGTACCATCGCCCGCAAGATGGACACTGTTGATCTCCTGAGCGGCTCTGTCGCACACTGCCTTGGCTTGCATTTTCGCCTTTTCCCGCATCGTAAAGTTATTCTTGTGTTGAATCATCCCAACGATTGAAAGGAATACAATCATAACTACTGCAACCACTATCAGAAAATCGGCAGTAGCCTGGGCTCTTCTATTTGCTCTGGCCATCTTTCTTCCTTCGCTTCTCCATCCATTTGAGCATTTCTTCTCCTTTCTTTTCAAGCATCGCTCTTTCTTTAGAAGTGGTCAGCTTCTCTTTCCTTCCCCACAAAGTCACTCTTGTTACTTCCTTTTTCCCTGCCTTCCTCTCACTCGTTCTACTGCGTCGCCGCTTCCTGTATTGAAGCAACGCCGCCTCTTTTAGCGTTATCCCTTTCGGCCGGAGGATTTCTCTAAATAGTAGAACGATAAGCAGCAACATTATCGCATCAAGTAAAAAAAGGAAGTAATAATTGTCAAAAGAACTTCCACTTTCTTCTTCAATTCCTGCTACCTCTTCTCCACTTACCAGCTCCATCGCTTCCGTTTTCGCGCCATCTTCACCTAACACTTCACCTGACACTTCACCTTCCCCTGATTCTACAACCTTATCATCTTCCCTATCTCCATCATCATCTTTATCATCTTCCTGTTCTTCTGCAAGCAGCCTCTCTTCCTCCTCAGATAATGTTCTTTCCACCTCACCAAGCTGCCAATCAATTGTCAGGCTGCTGTAATCTTCAGAAATTGTAGTTATGGTAAGAGAGACGTATTTTCTGCGGTCCCTAGTGAGTAGGCAATATTCATTTTCAGCGACTGCCTCCACCTGCTTCTGATCATAAAATGAATCTTCTGCTTCTGAGCAGGCTCCTGTAATCCCAGCTGCTGCTCTTTCGAAAATCCCCCCTCTCCCGTTATCAGCCCATAGCATCACCATCTCATTATTTTGTTTTTCAAAAAAACCAAGGAAATAGAGGTCCGTTCCTGTAACATCCTGGATCATGTTGGTTTCAAAGATAATTCCAGCTTTGGTTGTTGACAATTCTCCATTCACGGTAATGGTGGATTGTTCTGCTGATACCATTGCTGTCATCAGTAGAAGTACAGTGAAGAGAATTATTCTTTTCATGAACAATCCCCCCCATAGGCAATGTCAAAAGCCTGTTCATTCTTCACAGATTGTGATTCCAGTTCCCGATAGCCACTCCAGCTGCCGCCATCCCATCTTTGAATGGAGATATCACTCGACGAATCGGCAATCATCATAAATATCTCATCTGAAGTAGAATCTGCTGCCAGGACAACCCATTTTGGATCTGCTCCCACATCTAGTGCGTCATTAGCGCTACTCCAACTGCCATCGTAAGTGTAGTAAACAGGCACATCATCATTTCTGTCTCCATAAGCAAGCAACAAGTCCTTAGTTTGTGATTCATACACCAAGTCATATGCCCTTTCCGACCTGGTCTCTATGTTACTGTCAATCTCTGTATTGCTTCCCCAACTGCTGCCATCCCAAATCTGGGCATTTAAATCTCTTCCGGAATCAAGAGTGACCATAGCAATTTCATCAGAGTCCGGTTTGGCAGCCAACTTGATCCAGTAAATTTCCGTTGAACCGACACTGTTTGCTGCCGCTTCGCTACTCCAACTGTCACCATCCCAAGTTCTGTAGCGGGGTTTGTTGCTGTCCTCATCTACCCAAACAACCATTGCCTCCCCACTTGATTGTTCGTATGCAATATCAAACTGCTGATAGTCTTCTTCATCAGTATCTGACTCTAATCGTAATTTGTTCCCCCAGGAGGAACCGTCCCACACTTGAGTCCAGATACTTTCATCGCCATCTAGGTTGATCAAAATGATCTCATCAGAATTTGGCTTGGCCTCCAATAGAGTCCATTTAATATCATCACCTCCCAAAGAGAGAGCATTGGCCTCTGCACTCCAACTGGAACCATCCCAAAGAGCATAGCGGGGAACTTCTTGATCATTATTATCAACAAATGCAAATAAAGCATCCCCACTAGTTTGTTCATAAGCAATGTCCATTGTCCTTGTATCTACAACACCGCAATCTGATGAAAATTCAGTCAACCCATCCCACACAGTCCCATTCCAGATCTGCACATTGATATCCTTGTTTGCGTCCTGGACTGCCAAAATTGTCTCCGTCCTGTTGGAAGATGATTCCAGTACGTAGTAATGCTTATCCTTCCCCCCCACACTGTTGGAAGTGTTTTCTGCAGACCAATCGGTTCCGTTCCATATCCTGAAGAGAGGTTTATTTCCACTCCCAGAATCGTAATATGCCAAAATTGTAGCATAGCTAGCACAACCACCATCATCTTCTCCCCCAGGAGTTAGAGGGGAAACAGTATCAACAACGTCAGTATCATTGACATTTCCGTTTGTGTCTATGGTGTGAACGTTAATTATGTAATCTGATCCTTGTGTCAATCCAGTTGCGTTATAAAAGTTATCTGTAGTATTAGCCTCATTTGTTCCATTGACGAAAATTATGGCCTGACTGAAATCGCTGTCCCCTGGATTAGTCCAGTTCCAAAAGATCCAGCTAGTTCCCGAAGATTGATTGTCTAAGTTAGTAATCGAAGAGGGAGGAGTTGTATCGGGAAGATTCTTGCATTCAGCAAGATCAAATGTACAATCGCTGCTACAAGAGAGATTCCCATAATCGTAACCACGGGTAGAACAGACTTCATCATCCAAATCTATCTCATCGCACTCTTCATTGCCTTCTGTAATACTATTCCCGCAAACAGAGCAACTGCTCATCGTACAGATGCCATCTTCAGTGGATTCTAAACAAAACCAGTATGAACCTTCATCTCCTGAGATTATACCATTAACATCAAATTCAAGAGTGCGGTAGACGGTGTCATCACTATTGCTAAACTTTACCGCGATGGTTCTGTTTGAAGCAGTAACAGTCTCAACTGAACCTGGCATAGAAACATAGACTCTCGTCTTGCTGCCTACTCCTTGCTGATAGACAAGTTCAGCAGCATCCGCCAGATCGTCAACAACAGCTCTGGCCTGGCGATAGCGTAACTGCCTTTCTGAAGAAGTCAGCACATCAAAATTGAGGGCGATAAAAACGAGTAAGATAGCCAGACCAACTGCTAACACAATCAGCAGTTCTGTCGCTCCTTGCGCCTTTTTTGTGAAGTTAATCCATTTCATCTTTTCTTCCTCTTGATCTCCTCCAGATAGACCATCTTCTCTCCAGGAACCTTACTTAGAATCACCTCCGTACCTTTTTTCCAACCCATAACCTTCATGATCTCCGGACTGATGGTTAGAACAAACTGTTTTCCAGTAGAGAGTATTCTAGGCATGCATAGGATGATTGTCTTGCTGATTAAAAACATTTCTTACCACTCCCCAGTTTAATATGAAGATATTAGTTAATTAATAGTTAATTAATATTATTTGGCAGACACTAGGAAGGGCAGCAAGGGATATTAGAGATACTAGAAACACACTTATTCGTATGCGGCGCCTGTTCGTCGACCCGACCAAAGTATGTAACGTAGGGAGAGTGCAACGTGGCTGAGAACAGACCGAATACGACAGGCGGAGGGATGCTCGGAAGAGTCTTTTTCTCCCGTCAAAGCAAAGTAAGACGAGGAGAAAAATATTTTGACGCAACTACGGATAATATAACTAGATTCTGCTGATCAAGTTCCTTTGAACCATTTGTTCAGCTTACTTCTTACGTTCTTCTTTACTGTGGCAGCGCTTCTTTTCGTTGGCCTGATCTGTAGCAACCGCCCCACCGCCACTGTAGCAATCCTTCGGTTCTTATGGACAAAAAGGGAAGCTGCGACAAGAGCGAGGAACATGGAAATTGCCGATGAGATGAAAATAGGATCCACTTTTGTTAAACCACTACTAAGAATACTAAACCCAGTCGCTTGGTTGAACGTACTTAAAGGCGATACAAAAAAGGACATCGATAACAATGCAAGTAATACAACTCCGGCTACTGCTTTAATTGCAGTTTTTTTCTTCTCTGCCCTCTGCTGCAGTTGAGTGAACCTTATTGCCTTGTCTACATAAAGGGAAGCGTTTTTGACAATCGGTGAACCCATATCTTCCTCCAAACAGGTGAGCATACCACTTTCTTCTCCCGCCCTAATCTTTCCAGTTACATAAGAGACAAACTTATCCGCTCTTGCTCCCAGTTTATAGATCTCCAAGGTAGAAAGGCTGTCCAGCACAACAGCATCAAAATATCCTGATTTCAGGCTTTCCGTGATTGCTATCCCCAATTCTGTCAAAGCGGCCGGGGAAGAGACGAATACCACATTATCTGCCTCTTTTTCCTGTCCAAGTCCCTGCGAGACAGCGTCGATAAAGAAAAAATCATTCGTTGAAAGATGATGTATCTTGAATGCTTTCTCCAATGAAGATGAGGTCTTATTCAATGAGATGAAACACACTTTCTGCCGCTGCAATACTTTCACAACTTGAAACAAGCATTCATTATAGTACTGTTGAGAAAATATTGATAACAGCACTTGGTTCTCGTCCAATTCTTTTTGTAGGTCCATTTTAGCTTTCTACAAGCGATTCCGCCACCTTTAGGTAAGCCAGGCCAACCTTGCTCTTTGGATGATAATGGGATATAGGCAGACTCTTGGCATGCGCTTCATGGATGTGCCTGGAGTAAGGAATCATGTGCATCTTCACCTCCAACTTCTCCGCAGTTTTCTTAGCAATTTCCTTGCCGCGATTCTTGAAAGGATTAAGTGACCACTGGCACTTGTTTATCAAAGCTAAGGAAACCTCCGGTTTGAAACCAAAGTTTTTGCAGTAAGAACGGAAGACATTGGCAAAAGTATCGATTCCCTCTAATGAGAACTGTCCAGGATCCAGTACAAGTACTACTGAATCTGCTGCCATCACTCCATTGACGGCAAAATGGCCGTTCGATGGCGGAAGATCAACCAGGATGAAATGGTAGGTATCCTTGGTTTCTTTACGGGCCGCCTTAATGGCATTCTTCAGGATAAGAGCCTTCTTCTTTGATTTGTACCTGTTAATGTTGGCATGGACAAGATTATGTTTCGCCGGAGCCAGATGCAGGTTAGGGAACTTCGTCTCCACAATGATACAGCTCAACAATGCCTATCCGATCATCACAAGATACAACGTCCATCTGGCTTTGGCTATCTTCAATTCC
>CAZWBB010000016.1:0-46602 GCA_964632045.1 uncultured Methanosarcinales archaeon | reverse complement strand
CGAGAGCATATCCTGTTGGCGCGTCAGGTCGGTGTTCCCAGGATCACTGTGTTCATGAATAAGTGTGACATGGTTGATGATGATGAGTTGCTCGATCTGGTTGAGCTGGAAGTTCGTGAGTTACTTAGTAAATATGAATTTCCAGGTGATGAAACTCCAATTATTAGAGGTTCTGCTTTCAGGATCCCTCTTCCTAATGGTAGTGTCACTGATTTCACCATCCAGACCGAAAATGACGTGACCGCAGAAGAGGTCAACGATCTCATCAAGAGAGCGGCCGCAGGAAGGATGAAAAGTATCATTGATTATTCAGAAAGAGAGATTGTATCATCAGACATTATTGGCAATCATCATTCCACCATATTTGATGCTAAGTTGACTAGTGTCGTAAACAAGAGAACATTGAAGATAGTCGCCTGGTATGACAACGAGTGGGGATACAGTTGCAGGATGGTGGACATGATCAAGTTAATTGCCTAACATCCGAATTATACGCAGTTTCAAACGGGTAGCATCGTGATGAGGCACCCCACAGCACGAGCAGGGATTTGGTTTCTCAATCTTCAATTATTTTATTTTTTGATGTTTTGTTGTTGCTACTTCGGGGTCACACATGAATCGAAAGAATTATAAATAATTTGACATTTTTAGAGTGAAACAACAAAATCATATGAGGTAAAACAAAATGCCAGACGTTGACAATTTAACATTTTTTAAGATTATAGATAAACAAGTAAGAGAAGCCATGCAAAGAATGGAAACAGGTATGCTTTCTGTTGCAGGACAAGCTTTAGCGGATACTGGATTGCCACTTGAAGAACATCCAATTGAAGGATATTATGGTAAAACTTCTGAGTTAACAAATTATTTTAATCATATTAGAACACTTCAGTTGAATTCTAGTGACCGAGTAACTGATGCAATTAGACAATTACATGATTTCTATTCCCATGATGTTTTTGGTCTTGGGCAAGCTGTACGAACTGCAGTTAATTCTGATGGTGTATGGTATCCAAATGAACCAGCTGCTGTAATATCACCTAGAGTTGATCCATTAACTGTGGCAGTTTCACAAGTTGCAAGAGATCCAGCAACCGTTAAGCAAGACTTGACTATTGAAAATGTAGCTAGGGCGGCTGAAGATGCAGAATTGGGAATTGGATTGGTTGGATTAGGAATTGTTGTTGACAAGACTGAGCGAGGAGCTTCAAGCATATATAATCCAATTGCAACTACTCTTGCTCGTGAGACCACTGTGTTAAGTGCATATGTTCCAACCATGAGATGTATGTCTCAATATAGAGTGTCTCCTGAAGTTGAAGAGCAAGGAAACAAAGTGATTGATGCTTATAATGCATTGTTTGCTGCCTCTGGTTCAGATGTAAGAATTGAGAATGTTACTAGGCAAAATGCATTTGGATTAAATCATGACTTACCTGAAATTGATCGATGTGTAAGAATATTTAATCTTGAACTTCCGGGTCAAGACAAAGAGTTTTACCATTGGGCTGTTGGAAGAAAAGATCATAAACCAGCAGTAGTTGATTTCTGGAGAAAAGAAGTTGTGACAACTGATATGTTCAAACAAGCACCTGAACAATATCAGGCAAAGCGTGAAGCTTAATCTTTTACTTTTTTTATCTTTCTTTGAATAGTACGTATTAAGTTGGGTGGGAAAATATGGGAGTGACATGCAAGCTAGCGAAGCTTGCCGACAGGCAAGGCACGAACGGAGTGACTCGACTACGCTTGCTAGCAGGCCACTGCCATGGGGTGAGTGAGATTGTTCAATTCGTAAGATAGAAGTTCAAGCCCGAGCCATTCCAGTTAATCATTTCTATTATGCTGAATAATACAAGCCGGGCTCGGTCGAACGAGCGGCTTGCCCATATTTTCCTCAGGGAAACTTAATACGTACTTTGAATAGAGTTTCTAGAAGGTGCCGAAATAGTTCTAGTTAAAGCATAGTTTTTAGGAAATTGTCGTCATTAAAATTATTATCACCAAAAATTATTGGATTTAACTAAATCTAGTCAAAGAAAATCCTTGTAACCCCTTTTACCTTCTTCACTTTCTCCACCAGCTTCTTCAGTTCTTCCAGATCTTTTGGGATCACCAAGAATGAACATTCAGCATGCTGTATGTCGATCAGTTTTGCCTTTGCTCCTTTCACCTCAAAGCCGGCGGCCGCGATTGTATGAAGTAAGTCTGCTAACAGGCCACTCCTCTCTTTAGCCTGCACGTAGAAACGGATTTTCTGGTTGAATTTCTTCTTCCAGTTCACCGGCACCCATCTCTCCGTTGTACGTAGAGCAGAACGGCAGTCTTTCCTATGCACGGAAACAACCCTCCTCTTTGTAACAATCCCGACAATACCTTCCCCAGGGATCGCGAGGCAGCATTTTGCCAAGACACAGACTGCTTTTGGGAATTCAGAAGATTCAACCAGCACCCCTTGCTCTTCCTTGATTAGCGGTTTTGGCAGACGGAAATAGGTAGGAGCAAGCTTTTCGTGCGTTTTCAGGGACTTCCTGATCTTCTGCCTGGCTCTTCCTGAGCGTACGATCTTCAACCAACTCCTTCTTGGACGCTGGTTCTTGTTTGTGATAACCTCTATCACATCACCTAGAGCAAGCTTATGACGTAAAGGGACAAACTTGCCGTTCACCCTAGCAGCGACCGTGTGGTTACCCACTTCTTCATGCACTAAAAAAGCAAAATCCAGAATCGTCGCTCCAACAGGCAGTTCTTTGACATCTCCTTTTGGAGTGTAGCAATAGATCTTGTCTCCAAATACATCTACTTTGGCCGCCTCGATGAAATCGCTGCTGTCCTTGCTTTCCCTGCGCATGTCCAACACGTTGCGCAGCCAAGCCACTTTCTTTTCAAAGAATTGGTCAGATTTCACTCTTTTATAGCGCCAGTGCGCAGCCAATCCCTCTTCTGCAAATTCGTCCATCTCAGGAGTTCTGATTTGGATCTCCAGCTGTTTGCCATTAGGCAGTTTAACTCCGGTGTGCAAAGAACGATAGTAGTTAGACTTAGGATTGGCAATATAATCTTTCAGCCGCCCTTCCACTGGAGTGAATTTCTCGTGCAATAATGCCAACAAAGTATAACAGTCTTTTATCTCCGGCACTATCACCCTCATCCCCAGAAGGTCGTATTGTTCATCCAACTTCACTTTCCGTTGTATGATTTTCTTGTAGATACTATAGACGTGCTTTGGTCTGCCTTTGATCTTTAATATATCAACTTTCCCAACAGAGATCCTATTCACAAGTTCGATTATCTTCTCGATCTCTTTCTCCCTGTCTTCTCTTGATTCTTCCAAAAAATTAGAGATCTCCTGATATTTACGAAGATTTATTGTACGGAAAGCCAGGTCTTCCAGTTGCACCCTCACTTTCTCTGCCCCCAATCGATAGGCAAGAGGAGCATAAACTTCCAGAACCTCCTCGGCTATTCTTCTTTGTTCTTTCTCAGGAAGCACGCCTATGCTGCGCAGATTATCAAGTTTATTCGCTAACTTTACCAGAATAACACGGACATCTTTCAAAGTCGTAAGAAGTATCTTGCGCAGTGCTTCCGCCTGCATCTCTTTGTTCTTTGATTTGATCGTCTTTATCTCCCCAATTCCTTCAATAAGATGCAAGATATCTTCCCCAAACTCATCCTTGATTTTCTGAGCAAACCCATACTTCAGAGTATCATGCAATATTCCTGTGAGTACAATTTCCGGAGCAGACTTGTTTTCTGCAAGAATTGCAGCAACCCGAATATTGTGGTCAAAGAAAGTGTCTCCACCCAGCCGTTTCTCTTTCACCAACCTGCTGCGAATTAGTCCAAGAGCTGCCTTGAAACGGGAAATGTCCTTTTCGTCATACCGTTGCCTCCTGCAGAGACCAACGAATTCCTTTTCATGCATCCCTTGAAGGAAATAGTTTGTAATTAAAAAGATTTGCATTGAAAAAAATGTGCACTAATCAAAAAGACAAGATTTCCCACAAAACAAATATTTTTATAGTACCCCTGCCTTCTCCTGGCCATGGCTATCGAAAAAGATGTTGTCTATGACATCAACTTCATCCTACAAAGACTAATCCACCACCTGCAGAGAAAAGAACAGACTCATCTTCTGATTGATAATGATATTGAAGAGGTCCAAGAAATACTCTACGCACTGTACAGCTTTGACTACCAATTTGATTCTCACCTTATTGATGTGGTTGATTGTGCCATCCACCCGGATAAGAAGCAGGCTATCAAAAAAAAATTAGCATTCTACAAAGCAGCATTGCAGAAAACGGAGAGGGAATGCCTCTCCGGAGAGGCGGAAAGAATTCTATCTGCCCCAAACAGGAAGAATGGTTGGTTCTACACAGGCATCCCAAACCGGCAGAAATTTGGCAAAGAGATAAAGGGAAGGATATATCTCAACTGTAAGATCAGGTCGATACCGATAGTTGTCTACAACATAATCCAGCAGATGAAAAGAGAGCTTGCCTTTGAGGATCAATGTCCTGAATGCAGAGAGTTCTTACCTCCTTTTACTATCTTCTGTCCAAAATGCAGAGTCTATCTACCCAAGACCTTCCCCGTGTCATTTAAGTTCCTTGATCCGGAAGATTTGGGAGCCCATGATTACGCTGAAGTGCTACGACCTGATAAGGTTGTACTTTACATCTTCCCATCGGCACGTATTTTAAAAATCATCACTGCCTGGCTGAAGAAAATGGAGATGCACTTCCATCCACAAGTGCCTCTTTTCACTAAGCAAATAATTGATGGCGTTGGCTATGCTCCTGAACCGACAGAGGAGCAGAAAAAGCAATATCGAGCAGCCAGTGGCAAACGAGGTGGCACTTCTTTTGGAGGGCTGCTCTGCTTCCTCGTCGCTAAGGTAATCTGCACCTGGTGCCATGATGAAGAGAAAATTCCTAACAATAGTGAACTGGCCACAATATCCAGCTGGATCTACAAAGAAATTCTCATCGAAAGGTACAAGATTGAGTTTGAGTTAGGGATGAAGGAGTAACATTTTCGTTTCATTCTCGCAACCGCAATATGATATTCACAAGGAAAGCTAACCCAATCATCTTCAGAACCGTAGTAGTCCCAACCATATTCACCTGAAAAACTGTAAATAGAATCCAGTAGCTACAATAATCAACATAAGTGAATCATAACCAAAACCACATATAAAATTATTGTATTCCTATCCATCTTCTAACACCTCTTACTTAAACAGTTCCCCTATCCTCAATAACCGATTATACTTAGCTACTCTTTCTCCCCTACAGGGGGCGCCTGCTTTGATCATGCCACAACCAATCCCTACTGCCAGATCAGCGATGAAAGTGTCTTCCGTCTCTCCGCTGCGATGAGAGACCATAACTTTCCACTTGTTTTCATAGGCCAGCTTTACTGCATCGAAAGCTTCACTTAACGTCCCTATCTGATTGACCTTAAGCAGCAAACAGTTGCAGCTCCTCTCTTGGACTGCTCTTTCTATCCTCTTCACATTGGTAACAGTAAGATCATCTCCCACGACCTGAATCCTGCTTTTCTTTCTGAGAGCTGCAAAACCATCAAAATCATCCTCCATGAAAGGGTCCTCAATAGAAATTATTGGATATTTTTTGATCAGTCTGAGATAGTATTCCAACAACCGCTCCCCGGTCAGCATTTTCCCATCCACCAAATATTTTCCTTTCACAAAAAACTCTGAAGCAGCGACATCCATAGCTAAGTCAACTTTGCCTTTGTAGCCAGCTCTTCCTATCGCTACCATCAGGACATCAAGGGCCCCTTCTGCTTTCTTCATCTGCCACGGGGCGAAACCGCCTTCATCCCCAACATTGGTCGTTGCATTCCCATATTTTTGGTGGAGCACTCTCTTCAAGATATTATATACTTCACTCCCCACTCTCAGGTTTTCATTGTACTTCCTCATTCTTGGTACAATCATAAATTCCTGAATACTCAATTTGTTGTCAGCATGTCTGCCTCCATTGATCACGTTGAAGAAAGGACGGGGTATACTCACCTTCTGCTCAACTCCCAGCAGGTGATACAAATACTGGAAAAGATGCATGTTGCTTTCTTCTGCTCCTGCTTTGGCAATCGCCAGAGAAACAGCAAGAATCCCATTTGCCCCAAGCCTACTCTTATTTTTTGTATTGTCCAGTTCAATCATCAAGTTGTCAATTTCTCTCTGCCTTCTGCAGTCTATCCCCTGGAGTATTGGGAAAATTCTTCTGTGGATATTATTGACCGCTTCTCTTACTCCTTTCCCCAGGAATCTCTTTCCTCCGTCCCTCATCTCCAAAACTTCATGTTTTCCCGTCGACGCCCCGGAAGGAACTGAAGCTGTGTGTTTGACATTGTTGTCTGTTATTACGTCAACTTCTATTGTGGGATTACCTCTACTATCAAGTATTTCTCTTGCCTGAATTACTTTTATAAGAGACATCCTAACTTACCGACTCCCCACTCTGGAATTTTCTGTAGCGGGAAAATATCTTCTGGACATATCCATCAATTCTCTTGAATTTGCATACCCTTCTGTTAAAAGTCCCACCGAAGCAGTTCTCCGGATCGGTCCATCTTTGAGTCACTGTCCGGCCACCCTTTTTCACTTGCCAGGACTTGCTGTCGGGATAGCCCTTTGCTTTTAGGAAACTCTCTTCCTGAAGTTTCTGGTACACCTGCGTCCATGTCGCCCCACCACCTAAAGCCTTGGCTGCTGCATTGATAGTCCCGCCAGCATTGTAAGATGCGATAGCACACTTAATCTGCTCATCTCCTGCCCTGCAGGAACTCACCCCATTTTGTTTCTGCTTAAAAATATACGCACCAACAAACACACTGGACTTCGCATCAAATGCATCATCTTTCAACCCATACTCACTGACAAGATTCTTCCCCTGATAATTCCGCATCTTTTTGTAGTACTCATTTCTCTTCCAACCGCAAACCTGCATCACACCCACGCAACCAGTGGTAGATACTGCCGTTGATTTCCCCCCAGACTCAGGCCCCATTATTGCCCAGATCATCGCTTCAGGAACACCAAACACCTTAGATGCTTGCTGGACATGAGTTGCATGCTTCTCAAGACCCCCAGGAGTGATTGACGTCCCTTTTGTTTTGGGGTAAAGTACACTGAACTCTCTCCACACTTGATCGAATACATCCCATACTTTAGAATCTCCCCAGACACGCTGGCCAACACGCTTTGCCCACACCTCATCAATCTCATAGCCTTGTGGCCACGTATTGATTCTTGGAAGACCAGCTGTCCCTGAAATGTCTGCCAGAGAGGAAGTGATCCCACCCCCCGGCAAAGGTACTGGAGGCACAGCCTTTTTCGAGGGATCATATTCCAGTTCTGCATACAACGGGTAATGATCAGAAGCACTATCCGCAACAACATCTTGTTTCTTCAAGACAAGATTGTTGGAAAAAAATATATAATCAATCTTCTCCAACTCCCCGCGGAAACAACCATACTTCTTCTTCCTACTATCTTCCTGCTCGCAATACTCTTCCACCGGAAAAGAGAAAGAGAGGGTCGTACTTTGCATAAGATTCGTCAAAGGTTTCATAGCTTCAATCCCTTCTTCCGTATTTTTATCAAGGTTGAAATCACCCATTACAATAAACGGGAGATCAGGATTCTCTCTCATATCTTTCTCTACAGCTACCGCCAATTCTTTCACTTGCTGCCTGGTCTTAGAGAGATCCTTTAACTGCTCATTGTTTGGCTTGTTCTCATCAAAATCAGCGACAAAAGGTGGTCTTCTCAAGTGAGTATTGTAGATGACATATTTTGTGTCTCCAATAGTGATAGGAGTTCTTGAATAGAAAAAATATGTTTCATCATTAGAATAGCCCTTTGCCTCAGTCGCTTCAATACTGCCCAAAAGAGCAAGGACGGCCAAGTTGCCATCTGTCTCTCTGCCCCTATACTTGGTATGACCTTTGATTAATTCTAGATTTTCAACTTTATCCCGAACACCTGATTTACCCAGTTCCTGGATCACCAGGACATAAGGCTTACGTCCGTTGATCAGATCTGAAATACTCTCAATGTTATACTCAAAGTCCGCACATTCATACGCGGAACCGCACCCATACCGGATATTATAAGTCATCACGCTGATACTTCCAGCAGCACCTCCCCCCACTGCTGTTGCAGATCCACGGACAACCGGGACTGAAGGAGTTTCAAAATACCACTCACCATTGTAGTAATACATCAACAGCACCCAGACAAATCCGTGTCCTCGATAACAGTAAAGACCTTTGTCAGACGCATCAGAAATTTTAAATGGATTATTAATCCCTCCGTTTCCTTTATACTCTCTAGCCCCAGTATTCATGTCATCAGTTATCATCTGCCAGCTTCCGATTGCAGTTTTCTTCATCACTTCACAGAATCGAGTGACTCCAAATTCCTCCATCCCCGAAACACCTGCACGATAAGGATTCCCCTCAGTTCCATCACCGAGGATGTAAGGCGGTCTGAAACCCCATTTATCCTCATGTCGGAAAGAAATCTGGACCCTTTTTCTTAAAGTCAGATCTTTATAAGCAAGACCTCTGGCATCCGAATCTGAAAAGCGATATGGATTACTTTCACTACCATCCCCTTTTGGGTTATAAAGATGCTTCCAACCCCCATCATACTGTCTCAGTTTACCTTCTTCTGTCAATCCTATCGTCCCTTTTATTCCTCCAATATTCCAAGTGTAAGGGTCATCGTTCTCACCACTGCCGACAATGGAATTTCCTTTAAGCACTGCCTGTACAGAACCCACCATAAGAACAGTGGTAACCAGCATCAGTACCAGAAACATATTGCCTCGTCTCATCATGCCAATCTAAACCTCTTCACCATATTCACTTTCTTATTCAGATAAGGATTCTCAATAATCAACTCCAAGGTATATTCTCCCTTTGCTAAATAATCTGCCATGAAAAAGTAATCCTTAAATTTAATTGACTCCATGTTTTCTTTACTTTTCATTTCATAATAAAAGTTAGCTTCCTCTTCCACATCCAGCAAGACCTTTCCATCCGGTCCTTTCAACCGATAATTCTCTACCAACATTATCTCTCCCTGATAAGTGCTACTCTCCACTACAAAACGGAAATGGACAGCCTCTCCTGAGGGAAAGCTATCCTGCGGTGAGAGGCAGAGGTATGATTCATCAACAAAGCTGCAGAACTGGAACTCCTTGACCAGCAGACTTCCTTCTCGGGTATACGGGATGAAATTTGCATTGAGGAGCTGTACATCTTCCGCATCTGCTTTCACAGTGATAATACCCGATTGGATCAGGAATAAGATAACTGCGCTCGTTAGCACTACCAGGATCATCATCACAATGATTTCCATAGCGATTTTGGCTTGCTTGCTTCCCATTTTCTATCTATTGCATTCCACTTCTAGCTTCCCCCTGCGAGTAGCATGTCCAACATCAGCAATATTGTACTCATTTGTGGGATTGCCGGTTCTAGGATCGCATCCTTTAGCTCGTGTCGTGCTCAAACACTTATGTTTATAGCCGTCACCAACATCAATGTCATAACCGACGCAAACTCCCGCACTAGTGCTCCCGGCACCACCAGTTGTTGCCACAGCACTTCCGGAATTACACTCCGCTTCCAACTTTGCTCTACGAGTAGCATGTCCAACATCAGCAATATTGTACTCATTTGTGGGATTGCCGGTTCTAGGATCGCATCCTTTAGCTCGTGTCGTGCTCAAACACTTATGTTTATAGCCGTCACCAACATCAATGCCATAACCTGCGCAAGTACCCCCTCCTGTTGCTGAAGCAGTGCTTGCAGGAGTAGCAGTACCTGATGGGGCAGTGGTAGCTGAAGTAGTTGCGCCCAGAGTTGCAGGTGCACTTGGACTACCCCCACCAGAAACAACACCACACTCCCCGACAAACAATGTGCCCCTTCCAGAAAACTCCCTGCTCATCCTATCATCTATCACACAAAAATACTTCTTAATTTTCCTGAAGACAGGCTCCGTCTGTACAGAGGGTCCATATATCTCCATATCTTCACCAACCCACTTCCTCTTAAAGAATGTTGTCAGTAAGTTCTCAACCTGGTTTCGATTCGCTGCTGTAAGTCCATCCCCCTCCATAATCAAGCTGGCCAGATAATAGTAGATGCCAATAGCATTATGTAGATCAGCCTTCTTCTGTTGCATTATGTTGAGAGTAATTCCTCTCACTACACTATACTGTCCGTTCATGAAGAGCTGATGTAAATCATCCAATTCCTCAATACCTGTTTCCTGCTGCTGGATGCGGATGTTTGCAGGGTGGATAACCTTACCAAAAGCCGGTTTCATTAGCCTTTCAGTTGCAAATTTGCAGCCTGCCTCAGGCTTCTTGTACAACTCATAACGGGCCTGGAAATTTCTCACATTAGATGCTTTGGTAACACTGCCACCAGCCAATACCTGGTAACCACACATATTGGGACTCTGATCCAGTTCCGTGTCACTCAAGATGTTTTTGACTTTCATCCCCCCAAAGCTAAAAGGGATCTCATTGATCTCATCGACCGTGAATTCAGTTTTTCCGCTATCCCTCTCTTCCAGGTAACCATCACTGTCAGAGAAATAATCGGAATCTTCAATGGTCACCACATTTGGCATCTTCAGCCTAACTTTCCCTCCGACAACATCATAATTGAAACGATACACTGCACTATTTCTCACTGTATTATATCCAGAACCGGGTAAGGTGGTAATCCCTCTCCTACATCCAGGGTTATTGCTTCGAAGCGGTTGCAGTTTGCTGGAAGAAATACCACCAAACATATCTGCTTTAACATTCGCCAGACTGTCTTCTCTCATGTAGAGCCCATTGATCCCTTCAGGAATCTGATACCATAATGTTTCTTCTATTCCAGGAATGTTGTTGATTGTCCTCTTCACACAAAGACCTTTTCCATCCAAATTAAGATGCACTCTTGTCCTAATCTCATCATTGAGAAGGAAAATGTTGGGCGTCGTACAACTAACCCATTTCCCGGTATTTTTGTTCCTGCAAGTCACATAAGGACTTTCCATATAGTTGCCCCCAAAGCCAAACATATCTGCAAACTCAGGACAGCTGTATCTGCCGGAAGGAACCATGGCCCGGCAATTGAACTGTACCGGAGGAGAAGTATCTTTGATTGGAAAATAGTAGACTCCTTTCAATCCTTCTATGTACTCTTCATCAAAACATTTATCCATCTCATCTCTCAAAGAACTGTCAACAGTCAACTCCAGCTTGACATGGTCATAACGATAATGTGAATCAATCTTGGTTCTTGGTGGAAGAGGGATGTCAAATACTTCCGCATTCGGCAGATCAAAACCGCTCTTAAGGATTTTCTCCCTATCTGATTCTGTGGATGAGCCAGTACTTTCAAAATTAAGACAATCACACTCTACCCCTGAGCAGTCAACTCCTTCTTTTCCAACATCTTCCGGCCCCACACACTTCAGGGACAATTTCCATTGCCTGACTTTGCAGCCGGGAATGACCGCACCCCCCACTTCATAATCAAAGATGGCTGTCTGTTGAGCAGGATTGTACGAACTCAACGTCCTGAATCTGGGAGCAATAGTGACCAAAGATTTCATGGGGAAAGCATAAGCAGAATCAATAAGGAAATCCTTACTAAACATCGGTACCTCGATGCCAAAAGCTGCCAAGCAGATGGACTGGGCAAACCCGGCAGTTCCCTCTCTAAAGAATTCACCAAACGTGGCCTGGCCGTAATCATCCATCATATCATCAACTGAAGAGTCAAGGGCACCAGCAAAAGCATCTGTCCCTTCACTTACCAGAAAACCAACATCTTCAAATTCTCCTTCTTTTTTCCAGTCATCAAAGCTGATACCACTGCAACCACTGGTAAGATAAGCAATAACTTTGTACATCATACCACAAGCTTGCCGGGCAAATATTGCTTTACACATCCCCACGTCATGTAAAGAACTATGTTTAGCCTGCAAGATGCAAGTTTTTAACCAAATTGCTGTACTCTCAATAATCTTAATATGCTTAAGCATCGCCGGTAGGCAAAGCATCTGCCAAGGAGCAACCCACTGTGAGTGGGGATTAAGTTCTGGAATCTCTTTCTTACCGGTGAAAGGGAAAGTGATGTAGTCCAACACATGATCCAACCCAAAAGAAGCCGAACGATCACGATCTCCATAGTACCTTTGCTTAGGATAGTACGTACCTTTATTCTTCAGCGTACTTTCTTTGTACAGTCTTTCCTGACGGTAGAACCATTCTTCTCCTGCTCCAGCAACATGAACATCTCCAATTTTCTCTTTATCCTTTTCTTCTTGGGTTGGTGTACAGATGCATTGTTCCAGTTCTCCAGATGCATCTACGAAGCAATCTTCAGTATAACCTGCTGCAAAATCAGTAAGCCCTTTATGCCTGTCCAATCCTGGAGTAAAAGTACCATCTTTGTTTTCTTCGGCACACTTCGGCTCCTTAGCAGAATAGCCAGGCCTTTTAGGATCCCCACAAACATCTTCACACTTCTCATTCCTGCCTACGATGTACCCTTCAGAATCCTCTGGCTGCATGACAAGTAGGTTTGGTGGCCGAGGTCCAAGATCACCACCAATATTGCCGACTCTCGTTAGGAGATAAACTCCTTTTTTCTCCAGGTTCTTGTCAATCTTCGGATTGTCCTGATAATAGATATAAAGATTCCCATCGGCTGTCCTCCAACAAGTTACCACATCATCCCGTTTCAAGTAAACCGGCATGTGGGTAGGATTTGCATCAACCAGTTTCTGGCAATTCTCCACTTTCTCCAATGGAATGCCTTTACCAGTAACAGAACAACTACGCTGTTTTAGTATAGCCTGGTCAATCTCGTTAAGATTTGTAACCTTCTCTGTCCATTTTGCAGGCACGGCCCTACAACCTGCGCGGTCACACGACCATCTAAAAGCCTGATGCAGCGCAGCCTCTGCTTTCCAGGCTTTAGCAGTTGCAGAACACCTTATTTCCAAATTATGCAGCTCTGCCTGCAGACTACCTTCATAGACACCCCGCAAAGCTTTAGGTCTTTCCTCATCTGGTAACTTCAACAACTTGTTAAGGTTGTCTTCCAGGAAAAGCGGATTCTGATCATAAGGACATCTCTCTTTCTCTTTTTCCATTTCTTCCTGTTTACTCTTATCCCCCCTGGAAAATTTAAACACGGTCCTAAAAAACTCGTATTTGCTGGTTATTACCCTCACCCCCCTAGCGATGAATCGTAAGGCAGCAAAACCCATACAAGTCACAGCAGATGCAAAGAAAGCAGTTTCCACTTTAGGACGTAGCCACCCCATCGCATTGATTGTCTCGTTGAGGGCTTTCACTCCAGAATCAGCCAAGAAATCTGGCATCAGGTCAGAACTGTCAATGGGGATATCAATGAAATATCCTAGATCCACACAGGAAGTTTGCGTTTTTGACTCACTCCAGAGATCATTGTCCTGCTCATCCTTTCCCGTCCTTTCCTGGTATTGTATCTGTATCTTCAAAGGGAATACTACTCTTGAATTCTTGAACTTATCCCAATAACTAGACTTGCTTTGGCTGATCGTCTTGCTGGCCATTAGGTTCCAGGTAGTGAACACGGACGTACCATCATTATTTTGGATAACCTTGCTTGATGAAGGTAGTAATTTACATCCTAAACTCACCGCATCATCCCCGCTGTTGATCATCGATTGTGTACAGGCCTTGTCAAAACGTATCCTGGTTACTTTATACCCTTTGTCAAACTCTTCCCCTTGCTCATCAATCCCGGGTAATCCTCCTCCCAGATAATCCAATTCAAACACAGCACTGATTTCCTGCCTACCCTGGTCCAGCATATCTGGGACAAGCTTCATCGGCATCTGGAAGCGAGGGGCACCTACACTAAAATCAAGATTATTTGAGTAGCAGGTCTTCACGTTCACCTTTTGCTGCCAGTACGCAGACTTACCTGTCCGATCTTCCACGATAATGTAAACACTGTAAGTGAACTGCTGCTGTCCAACAACTGCTTCTACAGGAAAAATTGTCAAATCAAGCAATTCGGGAGGAACTTCTTTAGGAGCAAGATCATCAATCGTAAGATCAGTAATCGAAGCCGCAAAATTCACCTTTTCGAAGGTGAATTCGCCTTTCTCATTCGCCACTACCCTTGCTCTAGCTTTCTTGAAATCAGGCTTGAATTCATAGCTAGCTGGCCGATAAACATAAAGGTAAGCAACCGCTCCAGGCTCTGTCTCCCCATGAATGTCAGAAGCGGCCCGCCCTTCGATAGGTGAGGTCACAGAGGGGGAATCAAAATATTCTGTTCCTCGTTCAATTTTTGCTTTGACGAACGGTGCACGTGTGTCAGAGATGATTTCAGTCTCCTCTATAGTCCGCCAACCGGCTCCATCTATCAGCACAATTTCAATCTTATTCTTTCCTTCTTCAAGGGAAATCTTCTGCTCAATATTGGCACCTTCTCCTTTGGCAGTGGACTTGTTATTGACAAATATTTCAAAAGCAGCCTTTTCAGTGATTGTTCCTTTCAGGGTTACGGATTTTTTTTCAACTATGCCGGGCAGCTTCTCTAAGGTTAAGCGCGGTTTGCTGGTATCAGCAAAGGTTGTACCTTCCCAGAATGCCTTATTACCTGCCTTATCACTTGCTTCCACCTTGATTGCATTTGGTTGATTTTCCTTCAGTAACACATTCTTAAAGACAAACCTTCCTTCCAATTGCGCTTTTTGGATTCCTCCCTCTCCCGCCAATCCATAAATTGCATTTCCTGCTAAAGCTTCAGTTTCGGCCATCCCGGCCATCCCTACTGGTACAGCAGCCATACTACCAACAGCCACTCCATCAACATAAATCTTTACAGATATTCCGACTTCTGTCTTTCCGGAAATCTCGACTTTATTACCAGCTACCCTTTCAGGGACTTCTACCTCTAAACCAGGGGGAGTCTCGTCAGGAGCGGATGTGGTGAAAGAAAATAAACTACTTGAATTGTCCTCGCCCGAGCTTTCTACCTTATAGAAATATTCAGTTTCACTGGATAAACCGTTCAACCGTAAAGCATGCTTCAATACTGCATTGGCGTCCCCAACAGTCTGCAAATCTTCCTTACTTTCCCCATAGCTCAAAAAACTGTCCGCTGCTTCATCCGTGTCCCACATAACCGTCGCACTCTCTTCTGTAACCTCTACCGCCCGGATGTTAGAGAATTGTAATGCAGTTACAAAGGGTAAGTTGACGAAAAGCAGAACTACTAGCAAAACAAGGATTCTCTTGATGACTTCCATCCGTCTTACCATCATCTAGCCTCTGGTTTAGGTATAAGGGTACTCTTCTGCTCCAGTTCCATCAACAGATCAAACCAATCTTCTTCATCATTTTCATCTGCTGGCGTCAATACATGAAATACGATCTCCTGGGCCCCTTCCAGCTCATTCCAATGAGGGGTCCACTTTCCTTTGTATCCTCCGATGAACTTGTTTCCATCCATCACGTTAATATCAACATCATAAGTAAAATCCGCCTTTGCCAAGAACTGCAATTCCTGATCCTGTAACAGTTTTTGTTCAATCTGCTGGGAATAAACAATCTGCGAATTGTGGAAACTCTCTGTTTGATTGGGTTTAGTATAAGAAAGCTCTATCAAAGCAGTCTCTTCAGGACTCAAACCTATCTCCTCGCCCGCTTCCTCCTCGTTGAGCAAACCATGCTTAACTACCCTGACCCAAGTTCCAGGAATACTCTTGATAGGTATCAAATCAAGTTCAACTTCTTTCCCGGCTTTGGTGACTACTCTTTTCCAACTTTCTTTGTACCCTTCCTTCTCTCCTCGCATAATCCCACCGATACAGGCCGGGAAGATCGTGCTGTATGCCGCGACATGCCCCATTTCAGAAAAATCGTACTCCGTCCCTCCCATCTCGCATCTGGAACGCAAACAAGTATAGCTGAGCTGTACATCTTCAAGTGGTTCTCTATTATGTACACCTGTTTCTGGGTTTTCCACAAGTTCGAAAGTGAAAACTGTCATGGGAGTGTCACTCTCTGCACAGAATTCATCATCGGTCAAAATGTCAATAGTAAATGTTTCCGTCTGCGTGAAACCTTCCTCCCGGTTTGGATAATTGTTTTTCAAGTGGACTGTGAGACCAAACTTAAAACTGTAACCAGTACTCTCATCTCTCACCGTTACAATCACGGGATAACCAACATCATAGACAAATTTCCAGGATTGGATACAGAGAAAGGATAACAAATCGCTTTTATCACCCAGTTGATTACTTTTCAGCACAGAACCGGATTGCGGGCGAACTTCAAAATGGAAAGGGAAGCTATTTTCGTACATGAATGAAACAGAAACTTGCGGCTGCAGGAAATCTTCTCCTACATCCCAGATATAATGGTTTTGGTAATAGGGCAGGTGGTCAGGAAATTCTACATAATCAGTCCCTTTTACTCTTAATTCACGAATGTTCACCCGCAGCAAATCTTTTAGATGCTTCTGCACATCTTGAATTTTCCACTTTTTCTCTTTGCAGCTCACTTCAAAACCCATCAAAGGTACATTTGGATGCTCCATAGCGATCAAATCTTGAGTAATATCCTCCAGCTTTAAATCCTGCATCTCTTTCTCCACAACTCGCTTTGCTGTCTCATGGACTTTTTTCAGATTCACATCGGACTCAGTAACATGATTAAGCAGTTCTGAAATCACTTCTCCCGCCTTATCCCTAACTTCAAGGTTCCAGCGGGCATTAAAAATAACTTTGCTTTCCACGATTTCAGTGTTCGCTTCGATGCCCCCTTTTTCAACTAGATCGTAAGTTTTCTGGAAAGCCTGCAAACCATAAACACATTCCCTCAAATTCTCTTCCATGTAATCGTCCAACTCTTTTTTCAGATCTTCTAAAGAAGGAATATTTGTAGCCTCACCATAGGCCCAGAAAGGGATGACATTCATAGGTGAGATTCGAAAATGCTTACTGGCATCTTCGGCAATTTCAGGAGGCACCTCGATGTAACCTCCTTGTAAGCCCAACTTAAACAATGCTTCTTCACTAATCTGATCCATGCAAGCGGCGATGAACAGTTCCACTTTCCCTTTCGCTGTAGGGATGACCTCCTCTGGTTTAACCACTATCACTTCTTCTTTCAAAGCAAGCAGTAACCCAAAGACCAGCAGGAGCAGTATACCAAGAATAATGAAGATCGTTACTTGTCCTTTTTTAGAAGGAATATTAAAATATGGAGAACTAGACTTACCTCTAATTACATCTACTTCGTACCTCTTTTTGTGCATCACTCGAAGAATAGTAAGTTTGTTTATAAAGGTTACGTCGAACAGAAAAGATTTGCCAGGACCATCTACAGAAAAACAATATCTCCACCAAGTAGCTAGCATTCACAAAGTGAATGTCCGCTACCCAATATAAGTAGCCTCATCCTGTCTGGCTTTTGCTCCAGCTTGGGATCTTGTAGACATCTCAGAAAGCCATTCTTTGCTCTTCTTGAGCAACTCTTTCTCCACTTCACTTATCTCTTTGCTCATCTTTTTCAAATTGATGCCAAAGACAAACTTCTTTTCCAGCACCCGTAGCAACTCTTTCGCTCCCTTAATACCTAGGTACATTGGATGGCCAAAGGTATCGGCAAGCAGAGCTACACCTTTAACTCCTCTCTTCTTGCCCATTCCCAATAGGATTCCGGAAACGCCTACTATCGGTCCGACCACACCAAAAATCTCTTTCTGGACCAGTGTTCCTTTTTTAGTATATTCCTTAAGCAGCTTTGCATCATTACCAGTGCAGAACACTCTTGGTTTCTCAGGAATGTTCTGCAGGCCAATCCCACCCGTGGTAATAACTTCAGAACACTTGTGATGTTTGATTATCTTCAACAGTTCCTCGCAAAAAGTATAACAGCTTTCCTCATCGATCGGCTGGATGTCTCCAGTAAGCAGCAGCAGATCCCTTTTTTTCTTCTTGCCGTTGAACTTCCGGTAATAGAGCTCCAATTTAGGCATCTCCACAAGATTGTCCTCGTTGACAAACACAGAATGAGGAAATTTATAAGAGAAGAAAGAATAAAGTTTCTTTGCTCCCAACTCCTCAATCAGGAAATCGACAGCTATCTTCCCTACATTACCAATACCTGGAAGGCCCTCTATAAACAACGGATTGTTTAGTTTAGGAAGTGTCTTCGATTCCTGCTTTATTTCCCATCGCGCTTTCATTCCTCTTCGGAAATGCTTTTCGTTTATATAGGTTTGGGTGAGGAAAGGACAATCCTTACGGGCTACGACTAACCCAAGTCCAAAAAGAAACAAGTTATTTCTTCAGGGGTTCAACACTATCAACCAAATAAGTAGTGTCTGCTCTCCAAGGCCAAGTTGCTAAATATCCTTTTCCATGAACCCTCACCTGATCCCCGGAACTTGCTGCTTCATTTAACTTATCCACTAAACCATCTGTCTTGACACTATCCATCTGCTCATCCAGACTAAACTCACCACCTATACTCCTTTGTTGCCCGCCTATGGCAAACTTGCCTTCCCACGTATCAAATAAGATCCCTTCTCTACCAAAAGAAGTAACTGTTCCGTTATACACAGATTCCTCCGTCTGAACATAGTTGCCAATTCCTTGATATACCCCATAAACTGCCACCCCTGCACATAATATTGTTCTTACATATTTAACCATAAGATACATAGCTGCCTTTTCCCCCCCAACTGTCGTAATTGCTTCCTTAGTTGACGGCCACCATCTTTGTCTTAATGTTTGTTCTTTAGTCATGTTTAACCCCCCACCCCTGATAGATCAACGAAAGTATACCATTTATAACAATTTCCATTCTCAAGTAAATAAATGCGGGGGACGAGGTTTGAATTCGCGCTCTTAACGAGTCTCGCGCAGCCACTAAGGCACTAGGCTTCTGAGAATGATCTCCTCAACCTAGCCCGTTTGACCATTACGGTCCTAGCCATTAACTAAGATCTCCGGCACCCCCGCAACGCTAGTGAGGGGGTCCCTGAATTCACCAGGTGAATTTTAAGGTACCCCCGCAGCAGGTTGAAGAATCCATAACTGGTTTAAAAGATTATCGAATGGAAAAACGGACAGGGTTGCCACTTATTGGTGACAAAAACACCAAAACATTTATATACTATCAGCACTTCTTAACCCTAAAATGCCATTACCAACACTTTCAGGAACAGTCGAGAGACATTGGGATGTTATGAAAAGACATATTGACCCAATCAGCTCAGTAAACATCGCACTAGCTCTAGCTAGCCATAAGCTGGGATTAGAAAAGAGTATGGGTGATCCTGTGATTATTAAGTTTGAACCATCAATCGCCTGTCAGCTGCGCTGCGACTGTTGCCGTGGAGGCAGAACAAGGCAAGATCTTCTAGGATCAAAAGCCAGCCGCTTTATGGATATCAATCTTTATCGAAAAATCATGGACGAAGTTGGAGATACACTACTCGAGGCCAGTCTTTATGATGAAGGAGAACCTCTTTTATGCCCGGACATCGTAGAGATGGTAAAGATTGCTGCGGAAAGGAATGTGGGAACTGTAATTTCAACAAATGCATCATTTAATCCCGATAGTCAAGTATACAGGGAGAGACTCCTTGGTGTAGCCGATGCAGGACTGGACAAGATGATTATCGCTTTGGATGGGCTGGATGCTGAAACACATCAAGCCTACAGGAAGGGAAGCAACTTCTATCATGTACTGGCGAATATGCAGATGTTGGCACAGTATGTACAAGAAAATGATCTGGATATGGTGATCGAATGGCAGATGATCGGCTTCTCTGAAGATAATCCTGGACATTGGCTTTCAAATGCTGCACAACAAGAAGAAGCCAGCAAGATAGCTGCCGAAATGGGAGTAGAATTCAGGGTTATCCCAAATGGTATCGTCAATAATCAGAATCAGGAATACAGGAGGAAAGGAAGGTGCATAATCCCTTACATCACGGTTTCAGTGGATTTCCAAGGTAATGTTGGAGGATGTCTTGTATATGACTCTCCTGGATTAGATATGGGAGTAGTAGACCCGGAGACCCCATTGCTAGATATATGGAACTCGGAGCAGTTTCAGCTGCTGAGAAAGGAACATTACAAACCCGAAAACGGAGCGCTTGATCCAGCTTTGCGATGCTATCGTTGCAGCCGGTTTGGTGGATGACTGGTTAATAACAATCTTTGTCAAAAAACACCGGTAATCGGGCTATCGCCCTCAACACCGGCGGCATGACAGTATCATAACAGTCAAATCACACCTCCTATTGACCGGTGGTTTGTCAAAAACCTCCTGTCACAGACCAGTGGCATGATTGTGTAGCTTCAAACAGTATCTGAGTGGTTTTTGACATCCCAAAATTCCGTTACCGGTTGTTTTTGAGCATATCAAAATCCCAATCGATGTGTTATTGCTGCTCTAAACCACCCCTCTAAGAGAGGTGGAATTTTGATATTTGAACATGTCTCAACACCACCCGTCAGAAGACGAGTGGCATCTCAACATATGAAAAGATTTATAACTACTCAGTACTCCTGTACTTCATGCAGCCTAAAACGGTACTTTTTATGCTTATTTCTTTCATTCTTCTAGCCTGGAGTACATCTGCAGCGACTCTTATCGATATCACTACCAACCAACCCATTGCTGACTCTGCAGTGTATGTGCAAAGTGAGTCCGGCCCCCATAGATTCTATACTGTTGACGGATCTGTTGAACTGGACCTCAGCGAGGGAGAAGTGGTTATCCAGACAGACAATTTTGCCACCGAATCTTTCGACTACTATGGCAAATTTGTTGTTGACGATGAATCTTCAGGATCATTCTATCTACATCCAGTCGGCTCCGTAAGAGGAGTTGTAGTAGACAAGCTGAACAACCTTGTGAACGGGGCTAGGCTTAAATGTGAATGTGA
Source organism: uncultured Methanosarcinales archaeon (assembly GCA_964632045.1). Lineage (GTDB taxonomy): Archaea > Nanobdellota > Nanobdellia > Woesearchaeales > GW2011-AR9 > CAZWBB01. Next base: position 25,572 of record CAZWBB010000016.1, on the reverse strand, counting down.
TGGTCCACCGGAATCGCACCACACAACCACTGACGAATATGGTTCATTCTACATCGCCAACCTGCCGGTAAAATCCTGCAAGATCCTGGCGAATTACCAAGGTATTGTCGGGTCCACTGATGTACAGATCGAACACGGACAACGGAAGGAGATTAAGATTGTTCTGGAAGAATCACTTGTTGCCAAAAAAGACATCCCATGGAATACTTACCTGATTGCAGTAGGCACATTACTGATTGTCATGATATCGATCCTCTTGATATTCAGACCGAGAAAGAGGAAAACTGTCCCAAAAGAGAAAGACAGCCTTACCCTGGGCAAAAGAGCCAGTGACATCATCAAGACTCTTCCAAAATCTCACAGGGAGATCATCCATTTCACTGCTCAGCAGGGTGGTCATACAACCTCATCCAAAATATATTATCACCTTGGACTGCCAAAAAGTTCCCTCTTCAGACATCTGCAATCTTTGTGCATCCGCAACATAATAAAGATCAAGAAAACTGGCAAGCGTAAGAACATCAGGTTCACCAACTGGTTTCTTGGAAAAGAATAGAGTTGTTGGTTCCGGTTGGTTCCAGTAAAATAATATATATAGTTTCATTCTATGTAAAAGTATTGGTGATTGATGGAGGAACATAAAGATGAAAAATAAGATATTCATGTTGATATTACTTACGCTCGTGCTGATTATCATCCCTTCCCTCTGCACGGCAGTTCATGACGTATTCAAAATCGATAAAGTTGGCTCGATGTTGTTTGATGAATCAAGGGATCGACTGTATGTTACTGACAAGGCCAACAATAAACTGATCACAATAGACACAAACGAAGATAAAATCCTTGGGGCAAAGCTTGATATCGGCTCAAAACCTATGGATATGGCCATATCTGAAGACAATGAATACTTGTACATCGCCCTCAATGGTGGCAGCAGCATAGTCATCTATGAATTGGATTCTACTCGCTATGTTGGTTCCATCCAACTGGAAAAACCACCAGCCGACCTCTCGATCAGCGGAAATCATTTATACGTTACCTACGGAGATAACCAATGGGACCCTTCCCCTTCCATCATCGATCTTACCACAAATGAAATCGTTGGAAGTCTAAGTACACGTGGTTCTACGTATGAATACGCTATGGTAAGAAGCCATAATAATGATGTTTTCATCGGTGAGACAAAATTAAGCCCAGCCTCTTTGTACAAGCTGAAGGTTGAAGGAACCCTGGCAACTCTGCAGGTTGAGGACCAACATGGAGCCATAGGATCAAACCTAAAAGATATGGAAGTAACAAGTAACGGAGATAAGGTCCTACTCGCTGCTCGTCATCCATATTATATTCAGGTCCTTTCCACTGAAGATTTCAGGCAACTGGGACAGCTGGACACAGGAGCCTACCCAAACGCAATCTCTTTGGACGGGAATGACGAATATGTTTATGCGACCCACGGGGGAAATGAAGTAATTGAGTTTGATCTGAACGCTTACATTAAGACCCAATCTTTTACTATTCCAATAGATAGAAGATCATCTGAAAGCATCCTGGATCAAGGAGTAGTTGCCGCAGATGGCAAATTGTATGTGGTGACCGGAGACAGAGGGGGAGACACCACTGACAACATCTATTCCATTGATTTAAGCGATGGCAGCACGAAAAGCATATTCAAAAAACGTAAATTGAATTTCAAGAGTGTTAGCATAAAACACCAGATTGCATCTGGAGAAAACATGGGTTTCACGATCTTCGTGAACAACATCGGCGATGTTGAGGAAGGGGATGTAAAAATAATATACACAATCCCGGACCTGGGTGTCGAGTTGATTTCAGAATCCTATACAATAAGACCAGGGGAAGAGCAAAGAATCTCTTCATATTGGCCACTTCCAGAGGGCACCGAAGCTGGAGCCTACGAAATGGAGATCCGCCTGGAAAGTAACATGGGGACCCATGAAACTATTGATGATACATTGACTGTAGTCGAAAATGAACCAGATACCTCCACTGATATCCAGCTGGTCAACTTTGAGTTCCTGGATTACCCAGTACAGCTCTACCCGAACATCCTTGCCATAGTCATAAGAAACAACGGACAACAGACTATCAATTCAGAGGAATTACGAGTCTTCCTGGAGATTGACGATGAAGAAAGACAGATCAATACAGATTACTTATCTCTGGATATCCCACCGCAGGAGGACATGGTCCTCTACGTTTTTATCATCTTCACCGATGAGACTGGTAATCAGGCAGTCAAGGTAAGAGTTGAAGCCAAGGAACCTTATCAAGAAAGTACCCCAAATGATAATGCTCTCATCAAAAACGTTTACATACAACCTCTCTCCACAGTCTGTGATGGTTGCTTAGAAGCAGGTGTACTCTGGGAAGAGAGCAGTGAAACCTACTATGTTGATGGAGATAGATATGAAGTAGGAATTGATTACGCTTCCCCAACATCAGTGCGGTTTGAGATCAACGGTCAAGTCACCCCACACCTCAGCAAGAACGAACACTACTCGATCAACGGTGACATTTACATCGTAATATTGGAGATCAGCGAAATCAACATCGACCAGCAGTCACAACAGTATGTTGAGTTTGCCTTTGAGAGTAAGGAAGAAGCACCGGGCGATTTTTTCAGCGAGCCGAGGAAGGAAGAACTCCCCCCATTAATAGAGGCCACTGAGAACGATGACAGAGAAGAAGAAGAAATCGTGGTCAAGAAGGAGAACACCCCAGAGGAAAAGTGGGCGGCCCCCACCTGCAACGACAAGGTTAAGAACAATGGTGAAACTGGTATCGATTGTGGAGGGCCCTGCTTACCCTGCAAAGAAGAGAAGTGTGAAGGTTGCAAGAGAGACGAGAAAGATTGCCTGCCAGTAGGCACCAGATTTTACAGAGACAGACAATCCCTGTATTGCAGCATCCACAATGAATTTGAAGAACAGAAGCTTGATGGATCGTACTGTCAAGCCAACTTTGAATGCTACTCAAACATCTGCCAATACCACAAGTGTGGTGGATTGCAGGACAAAAGAAGCTTCTGGGATAAATTGATGGACCTGTTTGATCATCTGATATATGCCATATTTTGAACAGGAACATACTAAAGAAAAATATTTTTTATTTATTTCACTCTACTGGCATACTCACTATCTTCAACAAAAAACCTCCACTCTAAGTCGAGAGCATCCTTAATCCCTATCCTTGAACTACTTCCCACATTCTCTACAACAAAACCATCATCAAAAACTGCCACCTCTCTCCCCAAACGCTGCCCATTCAGCTCTCTGTCAATATCAAAAGCAAGGCACAACTTCCCCGGCCCACTGCAAAGACCAGTCACTTTCTCCGTATTCCTGATCTCTTTCAACTCCCTAATCCTGTTCAGAGGCTCAACCGCCCGTATCAGAACTGCTCCCGCTTCATTCTTTTCCGTCGTAAAATTGATGCAATTATACATCCCATAGATAAGATATACATAAACATGGCCATACGTATCGAACATAAGTTGGCTTCTTTCAGTTTTCTTAAAAGCGTGGCTGGCCGGATCGCGGCCATAAGCTTCTGTTTCTACAATCCTGCCTAAGAATCCATTTACAGATATGACTTTCCCCAGCAGTTCTTTGGCTACTTCCACTGTATCCCTGGCGAAGAAAAATTGAGGTAGTTGTTTCATCTGAGTCTGTAAAAATCCTACAGTTAAAAAACTTATGAGAAATTTATTGATGCGAATATAGTTCATTCAGCCCATATTCAATAATCACAACTCCCCTCTCTGGCCCTTCTTCATCTTCCTTCTCTGGTATAGGGCCGTATTCTTGGTCAGGCAGATGAATACTCAACTCTGGCCTCTCCTCCTCTTCCTTCCGAACTTTTTCCTCCTTCAGTTGTTCGATAATGAAAGCATCCAGCATAGTAAATTAAGAACACTACTACTATTTAATGGTTTTGATTGATTTTTGCTGCAATATGCAGTTTTTGAGGCAGATGCTTAAGATGTGATAATCGCCTTGCACTCCCCATCAACACATTTTATCTCTCCACCACCACAATCAAGCGTTCCCGGTTCACAAACAGCAGTGCACATAGTCATCCCACAGTCCGGCAGATGTCCCTTATTGACTGCATCATTGGCATGACAGCAGGCATTAGGTACACAATCGTCATCTACCACACATACCTTTTCCGGTGGGATTTCTGTAGTGCAGGATACCAAGAACAACAATGACAAAAAAAATAAACAAATAAGTCGATTCATCCTAACCTCCACAGACATATTGGATATCCCAATCCTTAGATCGCTCGCCTACTTTGATGAATTTGTATGATTCCCCTTTGAAATTCAATGTGACACTAGCAACCCCTTCTTCATCAACATTAACCCGTCTATCGATGGTCTCCCTTAAAAACTCATTCTCAAACTTAACTTTAGGATCCGTCTTAGTAAGGCTGTCCGCTCCTTTATACTCCCACAACACATCGCCGATAACAAACTTGTCATCTTCTCTGAGGACTGTATCGCAGTCTATCCAGTCGTACCATTCACAATCAGCATTTCTGGCATTGGCAATATCTCCTCTGCAAATACCCATTATCCCTTTAGCTTCCAACCTTCTCAGATTATTAAGCACCCTTGCTGCAAGCCTGGAATCTTCAGCTGAGTAGCCTTCAACGATCAAAGCTTGCTTTTCCGGTTTCAGCAGTACAATACGCGCTTGGCCCGGCCGGGCCCCATAAGTGCAATCCTCGGGATTCCCATACAGCTGAGCAGTAATCGCATTTACACAAGAGCTGCCCACACTAATAATATTCTGAGCATTGATATCTGCTATCTCGCTGTCAAGCCTAGCTACATCGATCAGGCCATCAACACCATAATAATTATCCAGGCCCATGGCCAGATCAACCATAGCTAACACATCTATTGCATGTGAATTCTCTCCGACCACAATGACACCATCAAAGTTGCTCTCCTCTACAAAAGTGCAGGGATATTGGCTAAGATCTGTCGCGCATGCTTCTTCTTCCTCCTCCGCCTCTCCAAGAGCTGGAGGAGCCGCTACACAAGCCCCATTGACACAGGAAGTTCCTTCTACACAATCGATTGATTCAGATCTTACTCTCTCCCAACCTCTGTCTGATTGATCGCAATAGAATTCTGCCAACATTCCAGCTTTTACTCCTTCAGTAATGCAACGATCTTCTTCTGAGATTACCTGTTGTGGATCATCTCCCCACTCCAGACCTTTAGTGACCCCTTTTTCTTCGATATTTCTACCGTCATCTGAATCTTGGCAAGCCACTTCCACACATTGATTCACCTGACACAGTTGACCTGCTGCACATGCAACATCTTGTGGACAGGAAGAGCATGTTTCCTCTGCATCGACAACAGCATTCCCGCAAAGATCTTCTACCATCACCTCATTCAGGCAATCCTGTACGCAACTACTCCAAGTCGGCTTACCTCGATAAGCGGCACAATTCTCCCGGTAACAACTTAGGAAAGCACTTTTACAGTTACTATCCCGATAACATTCCGATACCTGACTCCTCGCTGCTTCTCCAACTACAGCATCAGCAACCTTAGTTTCCGTCATCCCACAGCCAGCAACCAAGATGGTTACTGTCAAGATGAAAATAATCAAGAGATTCAATTTCATTCTAAACACCTCGTTTTGTTATGGTTATTTATCCAATCCTTATAAATGTTTTTGACGACGGTGTTCCTCATCTTCCGGTTCATGTCAACCACCAAAATACTCTATCTTCAACAGATAAACAAACAGCAAAACAATTAAAACTAAGATTACTGCCGACAGCAACTTCTCTTTAATCTCCATCTTTTAAGAATGTCTCTTCATAACCAGTACTCTCACTGATCTCTCCACGCAGATTCTTCCGCATCAACTCAGGCACTTCTTTCTCTGGATAATTCCCCAGCAACCAAGTCAGCTTGACAAAAGCGGTCTCCGGTAGCATGTCCTCGCAGAAAATACAGCCGATCTCTGACAAGCGGCGCAGGTTAGTATAGACGTACGGATGTACCCTTCCAAAAAGACATTGAGAAGTCACCGCAACAATTCCACCTTTCTTGATAAATTCTTTCAGCACATCAAAATTCTTTAGGTTGTCTCCTTTGTTTGTCGGAGCATGACCTAATCCCGTCCCTTCGATGACAAAAGCTTTGTACTTGCCTGCAAAAAACTCAAACAGCCCTAAGCGCATATTTGGATGGACTTTCAGCAAACCGACACCATCCTCAAATTTGTCTTTCAGAACCACCTTGCTGTCACCGCATTTCTTTTGATAATTGTCCTTGAGAAATTCTACTTCTCTTTTGTTGTAATCAACAAGAGCAATAGGGGAATCATTGATCGCCTGAAAAGCATCCCTTCTGCTGGTGTGCATCTTTCTAGTCTTAGTAGCAGGAAGAATCGCGCAGACATCATCCCCACTGCAGTGATGCATACAGACAGCGACCCCAGCAAAATCCGATCTGGTAATAAACTCAGCCGCGCAGATAAGATTCTGAGTGGCATCAGTGCTTCCCCTGTCTAGGCTCCTCTGCGAACCGACCAGCAGAACAGGGATATCGATCTTCTCCAGCATGAAGGCCAGCGAGGCTGCTGTAAAACCCATTGTATCAGTCCCATGACCGATGATTATTCCGTCAACACCTTTCTTTACCTGTTTCTGCACCGCTTTGGCGATCTTCACGTGATCAGAAAAATTCATATCCTCTGACATCATGTTAGAGACCAGTTCCGTTTCAATATTGGCGATCTTGCTTAGCTCAGGAAACATCTCCAGAAGATCCTTGGCTGTAAATTTTGCCGTAACTGCTCCGGTCTCATAATCTACCTTGCTGGCGATCGTCCCACCCGTGTGCAGGATGGCAATCGTAGGAAGCTCTTTGTTCCTTCCTACCTTAGCGACAGCTTTGCATTCTATCGCTTTCTTCTTCTCCAGAACCACGATCTCTTGCACTTCCTTCCTCTCAAAACCCATATTGTAACCATTATCCAACTTGATAATTATTGCATTCTCATCCGGAGAGGGCATAAGAATTCCTTTTTCTTCTCTGTCCTCTGTACTTACCTTGATCAAGTCACCGGATTTAGGCATGAGGGAGAGAAATAGCTATTGTTTATATTTATTTTGGTGCTTATCCATTGATAGTTTAACTACAACAGGAAAATGATCAGATGCTTCTACAGCAGGAGCATACCGATAGATAAAAGCAAACTCTTGTTTCAGATGATATGAGGCAAAGATTCTGTCTATCCTCTCAGGCATATCAAATCGACCATATTTGTTTCTCCCATCACAATAAGGTTTTGTTGGGAAGGTCCAGCCATCTGGAGTGAAGTCATTGACCACCTCTTTGATTCATTTGAAATCAAGCTCCCCCAGGTTGAAATCGCCAAGTACGATAATGGGCTTCCTGAAATCTTCAGACCAAAGACGGCTGGTCAGTTTATGCAACTGCTGCAAGGTTGGTTGTATGTCTTTCTTTTCCCCCAACTGCGACTGACAAGGACTTTCCGTTTCCTGGAACGGCGGCCGCCTCAGATGTGTTTGAAAAATCGTATAAACTGTTCTTTCCACCATTACCTCCGACCGGGAATAGTGATAAAAATCATCACCAAAATCGTGTCTTACCGGTCTTTCAGAAAAATGAAATTCAGGTTTGATAAGGATACCCTGGTTTCCAGTTTCAGAACCCTTCATTCCGGTAATCTCTTCCAGCATAGAAAAAGTGTGGTGGCCATTACAATTCGTCTCTTGCAGAGCGACGACATCTGGAGAGATTTCGTTGATTATTCCAGCAACTTTGTTTACGTTCTCTTCATAGTCAGCTTCTTGCCGCCCGACCTCTCCCCCTCCCCCGCCATAGCGTATGTTATAGGTCATAACGGTTATGGAAGGACGCTGCTCCCCTACATCAGTCATGATTACTTTCCTCTCATCTGCTGTGCTACAGGTTACCGCCGCAGCTGCCATGATGGCAGACAGAATTATCTTCGGTGACCTCATGAAAAAATGAGAGAACAGGAGATTTAAATAGTTTGTCAAAAACTCAATCTTATCTCCTCCATACAGTATAAGATAGTTGCTAAAACTTTATATAGGTTACTCTTGCCAGAATTCCAAAAGACAACAGTGCACAAAATTGCCATACAAAATAAGAGGTATACAAAATGGATGAACAATATTTTAACCCCCCCCACTCTCCTTTTGAAAAGGAACCGACACAAGTCCCAGAAAACCGTATGCAACCTTCTCCGGAATTGAATGTGCAAGCGCAACCTCCTGCACCAGAACAAACCCCTCTGCAAAACGAAGAACACACTCACCCTCCAGAAAAGTCTACTTCTGATTACAGCATCAAAGACATCTCTCTTGCTGAACAGGGGCAGAAGAACATTGAATGGGCAGAACTGCAGATGGGAGCGTTGATGAAGGTAAGAGATCGCTTCCTGCAACAAAAACCGTTTCTTGGGAAGAGAATAGGCCTGGCCTTGCACGTGACAAAAGAAACGGCCGCTTTAGTAAGAACTCTGATTGCTGGTGGAGCAAGTGTAGCCATCTGTTCATGCAACCCTCTCAGCACGCAGGATGATGTTGCAGCTGCTTTGGCCAGGGACGGAGTTCATGTCTATGCTAAAAAGGGACAAACTAATGAAGAATACTATGAGAACATCAGGAAAGTCATCGAATTCAAACCTCACGTAACGATCGATGACGGTTGTGATCTTGTTTCGGAAATACATACCAATTACCCACAGTTGATTCCAGAGATACTTTTCGGTAATGAGGAAACGACTACGGGCATCATCCGATTAAAAGCTATGGAAAAGGACGGGGCATTAAAGTATCCCATGTTGGCAGTCAATGATTTGAAGACCAAGCACATGTTCGATAATTTCTACGGTTCTGGACAAAGTACTTTCGACGGCATTATCAGGGCAACTAATGTATTGATCGCCGGTATGACCGTAGTTGTATGTGGCTACGGTCCCTGTGGGCAAGGGGTAGCCATGCGCGGCAAAGGCCTGGGAGGAAACATAATCATCACCGAGGTAGATCCATTCAGAGCTCTGCAGGCAAAGATGGATGGATTCAGAGTGATGCCCATGAATGAAGCACTAAGAGAAGGCGACATCTTTGTAACTGTTACCGGAAATAAGCATATCATCTCCCTGGAGCACATGAGACAGATGAAAGACGGATCGATCCTTGCCAACTCAGGACATTTTGACATTGAGATTGATGTAAAAGGATTGGAAGAAGCATCCTCATCGCAGAGACAGATCCGCCCATTCATGAAAGAGTACCTTCTGGACGGAAAGAAAATCTTTGTCCTAGGTGATGCCAGGCTGATCAATCTGGCAGCAGCAGAAGGTCATCCTTCTGTAGTTATGGCCCAATCTTTCTGCGGACAGAGTTTAGCGATCGAATACGGACTGAAGAATCGAGACAAATTGAAGGTCGGTGTGAATGAACTGCCTACCGAGATCGACGAAACCATCGCCAAGCTGCAGCTTGATGCGTTGGGAGTAAGGATTGACGTTCTTACAGAAGAGCAATCAAAATACATGAACAGTTGGGAAGAAGGGACTTGATTGCAGGATCGGGGATTACGTCAAGATATTATCTTTGTAGAATGAGTTGCTCTCTTGTCTCAAAGCCTTGACTACCTGCTGATCACTGAAGTCAATACCTCTTAACGCGCCATATTTTTCCCTGAGAATACTTCCTGCTAAGGAGGACATAGTAAGTTCTTCTCTGGCCGTATCATCAAGTGACCAATCAGAAAAATGTTCAAACCAGATTTGCTCGTCGACGTTTTGAATGTGAGCTACAGATATCACCCCAATATCCGGATTCCCAATTCTCCGTACTTTATTCCTATATCCCTGTAGAGGAGCTTCTTCCCTCACCTCATGAATCTTTCTCAGTTCATCTATAAAATATTGAAACAGTTCATCTTTAATATCATATGGCATCGGAATTAAGTGGATATGAGGTTTACCAGTATTTTGGTAAGTCCCTTTTATTCCCCTATCATAAGCGGGCACGAATTCTCCGTGAAGTCTCATTCCTGTTCCAAGACCCTGCGCATCTCTAATCACACCATCGGATTCTGACTCCAAAGTTGTTGAGGGACCGACACCAGAGTTTGTAAATACCAGTACTGAATCATAATCAAATGGCTTACTTCCAGCGATAAGTATCTTGGCGACAACTTCCCTCAACTTTTCCTCACAAATTCCAATGTAATTTCTTCCTTCAAAGTCACTTAAGAGCGGATCAATATCAAATATATGATCAGCCCCCAAGACATTCCCACTGGCAAGCAAAGATTCCATACTTTCCACTTGAGCCAATTCTTGAATACCAACAAACCTCTTGTGAGAATGACTACTGTGGATAGCATTCATTGTAAAAAGATAGTGCAATTCCCCTGCCATTTTGAACATGGGGACCACATAACTTTCAGAAGTCTTGGTGAGTATTTCAAAACCTCTTGCTCCCAACAAACCTTTCGTAGGTACAGATAGATTAACCTCATTTAGAATCAGCTGTCCAGATTGGCCATGGTATAAAACTTTATGCATGTGCCTCTGAGAGATTGCAGATATAAAAACTTTCCTATTCTTAAGTGAAAACTGCCAGGGGGCTTGATTGCCTGATCAATCCAGTTTCTCAAACTTGTATCCATTAAGTGTACGTGGACTGACTCGCCCTGTATGCTCCTGATATGTCCGAATTGCTTCAAGTATCTCCTGTGCAGAGTACACCGTGCCATCTTCAAGACCGAAATCTTCCAGAGCTCTAACATCTTCCTCACTGATATCTGCACATCTGGGCTCATCTTTCCTTTTACACACGCTGCAAATCGCATCAAGTCTAACATTAGCCACACGGATGGACATATCTGGCGAAGAATATAATCTTTCAAAAAGAGCATGTCCCGTTTCCAGTGCATCTCCCCGGAAACTCTTCTCCCAGGCACCCAGATCCGCTGGCTTATTCGAAAGCAAAGAATCAATTCCGTAACCTGAAACACTTACCGAAGAATAATTATCATAAGATGCTCCAGCCATCTGCTCAGTTTGTTCCTTTTCGTGCAACCACTCCGCCAAGTAAGATAGATGGTGCCCTTTCAGTTCCGGTATGTCGCTTTTTGCCATATTTGCAGTTGACAAGCACATCCAATATATAAATGTTTTGGCATTTGTTACTTCTGAGTGGCACCAAAACGTGTCGAATACGGTTATTCCAACAAATAAAAAATCCCACCGCTTACAAAACGACTACGCGTTTTCAATCCTCACTCCGTTGCGGAAGCAATGGGGTATGATGTTACAATACCATCATTTTGCGATGGAGTTTTTGGTCATGCTGTCAACCCCACCGCAAGCGATGGGGTATGCCATCATAAATCACACTTAAACCGTCATCAAGAACAGGAGAAGTATATCCATTGCATAGAATTCTATCAACTTCTCCTCTGCGCTCTCCAGTTGACTATTCTATATCCTGCTTCGTAATATATGCCTCTCCCAATAGACAAACCCACAGCTATTGCGTAAGTATCAGCATCCTTAATAATATCTACTAATGTTTGATCTTCTGTAAGTCCTACAGAACTTGCAGCATATTTTAGCCCATACAAAACTGGAACACATACTAAACCATAACCCAACAGATCTAACGCTTTGCTCCTAAAAGTTCTATTTTCCCATTCTTTGAAATGATCAGTCATTTTTACCCCCAATACTGATGCCAAGTGGAACGCTATTATAAACACTTTGAAACACAGAAACAGGTCAATGTAAAAACGAATGGTCGTGACTAACTCCACCACAGTGCAAACAACGCCACTCTAAAATATCTATCCCAATTCCTCAAAACTTAAAAACACCCTTGTCCCAAAACCGTGCATGAAAACGAACGACGTCATCGGCCTGGGAAACACGCTGATGGATTTTCTGATCGAAGTTGATCAGGATTTACTATTAAAACTGAATCTCAAAAAAGGAGAGATGCATCTCGTAGAAGAACATCAGGCTAAAGAATTGCTCAACAAACTACAGAATCTCATCATTGAAGAAATACCAGGAGGATCCGCAGCTAACACCCTGAAAGGAATAGGTTTCCTGGGGGGTAAGGCAATCCTTTGTGGAAATGTAGGAAATGATGAGCATGGGTTGAGCTACATCGAAGCCATCAAGAAATATGGTGTCTCTCCCAGAATCAACACCCATCACCTGACAACCGGTCATTCACTGACTTTGATAACCCCCGATGCTGAAAGGACTTTCTCCGTGCATCTTGGTGCAGCTTTGACCCTAACAAAGGAAGACATACATGAAGAAGATATCAAGAACAGCAAAATTCTCCATTTGGAAGGATATCAGTTTGAAGGACCGACTAAGCAAACATTGATGTATGCCATTGAACTGGCCAGAAAACACAACACACTCATCTCAGTCGACTTGGCGGATCCAGCTTTGATCAGAAGAAATAAAGAGTTCTTTAAGAGACTGGTGAGAGACTACGTTGATATCATCTTCCTCAACGAGAAAGAAGCTCTTGAATTTACTGGATTAGAGGAGGAGGAAGCACTTAAGGAAGTCTGCAAGGATGTTAAGATCGCAGTCGTCAAGATAGGTGAGAAAGGTTCTTTAATATATTCCGATGGAAAAGTAAGCAAAGTGGCAGGCGTTCAGGCCAAAGCTGTCGACACAACAGGAGCAGGCGACACTTTCGCGGCTGGATTTCTTTATGGCTATTGCAACGGTTGGGACACCAAGAAGGCAGGAGATCTAGGTTCACTTTTCGCTGCCAAAATAGTTGAAGAAAGAGGTGTGGGAATGAGAGAAATTGATGTTAAAGAAATTAAACAAAAAATTGCAGGTGAAAAAATGGCAAATCAAAGAACAACAAAAATCGGAATAATTGGAGGATCAGGTTTAGACAATCCCAACATCCTTACTGAAGCGCAGGACTTGGAAGTAGACACGCCTTTCGGCAAACCGACATCATCATTAAAAACCGGAAAGATCTCAGGGATTGATGTCATTCTCCTGGCCAGACACGGCAGAGAGCATACCATCCCGCCGACGCAGGTCAACTTCAGAGCAAACATCCATGCACTTAAAGAAGCTGGCTGTACCCATATCATTGCAACAACCGCCTGCGGTAGCCTTAGGGAAGAAATTGGCAGAGGTGACTTTGTCATCCTCAACCAGTTCATTGACTTCACGAGACTCAGACCCCTCACTTTCTTTGAAGAATTCTCCCCGAACGACATGAAACACACACCCATGGCAGAACCTTTCAACCTAGAACTGAGAAACCTACTCATCAAAACCTGTGAAGAGTTGGGACTGAGACACCATAAAAAGGGGACAGTTGTGACGATTGAAGGTCCAAGATTCTCTACAAAAGCAGAATCACATATGTTTAGAGCCTGGGGAGCTGATGTGATCAATATGTCCATCGCTCCGGAAGCAATCCTAGCTAACGAGATCGGAATCCCTTATGCTGCTATCGCCATGTCCACAGATTATGATTGCTGGAAAGAAGATGAGGAACCAGTCACTTTTGAAGAAGTCTTGAAAATATTTGGACAGAATGTAGAAAAAGTGACCAACCTGCTAACTCACACAATCCCAAAACTAAAACCGGGAATCGACCTTAAGTCAACTATCAGGACCATCCCTAACTGGCCCAAACCGGGAGTGATGTTCCGTGACATTACAACTTTGCTGCAAAATCCGCAAGCTTTCGACCACTGCATACAGAAGTTCAAGGAACAGTATCAAGACAAACGGATCGACAAGATTGTAGGGATAGAATCGCGAGGATTCATCTTTGGAGCTGCGTTAGCGAGAGAGTTGAATCTTCCTTTCGTGTTGATGAGAAAACCAGGAAAACTGCCGGCAGAAACTGTTGCTCAAGATTATGAACTGGAGTACGGGACTGACAAAGTGGAGATACATCGAGATGCGATTAATTTTGGGGATAGAGTACTCATTGTTGACGACCTCCTCGCCACAGGGGGCACAATGCAGGCAGCATGCCAATTGGTCGAGAAGTTAAATGGAGAAGTCGCCGGAATAGCTTTTGTGATTGACCTACCCGATCTAAAAGGCAGAGAGAGACTACCAGGTTATGACATCTTTCATTTGGTGGAATTTGAGGGAGAATGAAGAGATAATCTTAACTATAATCCTTTCACCATGGCAATTGCATCTTTAATCTCATCTTCCCCGGACAATCCTTTCTTTTTCCCACCGATCTTGACCACTTCCGGCATAACCACCTTCGGCTTCTCTTTCTCCTTTTTCTTATAACTGATCTTCCAGGTCTTGTCTTTGATCTTCTTAGTAACCTCATCCAGATTATAGCTAGGTTGCTTGGGTTGCCAGAATATCTTCTGCAGGTCATCTCCTGGCCAACGAGGGAGGATCATCACTTTCAACCGGCCTTCCGGATTGTCATCTGCAGCTCCTGATTTCACAAGAATATTGGTCCCCTGCGCCTGCAGATTTTCAAAGACTAAAGTGGAAGCCAGAGAAGCTGTTGAGAAAAGATGCATACTTTGCTCTGGAGAGAGTTTTTCGATAAATTTTTCCTCCACTTTACTGTAAATGTCAATATGACCGGGTACAACATTTTTCTTGGGGAACACACAAAGAACCTGTTCATCTTCATATAACACCTCATCACTGCTACTTATCACCTGTAGATGAGGAGGAATCTCCCCTGCTCCCTGATGCCATTCTGCCGGATTCCTGGTAAAGTGATTATGCATCATCTTAGGGAATATTTGTAGCAGCGCTTGCTTCTTCTCTCCCTCCAGGGCCTTGCCTTTTTTATCAAAAAAGAAATTAAAGAAGCCGTCCCCTCTCTCACGAGGCATGAAATGGAAGAAAAAGTGAGGCATCTGTTGACCTGCAGCTCCCCCAGCAGCATGATAGATATTGATAGCTGTACGAACCATACCTTCTTTGATGGCCTTGGCCAGAGCAGGAAAAGTGCCAAAGTAATGCTTCAGTTCTTCCTGCGAAGCGTAAGCAGCAAGAGGATAATGTTCTTTCAACATATAAACAGTGTGCCCTTTGACGGGAGGATAGATATCCAGGAAAGCTATTGTCTGATCATCTTCAAAAACATACTTCCCCGGCATTTCTTTAGAAATTACCTTACAGTACACACATTGCTTCTTCTGCGCTTCCAGTTGTGCTTTCATCTCTGGGGTTATTTGCATCTGAGAAACAGATTATACCAGAAATATATAAGGTTAACTATTAGAAATGCTCTGTAGAATTGCTGTCATTGCCAATATGTGGCGTCCGTGAGGCTCGTCTTAAAAGCAAGCCGAGCAGCCACGGCAATACGGAGTCATTAGAATGACGAAGTAAGCAATTCTACAGAGCCTATTAGAAAATCACTTCTTCTTACTGTTCAAAAACCATTGGGCCGACACAGATCACTTTTTCTTACTCTTCTCCACCAACTTAGCCAACTTAAGTCTCTTGATCAGCTCTTTGTACCTGTTCCTGATTGTCACTTCAGTCACTCCAGCCACATCAGCTACTTCTCTTTGCGTCCTTTTTTCACCGTGGATCAGGCTGGCCACGTAAAGAGCAGCCGCGGCAATCCCTGTTGGTCCTCTGCCAGAAGTGAGTTCAATGTCACGTGCCATCTCTAAAATCTCGACCGCTTTTGACTGTGTTTCAGCGCTCAACTTAAGAGCAGAGGCAAACCTGGGTATGTAATCAGCAGGGTTGCTGGGTTTGATACTAATCTCCAGCTCTCTTGTCACAAAACGATAAGTCCTCCCAATCTCTTTCTTTTCGATACCAGAGGCCTCACCCATCTCATCTAACGTACGTGGAACCTCGTGCCTACGACAAGCAGCATATAAAGCACCGGCAACGACTGATTCCATCGACCTTCCTCTTACAAGACCTTTCTGTACAGCTAACCGGTAAATCCTAGCTGCTTCCTCCTCTACGCTCTTAGGAAGCTTAAGAAATGAACTGACTCTCTTCAGTTCAGCCAGAGCCACTTTAAGGTTTCTTTCGATTGCCGTACTGATCCTGATATTCCATTTCCGCAGACGGAAGAATCTATCCCGTTCTCTGTCAGAACCCAATTTATAGAAATCTGAAGTCGTTCCAACTTCTGTTCCCAAACCTTGATCAAATGAAGTTTGACTGGAAGGAGCGCCCGTTCGCCTTTTACTTGCACCCCTATCATCTTCAAAACTCCGCCATTCCTGACCAAAGTCAACCATGCGATCTTCTATCACTAATCCACAGTCCCGACAGATTGTCTCTCCTTTTTCTACGTCACGGAATATATTCCGGGATGAGCATTCAGGACATTCTTTGATTGTCTTCCGTATCATTGTCTCCTCTACCTCAGAACTCACTCTTTCCAATAGTTTTATATATCAGGAATGCCAATCATTTATAAAGTTTTCGGTCAAATTGAAGGAAAACGAAAGTTTTATATAGGAAAAACAACTTTCATCACCAGATGTTTAATAAAAAAGGGCAATTGGGTTATATCGAAGGAAAATTCTTTATCGTAGGTTTCCTGATTGGGTTAGTTGGAGGCCTTGCTTTGGTTTTCTTGGGAACAAAAAAAATAATCCCTTTCAAGATACCTTTAGTATGCGGAACTGTTCTGCCATTTGGCAGCAAGAAAGG
The DNA here is from genome assembly GCA_964632045.1 of uncultured Methanosarcinales archaeon. Classification (GTDB taxonomy): domain Archaea; phylum Nanobdellota; class Nanobdellia; order Woesearchaeales; family GW2011-AR9; genus CAZWBB01. The sequence continues at coordinate 8,827 of CAZWBB010000016.1, read as the reverse complement.
TCAGTTGGGAGCAATTGAAGCGAAGTTCTTCTTTTTTGGATTCTTTTTAGGTATCGTTGCAGGATTGGTTCTTGTTTTCTTAGGAGCGAAAGGTATTCTTCCGTTCAAGATACCTTTAGTTTGTGGATAGAGAAAGTATACTAAAAGGTTAAAATCACTTCTTTTACGTGATTCTATGTACAGCCACTAGATTATGATTGACACTCGCTATATTCTATAGAATAGAAAACGTTATAATGGTTCACCATTATGTTGCACTTAGCTCACAAAGGAGGTCAATCACGATGAATGTAGAAAGAATTCAGAAAATAAATAATCTCGCATTAGACTTGATGAGGCAGGGCCTGGCCAAGGACAGGGAAGAGGCCATCGCTGAGGCAGAAAAGATTTTTACAAGCCAGGACACTACCGATTACGAAAATGTCAATAAGACCATGCAAGAACTGAAAGAGGATCAGCAGCCGGCTGAAGTAGAAAAAGATCTGTCACAGGAGGATATAAAAGAGATTCTGGAAAAAAATACTTCTTTTCTCGTCAACAAAATCAAAGCCTTTGAAGAAAAAGTTGCTTCTATGGAAAAAGAGATCGGGCACTTGAGAACCAAGCTTACTTTCCAACGACTCCCTACAGCAGAACAAGTTCGCCCAGAGAAGAAAGAAGAGGTAACCTCTCCGCCGGTGGAGCAGACACAGCAGACAATACCTCAACAAACCAATACCTCGCCACCGGCTGCTCAAACACAACAGGCAGCTCCCGATCACCCCAGATCAGGCAACTACAAAGAGGATGACGTAGCCATCGAGAAGTTTTTCTATATGGGTAAGAAGTGAACCACATTTCCTTGTCGAGGCCCAAACCTATATACTGCAGTATATAAATCTTTAAAAACAGTTAACTACTCTGAAATAAAAACTCGTGGAGGGGGTCAAAATTAACAAATATCCACTAATAATAGTACTTTTTTTAGTGATTCTGCCAGGCATATTTGCAGCTATCGAAGTCAGTAATCCAGATGAGTTGGCGATTGAAGTCAACTATCAAAGTTTGAGGGATAATGACAGAAATCTGGAACTGCAGGAATCAATCTCTTTCAGGAGTACCGATGATCCGGCCGTCGAATACACTTTCCGGGCATCATACATCAAGACCGACTATCAGCTAACTCTTACCCAGAATACTCTGAGTATCGGGACTGCAGATGCAAGTCTGCCTTTTACTTTGAGAGTTCCCACTAATGTTGATGAAGGGATCTCTGGAACGGTTGCTAGGCTCACAGCTACTGCTCCCGACGGAACAGCACAAGAGTTTGAATTAACTACGGATGTCCAGACCATGTTGGAAGTTAAGAGAATCAAAGTTCTTGTCAATGGACACGAAGAAGAGAGGGTAGACAGTAACGACGAAAATGTTGAAGATATTAAACCTGGAGACGAGATCGAACTGCGTTTCCAGATGGAGAACCTGTTTGATGATGACTATGACTATGGAGACTTGGAAGGAACAATAACCATTGAACTTGACGATTCTGACTTTGGCGATGATGTTGATGAGGAAGAGGACTTTGATATCGATGCAGGGGAGAAATTTGATTCCTCAGCTGAAGAGATTATATTCACTTTCACGGTCCCTGATGATGCTGAAGATGGAGAGTATTCTCTCAATATGAAAGTGGAGAGTGAAGATGAGAATCAGGCAAAATACGAGACCAACTGGGATCTCAACTTGGAAATCGAACGGGAAGATGACGACCTAGAGATAAGAAGTTTTGTCCTCGATCCAACAGAAATAACGTGCTCAGGAAGAGTGCAGCTAAGTATTCTGGCAGCCAACATAGGGGCGGATCGGCAGAGACATGCTGTTCTGACATTAAAAAGCCCAAAACTAGGATTGGACGATCGCGCCAATTACGATTTGGAATCTGGTGGGGGCAGTGACAGTAAGGCATCTAAGAGTATCGGCATCGACATTCCGGAAGGGACCAAACCAGGCACTTACCCAATTACAGCTGAGATTTTCTACGACTACACCATCATTGAGGACCGAAAGGTAGAAAACTTGGTAGTAAAGAAGTGTGTTGTTGAAGTATCTGAGGAAGAGACAGAACCAGAGGAGACAGAAGAAGAAGAAGAACCAAGCGCACCAGAGAGTCCAGGTGCAAACGGAAGCACTGAAGAAGCATCTCCTCCAGGTGCATCCGGTCAAGTTGTTGCAACTGTAGAAGATCCCTATACGATAGAAGATATCCTTATCGCAGCGATCTTGGTAGCAATAGTTATGATTTTTGGATTGATCATCATTTTTGTAGTAGTCTTATTGAAGAGATAGATGTTGAAGAGGGGGGATGTTTTGGAAGTTAGATGTTAGAATATAATAATCAAAAACACTGACGAGGGTGAAAAAATGAGAATAAGAAACATTTTGACGGTATTTTTGTTACTGGCAGGGTTGCTTGTAACAGCAAAAGCGGCAATGGGTGCTGTGGTAATTAATGAAATTATGCAGAATCCTACAGCTGTTGATGATACAGACGGAGAGTATATTGAACTTTTTAATGATGGCGGACCAGATGCCGACATAAATGGTTGGATCTTACGCGATGACGGCGGTGAAACACACCTGATCAATAATGGTGGCCCTTTGAATCTTCCTGCCGACCAATATCTGGTCTTATGCAGAAACGGAGACTTTGCAGCTAACGGAGGAGTTGATTGCGACTACGAATATGCCAACTTTGTACTTGCCAACACTGATGACGAAGTGATCCTTACTGATGGTGCAGCCGTCGAAATTGATAGTGTCCAATATGATGGAGGACCGATCTTTCCCAATCCTGCCGGTGCTTCTATGGAACTTACTGACCCTGCAGCCGACAACAATAACGGATTGAACTGGAGGGAAGCTGGCCTTACTTTTGGAGATGGCGACTTTGGAACTCCTGGAGCAGTAAACAATCTTCCTCCAACCTTAGCAATAGATGATGATAATGTTGATGAAGATTCTGGTCTAATCCAATATGACTTACATGATTTTGCTGAAGATGAAGAAGACGCAGATGCCGACCTGGTGTTTAATATTGCCTCTGAATCCGACACTTCAGCGATTGATTGTGAACTTGACCCGGATGGACATACCCTACTATGTAATACCATTGAGAACCAGTTTGGAGATAATACGATTGAAATAACTGTCACTGATACTGATGGAGCTTTAGTAGACGAAATTTTCACTATTACGGTTGATTCCGTAAACGACGAACCTACAGGACAGGACAATACTGTTACCACGGAAGAAGATGTCCCATATGTGTTTACTGAAGCTAACTTTGGGTTTTCAGATATTGACGTAGGAGACACGCTACAGGCGGTCACTGTGATCGTTCTGCCTCTTACCGGAACCTTAGAAGTAAACGGAGCGGCTCTTGGAGTAGATGAAGCTGTTTCAATAGATGACATTACGGCTGGTAATTTTGAATTTGTGCCGGTGTCAAATGAAAATGGAGATGCTTTTGCCACATTTGACTTCACAGTAAGTGATGGAATGGATGATTCAGCTGAAGCTTATACCATGACCATTGACGTAACTGCTGTCAATGATGCCCCTACATTAGAGATTCCTGATCAGAATGTTGGTGAAGATTCAGGTGTGAATTCCTTTGACCTTACCGATTTTGCCAATGATGCTGACCCTGCTGATGTACTAACTTTCACACTAGGACCTCAAACCGACACGACGGCTATAAATTGTGCGTTGAATACGGATGACCAAACTCTTCTAGACTGCACTACTGTAGACGATCAATCAGGAACAAATACTGTCCAAATCACAGTTGCTGATGTAGCTGGACTCTCTGCTACTGATAGTTTCACCATCACAGTTGGAGCTGTAAATGACATCCCCGTCATCACAACCACAGAAATGACCTCGGCAACGCAGGAGATAGAATATGCTTTTGCTTTCACAGCGACCGACATCGACACTGACGTTGGTGACCTAAGTATCGATATGGCTGCTTCCACAATAGATGGAGAAAGTTTTGAGGATAGCTGGATCCAGTTGGATGAAGAGAATGCCTTGAATATTACTGGCATCCCTCTCGAGTACGGAGAATTTGCAGTAAGTCTTGTTGTCACAGATGGAGAGAATCCTTCCGAAGCGGCAGAATTCACCTTAACTGTCGCTCCCGCCCTGCAGATTATGACCAGCACCCTCCGAATCAACGGAGACGAATACAACGCTTCTGAAGGTTTCGAAGTTACGCCAGGACAATCAATAACAGTCAACTTTGACTTCCAGAATAATCTTAACCTGATCGACGTGCTATTCGGTCACCTTGAGATTACTGCAGTAGCAGAAGGCTATGACTCAGACTTCATAGATCATATCAGCAGAGGTTTCCGTTTCAGAGCTCTTAGCCGGTCAGATTCTTTTACATTTGAAGTACCTCAAGATATACCGGACAGTTTTGATGTGAGAATCACTCTCGCTGGGGAAACAGCGGATGAAATTGGATACGGTGATGAATTTGTCCTAGAGTTCAACGTCGACAAGGAAGCAAGAGACGTCCACATGGATCTGGAATCGGTCTCACTGCTGGACGAAGAACTTACCTGTACCAAGATGACCGACCTTTCTTTCAGCTTGGTAAATAACGGCCAGGGAGACATCTCACCCACCTTACTTATCTATAATGAACAGCCAAGAGGAGGATTGAATGAAGAAGGAGTCTTCGATTTCGCTGAAGAACCAGCAATAAACATCGAGGTTGACTATTCTGAAGTAGATGAGGATGTCGATGGGATCATTCTTGGAACGGAAACTGAAGAAGTGACTTTTTCCATCGATGGTAGCGAACTGGAAGGTGCCCAAACATTGTATATATATGTAGTTGATCCATTTTTCGGTGAAGACGGTATCGGCGCACACACATCTGTTGATTTCTCAGTTGCAGACTGCCTTAACCTAGATACACTACAGGATGAACTTTCCGCTATCAGAGGAGGAGAGGAAATAGAAGTTAACTTGGCCTTACTCGATGAAGAAGATGAAGATAACAACTTTATCTACCTGATCGAAAATATGCCGCTTCCTGAAGATGAACTAGAAGAAGGAGAAGAGCCGACTGAATACGATTTCCACTTCTCAAATGTGCGAGCGGCAGTAGAAGAGGATGAAGAAGGAGCAGCAGCCGAGGAAGAAACGATAGAATACCTCACATGCAGCATCAACGCTGACGAAGTGACCCTGACCTGCAGCCAGAATGAAGAGTATCCTGAATGGTCTGGTTCAGAACTGAAGACTGTCACCATCACAGAAACCGTCACAGGTTCAGAATTTGATGAAAATTTTACCGTGACTATCACACCAACCTTTGAGTTAGATGAAGTTGAACTTGCAGCAGCAAGCGCAGGACCCAGAGAAGAGATCGTGATCAGCTTTGCCGTCAACAATTACCTGGAAGAAGCTTTGACAGGGATTACCGTCGAGCTGGAAGACACCGATGGGGCCAGCGAATTTGACTTTGAGTTGGAAGAAGCTTTCAACCTGGCAGCAGCGACCCCTTCCAGAGCAGTCGGTACAGAAAAGGAACTGCGTGGAACGATCCCAGCCAATACTGATGCAGGCGAATACTCACTCAGATTGACCGCTACCGCAACAACCCTGGATGGAGAGCAATACATCGATACGCATGACTTCACTTTCACCGTGACTAGAGAGGCAGCAGAGATGAGACTTTGGGCACAGTTTCCCGAAGACGATCAGTTGGGGTTAACTTGCCAGCAAGATGTCACAGTGATGATTGAGTACACTAACACGGGTACGGTAGATGAAGATGACATAGTCGTCCTGATAAAAGAAGGCAACGAAGTTCTCTGGGACTCAGCGGTAGAGATGAACCGGTTCCTAATGGCTCCTCTCGCCAATATCGACAAAGGAGAAACGCTCAACGTGCCAGTTCCGATAAGAGGACAGGGCAGACATGACTTAACTGTTGAGCTGCAGTACAACTTTGCTGGGGATGAGATTGAGAGCAGAGGAGCAGCAGCAAGCTCTCAAACCATTGATGTTGGTCCGGTAACCAAGAGCAATTGTCTGGACATGGTGAATTTCGCGCCAGAAATCGCAGACTACCTTGCTCCCACAGGCTGGGATTTCAATGAGTTTGAAGTGAATCTGCTTAATGAAGAAGGAGATGAGAACTTGATCGGTTGGTACATTGATGACGAAGAGATCCCACAAAAACAGGGGAGAACATTTTCTTTCTCATCAGACGTGCCAGGCAATTTTCAGATAACAGCAATGTACAATGACGATACGGATGACTCTTTGACCTGGGCTGTTACTGTTACCAACATCCCTATATCAATGTCCGAAGAATTGACATCAAACATCCCTGATGACGCCACTGCTGAAGAACTGGCAGCGCTGAACCTGGAGGTAGAAAGTTCTTTTGGACATGGTCGTGTAGCTTTCTCCGGTCCTTCTGACCTGAGGGAGATGCTGGATCTGGATGATTACTTCATCATGGGCAATGGATTTGTTTCAGTGGATAATGATGAAGATGCACCTGGAATTGGTGACCGCTTCGGAGCAGCAACAATTACCCTTAACAACGTAGCACAGGGGAACACAGTCATCTACAGGTATGAGGACTTTGGTGACCTTGCAGAGGAAGAACTGCCAGGAAGAGAAGTATGTGGAGTAGAACAAGGCTGCCGTCCGGTAAGCCATAATGGAAATGTCCTGGTCTTCACAGTTGACAGTTTCTCCACTTACCAAGCGATAACAGAAAGGGAATCTGCTATTGCGGTGAATCCTACCACTCTGGCTTTCACTGACGTAACCAGAGGACAGACAGCAAATCTGACTTTCACTCTCCAGAACACAGGAACAATAGGACAGGTCACTGGAATCACCTTTGACACTAGGGCCATCAGTAGCAGTTACCAACCCGTATTGAGTGATGAACCGACAACTCTACTTCCTGGACAAGCTCCTCAGACAGTCACCTTGCAGATAACCGTTCCAGATAACGAAGATGCAGGTGCACATAGTATCGGCAACATCAAGCTTAACAGCAATGAGTTAGAGCAAATTGCGATCCCGGTCACTCTAAGCACACAAAACTTCCTTAAGATCGATAAGATGGAAATCAATGGTAAGACCAGTGGAGATCTGTCTATCGAAGATATCAATGAGATCGAAGTGGAAGTGAGCAATGATTACACAGAGGACATGGACGAAGTTACTGTTACCGTGGAGATTCTTGACGTCGATGGCGATGACCTGGAAGAAGAATCTGATGAGTTTGACATCCGAGATGGAGATGAAGAAAAGGTAAAGGTCGAATTTGATCTGGGCAGCGAGAAGATCGATGAAGAAGAATATACCATCAGGGTTATGGTAGAAGGAGAAGCGGCTGACGGATCCAAGCATGAAGTTACTGAAGAGAAGACTGTTGATGTGGATATCGAAAAGCACAAAGTTGTCATCGACAGGACTTCCCTTTCGCTGGAAACATTGCAGTGTACAAAGCAGACGACACTTTACGTCACCGTCAAGAACATGGGCAAGAACAATGAAGATGACGTCGAGATCAAAGTGAAGAACACCGCTCTTGGCTTAGATAAGCAGAAGACAAACATTGAAGTAGACAAGTTCTTCCGCACCCGCAACGATCACCGCGCAATCTTCAATCTTGACCTGCAGAACGCTGCTCCCGGAATGTACCCGATAACTGTCGAAGCATACAGAGATGGCCGGCTAGAGGAGACAGAGGAAGTACAGTTGAATGTACAGGAATGTCTGATCCAACAGCAGACATCGCAGCAACAACAGGTGCAGACACAGCAGCAACAGGCCAGCGATGAACTTGCAAGGCAATTACAGGCCCAGATCGATGCGTATAAAGCGCAGCAGGAACAACAGAAACAGCAGGTTGTCAGCCAGTCATTCAGGCAAAGCGACAACTATGTATTACTGTTGGGCATCCTGGTAGTGCTTGTCTTCATCGCTCTGATATTAGCTGCCGCAGTGATGATCGTGAAGAAGAAGTAACAAAAATCCGCCGCTCGTCGCTATCCACGGGCTAAAGCCCATGGCTTTACGCTCCTCGCTTAGACTGGCGGATTTTTGGAACAGTAATTTAGCGCCCTAAAGGGCGGGGCTTTAAACCCTGCTAAATTCCTGTAACCAGTACATTTTTTTCTTTTCTTTCTTAACATTATTAAATAAGTGCATTTTCTTTCCAAGCTAATGGCTAGACCATCCCTCCTGAAGAATTTTGGATACAATTCAATAGACGCACTTCTGGCACAGGGAGTCGCCATGAAATATGACGTCTCAATCCGAAAAATAAAGATATATGGCCAATGGGATCCAGAAGATTTCCTAGTGAAAATCGAACCCACAGCCCATAAAAAGCCAAAAGGACCAGTTGAGAATGTCACCATCCTTCATGAATGGCTGCACGCTTATGAAGATTTAGTCCTTGATGAGCTTACCCATAACAGATATAGAGATTCGCAGATAGATTGGTGGGCCCATTATCACAACCGAAAGAACCCTCATCTTGCTCCATACATCCGTGCCTACTTCCTGGAAGAAGGGTTTTGAACTGCTTGTTGCACCTCCCCAGTGGTCCTCTTTTCGAAAGATTTATAAATGGTAGCAAATTACAGTATAACAGAGGTTGGTTAGGGAATTGGAGGAATAAAATGGAAGAAGCGCAGCAATATAAGATAACAGTTGAAGGAACATGGGACCAACTGTCAGACATGATCAGGAGTTCTAAGCAGATTCTGGCAGATACAAAAGATGTTGGACAAGA
>CAZWBB010000015.1:0-47697 GCA_964632045.1 uncultured Methanosarcinales archaeon | reverse complement strand
ATAATTCCCTTCAGTTCAGGAATCACTTTGACGGTAGCTTCATCCGCTCCCGTAGAAGTTGGAATAATATTTACAGCTGCTGCCCGTGCTCTTCTAAGATCTTTATGGGGGCCGTCCACCATGTTCTGTGAAGATGTGTAGGCATGGATCGTCGTGAAAAGGCAACTTTTGATACCTATCTTTTCTTGGATGATCTGCAGAAGGGGAGCGACACAGTTGGTGGTACAGGATGCATTAGAGATGATGTGGTGTTGTTTACGGTCGTATTCTTTATTGTTCACTCCAGCTACTAGCATGGTGGTATCGGTCGGGCAGCTTCCATCACATTTGCAGGTTGCTGATAAGATGACTTTCTTTGCTCCGGCATTGAGATGCAGGGAAGCATCCTGTGGCTTTCTGAACCTTCCTGTACTCTCAACAACTACATCAATCTTGTTTTCACCCCAAGGCAGGATACTGGGATCTTTCTCAGCGGTGACCTTGAGCTTCTTCCTACCGATGATGATGGTGTCTTCAGTAAACCCGATCTCTTCCGGAAAAGTGCCGTGCACAGAATCATATTTTAATAGATGTGCCAATGTTTTTGTGTCAGTGAGATCATTGATGGCCACAAAGTTAATCTTTCTGTCGTTCCATCCTGCTCTTAGTACCATGCGGCCGATACGGCCAAAACCATTAATTGCTACATTTACCATAAGATTCACCTCGAAGTGTTGTATGGAAGAGGATATTGTTTATATAGGTTTTGTTGCCGAGTCGTAGAACTCTTTCAACTTCTGGGCGGCCATTTTCATTCCAGTTATCTCCTCTTCACTTAACCCCCATTCCTCAATTCTCTCAATTCCATTCTTGCCCAGAATGACAGGAACTCCCAGGGAAACGTCACTGATCCCATACTCTCCGTTGAGATTGACGGAGCAGGTCATCAGTTTCTGCTGGTCTTTAAGGATCGCCTCGACCATATCCGCGCAGTTGGAAGCGGGTGCAAAAACGGTGGCTCCTTTTTTTGAGATTACATTGATTGCAGATTCTTTCACATTCTTCTTTATTTCCTCTTTTTTTTCTGTGGAATACTCTTTTTTCAGGCCATCGATCCTTATCCTGCTGAAGATTGGCACTTGATCCTGGCCATGTTCTCCCAGGATGTAAGCATCCACCTCATTGTCAGGATGTCCCAATACAGTCCTCAGTCGGGAAGAGTCAAGCTGTCCGCCAAAACCGATGACCTTGTTCCTGGGAAAACCAGCACTGTAGATGGAGCGATTGATGATATCCATAGGATTAGTTATGGTGATGATTATCGCATGTGGAGCATGTATCTTGAGCTGCTCGATCACAGAGGCAGCAATCTTGATGTTGATTCCTGCCAGCTGCAGACGATCCTGCATTTCTGGAGTTCTGGGTTTACCAGCGGTGACGATGATCACGTCGGAATCTTTGGTGTCTGTATATTCTCCGCAGTATACTTTTGTCCGGTTGCGGAAGGGAAGGGCCTGCTGGATATCTGCTGCCTGTCCCTGACAAAGTTCTTTCATGATATCTACGAGGACAAGTTGGTCAGTGATTCCTCTTACGGCGATCTCGTTAGCGATAGCCGCTCCAAGGTTGCCTGCTCCGATTATGGATGTTTTAGTCATTTTGTGGTTTTGGGGGTGGGAGCTCTTTATTAGTTTTTCTCAAAAGATTTAAATAATCGAGAATCTAACAATAAAACATGGCCATAAGAAACGGTATTGAGCAGGATTTTGAACAACTAACTTCTTTATTCTCTTCTTTCTTCCAGACACATAACATATTCCAGCAGGAAAAGGAGAAAGTTATGGCTTATCTGGGGGAGAAATCACAGAAAGATGAATTGATTATATACGAGGAGGGCGGACTGATAAAAGGTGCTTTGTTTCTGGTGAATCTGGATACTAATGAATGTGGTACCCACAAGAGATGGAAGTTCCGACACTTCGCTTTTGAGTCAGCAAATATCGCCGGGCAGCTGCTGGGGGAGGCAGAGAAGAGGGTACGGGAAGCTTCTAAGACGGCTAAGATTGAACTGACGATCGCCGAGACGGAAGAAGGGATCGAATTCTATAAAGAGCATGGTTATCTTCGGGAAGCCGTATTAAAGAACCATTACAGATGGGAAGAGAGTTGTTTTGTGTTCGGGAAGAGTTTTGGATAACGAAATTATTTAAAGCTTGGCTGAATTCTGGATGGCATGACGGTGCCACAACAGATTCCAACCACAGAAAACATAAAGTTCAAACCAGCTTTTATTGATAGATATTCTCAACTTACTGACTGGGAAGTATTCAAGAAATACTCGCTGTCTTTTCTAAGAAGATCGATCCGTATTAATACAATCCTGACTACGGTGGAGGAAACAAAAAAGTCGATACAGGCAAAAGGATGGAAGCTGACCAAGGTCCCCTGGTGTAAGGAAGGCTTCTGGATAGAACATCCTGAACGGAGGGATGTAGGGAACCTTTTGGAGTTTCACGTTGGAAAGGTCTATGTGCAGGAGGCGGCTTCGATGATCCCGCCTCTTGTCCTGCAGCCAAAGGCTGGAGAGATTGTACTCGATTTATGTGCAGCTCCGGGCAGTAAGACCACACAGATGGCGATGATGATGCAAAACAAAGGGTTGATCATCGCTAACGATTACAAAGGGCAGCGGCTGCAGTCGTTGGGGATCAACCTGCAGCGTTGCGGGTTGACAAATGTTTTGGTCACTTTGATGCATGGTAAACGTTTCCACAACTTCCAGTTTGATAAGATTCTTGTTGATGCTCCTTGCTCTGGAACAGGAACGATCAGGAAAAGTCTTAAGACGATCAATATATGGAACCCTGGGATGATCACTAAACTGGCCAGGCAGCAGAAAGGACTTCTTGAAAATGCTTTCAATAATCTCAAGCCGGGAGGGGAACTTGTCTATTCCACCTGCAGCGTGGAACCGGAAGAGAATGAAGGGGTTGTCTCATGGTTGCTTGAGAGATATCCAGATGCTAAAGTTGTTGCAGAGGAACTTCCGGGACTTAAGACCAGCAAACCGGTGATGGAATTCGAGAAAGAGAAGTATAATCCTCAGGTGAAGCATTCTATCAGGATCTGGCCTCAGGATAATGACAGTGAAGGTTTTTTTGTTGTAAAAGTCAGAAAGGAAAAGAGATAGTCACGTCCTCTGGAAGATACCTATGCACTGTTTCATGTTGCTAACAAAGTGATCTGGTTTTTCCTTGGCGAGCTTCTTGACTGAATGGCAACCGTTGATGATGGCGATGGTGAGCATTCCTAGTTTTCTCCCAGCCCTGATCTCCTCAGGTGAATCGCCGATTATAGCGATGTGCTGTGAAATGATACCGTTTGATTTGGCAAATCGTTGCAGTCTTTTCAATTTATCTCTGGCTCTTAGGTAGCCTTCTTCCTGAGTGTGGGCAAGAACATGACTGAAATACTCCCCTAGTCTAAGTCTCCGCAGGTGGGAATGGATGCTTCTGGAATTGTGGTTGCTCAATATCACTGTGTTGATTGAGTTATTGTGTAACCATTGCAGCAGTTCACGCGTCCCTCTCCGGCTCCTGCATCTTGCGGCCCTTTTCTCGTAGAATTTGTTTTGGATGTGCCCCACTTTTTTAATGTCTCTAATCAAAGTTTTTTTATCGCATCCAAAGTGTGCGTAGAAGTCAATTGCGGATGGACATTCTGTAGTAAAATATTCCTGGTGGCTGGGTGCTTCTCCTCCAAATTTTCTAATCGCGAAGCAGTCAGCCTCTTTGACAGCCTCAGTATCGGCCAGTATAGTTCCATTCCAGTCAAAGATAACGTTCTGGATCATGGTCTGGGAAAACATGGGTAGTATTTATACTTTCTGGGGCCATTATAATCTCCATTACCACAATCTTTTAAAACCCCCAGCTTCAAAAAATATCTATGTTTGGCCTACCTAAGCAGTTGATCAGTAAAGTTGAAAAACGATCTACCCAGTTCTACAAGATTCTCAAAGGTTCCCTGAAGGCGAGGGGGGAAGATATCCTGATAGTCAGTGATTATGGCGAAGGGGAGAATCATCTAGCCAGCATGTTAGGTTATGGATATTATCATGCTGCGAAAAGTAAGAAGATCAATGTAAATCTGCTATTTCAGGATGTCAAGAAAGGATTCATGCACACTGATGAACATGTTGCGAGTGCGATCCGCAAGCTTGACAAGAGCAGTATAATCATCCTTGCTGTTTCCAATAAACTAGGGAGGATGGGCGACCAGAAGAGTTTTCGTTCATTTTGCCAGGAGAGGGGTCATCGTTTCATCTCTGCGACCGGATTAGGAGATGTGAAAGCTAGTTATTTTCCACTGTTCATGGAAGCGATGAGTGTTAATTATGCCAGACTGAGAAAGAGAGGGTTGGCCATAAAGAAAAGGTGGGATAAAGCAGAGGAGATACGTGTCAGGACAGAAGCTGGGACAGATGTAACTTTTGATATCTCTGGTATGGAAGCTGTTGCTAACATAGGTGAGTATCGTGAACAAGGGAGTGGAGGGAACATGCCGGCGGGAGAAGTTTATGTCCCTCCAAAAGGTTACGAGGGGGTTAATGGAGAAGTTGTCGTTGACGGTAGCATGAAGACAATCGGTGGGGCTTTGCTGGTCAATGAACCCCTGAGGCTATCCATAGAAAATGGGCGTGTGGTAAAAGTCCAAGGAAAACATGCCCCTCTACTGGAAGAAACTTTCCAGAAGTATGAAGATAGGGCAAAGTATCCTTACCGGGTGCGTCATATTGGTGAGTTGGGGATAGGTATCAATCCCGGGGCGGTTCTGATCGGCAGCATGATCATGGATGAGAAAGTGTTGGGAACTGGTCATGTCGCGGTCGGAAGCAATTATTGGTTTGGAGGAGATATCAGGACGATTTACCATGGTGATCAAGTTTTCAAGAGTCCTGTCTTTTACGTCGATGGAAAGAAGATGGATGTTTAAACGGTTTTTGGAGTGCTACCTTCCACTCTCTTCCCCTTTTTCCACATCAATAATCTTGGAAGGCCTACCAATCTTCTCTCCCTCATAGATCATAAATTCAACGCCCTTCTCGATTTCGGGATCAAGATCTTTTAGACAAGTCATGAAAGGACGACCAGCCTTATTGGCGGAAGTCGTTACGATCGGTACACCCGCAGCTTCAACAATCTTACCAAACCAATGGGTGGGCAGGCGGATACCTACCTTTTCCAGTCCAGGAGCAAGGTTATCGGCCAGAAAATCTCTATTTTTCAGCCGGACTATCAAAGTATAAGGGCCAGGCAACTGCTTCAGCCAGTGTTCAGTTCTCTCTTCGATGATACAGTTTTCTCTTATCCATTGCAGAGAGGGGACCCAGATGGAAAATGGAGAAGTAGGACGTTCTTTGAATTGACGGATCTTGTCTACTGCTTTCCTGTCGAGAGCATTACATCCCAATCCATAGATCGTGTCCGTAGGATGGATAAATATCTCTCCTCCTCTGATTTTCCTGATGATTTCATCCTGGCGCAAACGCAGTTCGGTTTGTGTGAATACTTCCATGAGAAAAGGGAAAGAGTCAGAGTATTTATTTTTTTCCTGTGGAAATCTATTTATACTATTTGGTTTTTACTACTGGCATGAATCTGAACTTAACTCAGAGGAGAGTTCTCTGTGCTCTGAATGCTTGTCCAGGATTCTCTGACAGACAGCTCTCGGAGTTGCTTGGATTGCAGCGAAGTACTGTCACTACAACTAGACACTTCCTGAAAGACCGAAAGATGTATTTCCTTAGACTTCTTCCTGATATTGATCTATTAGATGCTTCAGTAATCGGGATTATTTATGGGCAATATAGGGGGATTACGCAAATCGACTATGAGAGACGGATGAGAATCATGCCAAGAGAGCTTAGAATTCCTGAGTATGTTTTTTCCCTGTCGGCAAAATGCGAGGGGATAAGTATGTGTTTTGGCAAGGATTTTCCTTCACTGAAAGGACCGTTTGACAAGTGGGAGGCCTGTTTTCGTGCAGCTGATAACCGTGTTGAGATTGAACAGGTTTTTTTCCCTAGCAAGACAATACGGGCGTACAAGTTCATGGAGTCGCAGGAGCTTATAGCATCAGTGCTTGGGGTTGCTCCTTTTGAAGTAAGAAAGGAGAAGAGGCAAAGAAAGCGTCTCTCGAGAAAAGAAAAACGAGTGCTTTTGGCATGGGTACGGCAACCAGATTCTACAAATGCTGATATTGCTGAAACAGCAGAAGTATCAAGAGCGACAGTGGGCATGATGAAAAGTCGATTACTTAAGGCATCTGCAGTTTCATTTGTTAATATCCCAAACTGGCATTTGCTTGGTTTGGAGATGGGGGTTATTACACATATCAAATTAACGCCTGAAAAGGAAGCAGTTCTTGATCGTATTCGGCAATGTCCAAAAGTCGTATTTTTGATGGGATCTCAATATGAAGCTGTTTTTCTTTCTTTTTTCAGCAGCTATCGCTCTTATCAGAAGATTTATTCATCACTGATGGAATATCTGTCTGCAAGTCGGGCCTTGTTGAGGGAGCCCAAAGAAATTCTCTTTTCACTTTCTGAAGTTGAATATGTAATTGACGCAGCACCGTTAGTAGGAAAATTGTTGAATTTTTGAACATGTGTGTGGGATATTGGCATTTATCTGACGGTTAATCATTTTTGCTTAATCTTCTTTTGAAATCTCGTCGTAAATCCGATGGATTATTTGTCACCCTGAAATGGAAACATTTAAATATTTGTTTGATTTCTCATTGAGTTATGCATTGGGTAATAATTTTGGTCGTGGTTGTCTTCGTGGTTATATCTGGTTGTAGTCCTTCGGATACTCCTACTGGGAGTGCAGTTTACGTGGGTGATCTACCTGGTTGGGTTGAAGAAGACAATTCTTCAGACACTACCAAAAGGGGAAATGCAATAACAACAAGTATTGTGAGGTGATAGGAATGGTGAATCATATAATTACAAAACCAAAAGTTACTGCGCGGATGTATTTGTCAAAAGATGGAAAATATGTGATATCTGAAACAATCATCACTGACAAGAGGCCGGTGAAGTATTATACAAACCAACTTCTTGTAAAAAGGAAAAAAAAGCCCTGAAAAAGCTCAACAGGGCCGGACTCACAGAGGCGTTGGTGATGAATTTCCTAGAGGATTGATATCGTAATCATCGATGAAAGTCTGTCGGAATGTTGGAGAGTTGTGCATCTTATAGCGGACGCCTTCATACTTATGCAACAGCTGAATAATTCTCTCTTTGATGTTCATCGTAACCACCCCCCGCTGAACTGGTAATCAAAAGAATCTTCTTTGTGGATTACAGTCCTGTGCGTCAGGTCTTTTATTTGCTGCTCAAAAAGTCTTTTTATGGTGTTGTTGGACAGATCAACCATTTGTATCACCTCTTTTTTGATGTTTTTCTGATGGCAATACTTATTTATAAGTTCTACGCGAGGTTGACCAGTGACCAGTGGGTTTATATAAGAAGCTGTGAGCACCCAAAATCTGCGGGATACAGGACGTCTGGCACTGGTCAAACTGACCAGTTCGGGTCACTTCGTTCCGTGCTACTCCACTTCGTTCGCGAGTTGCCTAGCGGCAACCACCAGTGGGTTTATATAAGAAGTTGTGAGCACCCAAAATCTGTGGGATACAGGACGTCTGGCACTGGTCAAAACTAAGATGCTACTATCAAAGGAAAGTTTAATTAATGATAAGTAATTTCTAAGTTCAGAGGTGAGATGGTTTATGCCTGATGCTGCTCTGGAAAAACTTAAGCGAAGAACGTCGCAGTATGTGGATGATGAGTTAGGTAAGTTGAACAATCCCCCATTGCACACGAGGACGGTGGAAGTTAAACCAACTTCTGGTCCCAACCCGTACGAAGCGAGATTCCATTCTGAGTTTTCTTTTATGTCGCTTGTCCTGGGAGTATTTGGTCTAGTGTTGCCTTTATTCGGCGCATTGGCGATAGTTTTTGGTATTGCCGGTCTGATGCAGACGCATCGTGAGCGTATGAAAGGTAAATGGATGGCTGTTACCGGGATCGTTCTGGGATTTCTGGGGATGCTTCTTATTGTTGTAGCGATATTACTTGGAATCGATTTCCTGCAGAATTATTTGATGAAGTTTGGTGGAGTTGAGACGCTGATCGGTAGTGCACATCAGTTCGCTGGTTAGGCGATGTTTTGTCTTCCACAAATCGAAACAAAAAAAGTATTATCAAAGAACATTACAATAAAACTCCATTGACCATCCCTTCTTGTCCTGGTCGGCTGGTTATCTTCGCTTTTCCAAGTTTAGTCTCGACAATCGCTCCTTTAGTGAGGACGTTTCGCCTTACTAAGTTAGGGTTGGCAGGGTTTTCAAGTACATTGAGAATTTCTGTCTTGACAGTCTTGCCTTTCTTGTCTGCGACATTGATCTGGTTGCCGGATAATAATGTCCTTTTGTTACTGCCACCAAGAGTGCGTGTGGTTCGGACTTTCTTTTCTGCGCTTAGTTTAGTATGAGCAGCAAAACCAGCTAGTTCAGATTTATTTTTTGATCGGGAGGTGTGGTACCTGCCTCCAGATGGTTTCCTTTTTGATCTTTCCTGTGAACGTGCCATGTTTGTTGTTGTATTTGTAGTTGATTTTTAAAGATTTTGGTTGTTATTGAGAAGTTTGCTTCTTTTTACCTGCCTTTTTCTCTCTACCATTAAGTATCATTTCCTTGATTCTCTTCTTTCCAGACCATTCCAGTGCGTGTTCTAGGACTTCCTCTATCTTGAGGACGGGGATAAGTTTCACTTTGTTGAGTAGGTTTTTTTCAATGACGATGTCCTGGAGGTTTGATTTTGGGACGATGACCGTCTTCACACCAGCTTCAATTGCTGCTTCGACCTTTGAAGACACCCCACCTACAGGCAGGACTTCTCCTCTCACTGAGAGTGAGCCGGTCATGGCAACACACTGTTTCACAGGGATGTTCTTGAGGGCGGAGATGATGGATGTGGCGACGGCGATGGAAGCACTGTCTCCTTCGACTCCTTCGTGCGTCTGCAGGAACTGTACGAAGATGTCTCTGGTTTCCTTGATGTCCTCTCCAAAGTATTTCATGATGATCGCAGAGACGTTCTGGACAGCTTCTTTTGCGATATCTCCCAGTTTTCCGGTAGCGATGATGTCTGACTTTCTACCACCGGCTGTCACTTCAGACTCTATGGGCAGAAGGATCCCTGAATGAGCAACACCGCTGCCGATGACAGCTAATCCATTGACTCTTCCCACCCGCTTGCCAGAGGTGACGATGACCTCATATTCCTTTTTTCTTTCGATATATTTGTCGGCGATCTGCTGTTCAAGCGGACGGGCTAGCTTTTTAGCTTTTTTAACGTGCTCTTTTGTTACGTAAGTGGCATTCTCTTCTTTGGCCATGTCTCCTGCTGCCCTCACCAGTCCGCCTAGTCCTCTAAGATATAATGTCAAATGGCCTTTACGGTTAGCTCTCCTTCTTGCTTCTTCGATGATCGCCCTGACTCCGTCGAGGGCGAAGTGGGGGATCTTTTTGTTTTCTTTTTCTACTTCCTGAGCTATGAAGCGGGCGATCTTCTTACGGTTCTCAAGTGTATCGAGCATGGTTTCGTTCATGTATACTTCGTATCCATATCCCCTGATCCTAGAACGGAGTGCGGGATGCATGTGCTTTATGGTTTCCATGTTTCCGGCCGCTACGAGAATGAAATCGCAGGGGCAGGCTTCACTTCTTACCATGGCTCCAGCGGATCGTTCTGATTGGCCGGTGATCGGGAATTTCTTTTCCTGTAGTGCTGTAAGCAGCTCTTGCTGTGTCCTTGGTTCAAGGGTGGCTATCTCATCTATCAACAGTACACCTAGGTGTGCTTTATGGATCATTCCGGATACGACTCTTTGGTTGGCGGGTGTGCCCAGTCCTCCTGACTGAAAAGGATCGTGAAGTACATCACCCAACAACGCGCCCGCATGTGCTCCTGTGGCATCAAAGAATGCTGCTTGCTTTTTACCAAAATTGTCAACTATCAATTTTGGCGGTACGGCGCCCTGGTTCTTGAACATCCTTGGTCCCATGCTCATCATGAAAGCAAAAGCTGCCAGGAACATCATGCCTCCCAGAAAGAAAGCGGCAAACATCAGGTCTGAATTATAATGATAACGCACCCACCAGGGGGCAATCAGAGTAAGGATAGCTACCAGAAACAACAGGAAGTTATTGTTTCTCAACATCTGCTTACCATCAATCTGTCCTTTCTTTACTTCTTCTCTTCCCGTACCGGCTGGTACTTCCTTGATCACTGGCTGGTTCTCATCATTTGGATTGGGTAGGGCCAGGATATCTTTTAGTTCGGATTTAGGCAGAAGTTCCGCCAACCCTATCCCCAAAAGAGATTTTCCTGTTCCAGGTTCTCCGATAAGAAGCACATGTCTCCTCTGTTGCGCAGCTTTTTTGATAATGTTAACAGCTTCATCCTGGCCGATGACCTGGTCGATGATCTTCTTTGGAACCTTGATGTTTTTAGTAGATTTCATTGATTAAATTGTAAGAATTGTTATTTTATATAAACTTTACTCAATTTACTATTGTAAAGTAATTCAGAACAGAAGATGGTCTGAGCGCTCAGGCACCAGCACTCACAGCTTTCCCATTTTTCATCAACCTAACATGGATCTCTTCGAAAGGAGCTTTCTGTCTCATCTCCACCTTCCTTTGATGTTCAAGATGCAATAAAGGAATAAAAGTGTATACTTTATCCTGCCTACCAGCTTTGGGAGGTAGTAAAGTGGTGAAAGAGAGCTTTTTGGCGTTTTCTTTTTTCAGGTAATACACCAGTTTATGGTAAACATCACGGATCACTTCCATGATGTCCATATTTCTTTTTGGGATCTCAAAAGCTGCCGGTCTGATCCTTGCAAGGACTCTTTTCTTGGAGACCATCGCTTTCTGCAAAGCATTTACCAGATCATGGATGGAGACTTTTCTGCTCCTGGGTTGCGGGTTGCGGGGGATCAGCTGGAATTGTTTCTTTTCTTTCCATAGCATACCTCTTTTGATATCCTCAAAGAAATCATCTTCGTCGTAGTCCTCATCCTCTTCTACCCGACTGAGCAGCTTGTCCAGGTTAGAGATGTCATGGTCAAGCAGATAGGCTGATTTCATCTTGAGCATGAATGCGGCTGCCAGCAGAATCTTGCCAGAGATCCTGAAGTCATGCTCTTTCATCTCTTTGATCACTCCGATGTAGCGTTGAGTGAGCAAGGTTATATTAACGTCCCATGGATTCATCTGCTCAGTCTTGACCAGGTCATAAAGGATACTTCTCCAGGTGACGTCTTCTTTTTCCAGCAACATATCGAAGATTTGGTTCTGCATGTTATAAGGGAATCGGCTACGCTTTTTAAGATTTTTGTAGGTGGAGATTACTACTTTCCGGACATAAACAGACAAAACATTTATAAGACTCTTCTCTCTGAGTTGTTAAAGGGGAGTTCTGGGGAGTAAAAATGTTGAGGGAGCTAAATGGTACTTGGAAAAATATTCAGAAGGAAGAAGTTTGATGATGATGAGTGGGTAGATAAGGAGATTGAAGCTACTGAGGCCGGCAATGGCGCTGCTGATGGAGATGACGACGATACTCGCTTTGAGTATAGTAATGGAAGGAGAAAGAAATTATACCGGAATCTTGCTCTGGGATTGACTGCAGCGGCCACTTTATGCGGCTGGCGTGCCTGTACTAATCTTTGGGAGATGCATAAGTGGGATAAGTATGTTATCAAGCCGATAGAGATCGCTGCTAATGTCGCTTCCGCCGGAAGTGAAGAAGGAAAGAAAGCAGTGTTGTCCATGGAGACTACATTGATTGAGGCGATGGAGAATGTGGATGTCTCTTCTTTAGCCAACCCGGCAATAATTTGGGAGACCCCTTATACGGAAGTTGCTGTCCTGGAAGACATACTGGGCAAGGCTGTGAAAAGGTCGCAGGAGATCCAGCAGTTTAAGACCTGTTTTGAGACGGGAAAAGTAAAAGAGGATTCCCCCAAATGGGTCAGGGATGCTTATTCAAAATTGAGGGTGAGTGACAAAGTTGAGAATCTGGACCTGTTGGTCAGCGGCAAGATTGATCCTCTTGTAGAAACATTGAAAAGGACCTCCATGGAACCTGAGCAGGAGGAAATGATCTCAGGATTGATACAGATCACAAGAGAGTTGACTTCCACAGCAAAAGGACTGGCTGCAACAGTTGGTGAGAATGCAGAATCTGAATATGGTCAGAGGATCGGCAGCGAGTACGAGGCTCTGAACACGGTTGTTGCAGGTGGAACGAGGGCGAAAGGAAAAAATTATGCAGAGAAGCATCGCTCCCTGCTGGATACTCTTGAAAAGGCTGGTGGCTGGCGTTCTATCATCAGGTGGCAGGCAGACGATTTTAAACAAGCCTATGCTCATGTTTTCGTCGGTTATCTCAAGGCTAACATGGGTTACCTCACTAATGGACTGAAGGATTTTGAGAAGGCGAAAAGGTTGATGGATAAGTATCCTGACGATAAGAATCTGGCAATCTGGAGAAATACAAAAGAGATGGAACAGAGCACTATCAAAGGATTGATCGACAGCGGAATCCGCGAGTGGAAAACTCTGGACAATGATCCTTCCCGCTATTCAACGGGCTGGTGGAAAAGGTTGCGCTATTTCAACCGTTCCATCGGTGGACAGACCGATCCAAGTATCCAGGACATGGCAGAAGCGATCAATGACCGCTACTGGAGAAGAGCAGAGTGGCTGGGAATCCTCTTCCTGGGCTTTGCTTATTTTGGAGGTAAGCTTGCTAAAAGGTACAGGAAGGCAAAGGAGTATGAAGTGCTGCATGAAACATTTGAACCAGATCAGGGTACGGGAGAAGAATAAGGATGGGAGGAGATTTAAGGATAAGGATGGATGTGGACATTCTTGATGAACTCAGTAGGCGGAGCCGCAAGCAGATAAGCAAGCTGGAAGATCAGTCTACGCAGCTGTCCAGGCTGCGTGTTGAGAGGGAGAGAATCAGTTCTGAACTGAAACCTTATGTTGAACAACTGACTGAGTGGGCCGAACTAACTGAAGAAGAAAGGGAGCAGCTTCCACCATTGGATGAGAAAGTGGAGCGGCTGGTAGGAGAAGCCGGATGTATTAACAAAAAAGTGGACCTGATTTTGAAAGAGGTAGATGAAGGGACGAAGATTCACGATGATTTGATGGAAAAGAGGGAAAGGATTAGGCAGATGCGTAAGCATAAGTCAAAATTTATCTCTTTTATGATAGTGGTTCATGAAGTGATGAATTTTTTTGGTTCGATGGTTTACAGGAGTGTTGTGCCTAAGAAATTCGATGTTCCCAGAGAGGAAGCACAGGAGAGGATGGATGGATATGTGCGGGATGTTCATCTGGATGATTTTGAAGAATATTTTAGAGAGATGTCAGAGAACAAGCTTGATCTGGAGGAACAGCTCCAGACATTGGGGACATATTATCTGCATTTAGAAAGTTTGAGGGAGGCAGATGAAAAAGTGATGTGGGAACTGGCTCTACAGTATGATCTGAAGGGGATTGTTCCTCGTATTGACGAAGAGCTGACTGATTTCATCTATAGGGGTAACACACTGTTGCATCTCCATAAGCATGCAAGAGAGAAGATGGTGGAGATGGATGTCAAAGTGGAAAGTAGTACGATGGACGTTAAGATGAAATTTCCCAGCAAATACGCCAAACTTGTCCGTCGGGAAGACATGGAAGAGGCAAATAAGAAGATTCCTTATTACATGGATCTGGCCTGGGTCGCTGCTTATGTGAAGGACAAGAAAGACTTCATACTGCCTGCTTTAGGGATAACTTTTACCATGCCGCAATACAACAGCATCAACTTCATCCAGATGAGGCAAAAATACAAGACAAGGGATTTCTTCATTGAAGTGTTGTCGCATGAGATGGTGCACGCGGGGACAGTCTACCTGGACACACGGAGGGATTTCTTGGAGACGAAAGCCTACCAGGTGGGAAGAGGTAGTCTTATCGGCGAGTATGCAGTAGCGATGAATCATCGTCCGAATATCCTCATCCGCGGTGCACAATTTGTCTTACAGAGCTTGATGTTGCTGCCCATCCCAGACTATGTTTTCAAATATCTGCCTAAAGCAAGGATGGGCTTACAGATCGCCCGGACGACAGGAACGTACAAAGCGGTCAAGAAGCGGCTGAACCGTCTTTATGGAGAGAAAGGTGGTTATATCCTGGGAAGGTTGACCGGGGATGAGATGGAAAAGTTTAGGTATACCAATGATGTAGCTGGAAGGGTTGCTGTGAAAGATGGTCTCAAGTGGCGGATTATGAAAGAGAATTTTGGGAAGTTGGAGTGAGAGTTTTTGCGTAGTATTTGTTAATTCTTTTTACATTTCTCTCGACCTGGTTGATAGAAAATAAAGTATGGGCCTGGCCGGACTCGAACCGGCGACTATTCCGCCAGTTACACTAGGCGAGTGGTATGTCTGAGGGACATTCACTTCGTTCAGTCCCTCTTATTGCCTGTTGAATAGAAAATGTTGAATAGAAAATAAAGTATGGGCCTGGCCGGAAATTCGCTACAACATGTGATATTCACTCCGATGTAGACTCGAACCGGCGATCAATGCCTTACTTCTCCTTGCGGAATGTAAGGGCACTGTCATAGCCATTGTCCATCCAAAGAGGATTCTAGACCACAGGCCCACTTTCTTCAGGTGGGACTAAGCGAGCTTTTGCGAGCGCATGTCACACAATCTATCAAATGGATTTCCATTTGCCATCTAGCCCACTTTCTTCTGGCAGAACGGATTTATTTATTAACTTTTTGCAAAACTTTTATAAGTTTGGATAAAGTCATTCAAAAAAAGATTTGAAGGTGATATATAGATCAGTAAGTTCTGAAGGTCTCATTTTGGTTGCAGAACAGATCAGCTGCAGACCGTCTCCCCTGGAAAGCCTTTCTAAAGTATCTTCCGGACTTATCCCTTCTATCCAGCAAGTGTGATACATATCCCGCACTACTTTGTATATTTCTAAATCATTGAGTCTTGTAAGATGGTTTTCTTGCTTCTGTAACTTAGCGTTCTTGAAACTATACACCTTGCCGAGAGTTCCTTCAGCATTATCTTCCGATCCAGTCAAATTGTCATTATGTTGCCCCATATCTATACAAAGGACCATCTATTTTATAAGCTTTTTGCGCATTGACTACTGCGCAGTACTCTCCTGAAAAGGTTATATTTAAAAGGCTTGTATGGGAAGTGTCCTATATGTACGAACCAGCAGAAGATTCTTACCTCTTGCAGGAATCGGTACGCAGGCACGCCTTAGGCAGAGTGCTGGACATGGGTACCGGTTCTGGGATCCAGGCTCTTACCGCTGTCGAAAATCCAAACGTGAAAGAAGTGGTAGCTATTGATCTGGATAAAGAAGCGATCCAAATGCTGCGAGAGAAGACCAGCAAACAGAGGATCAGAAAGATAAAAGTGCTGCAGAGCAACCTTTTTGAAAATGTTGAGGGGCAGTTCAGTACCATCTTTTTCAATCCTCCTTATCTGCCGCAGGACCAAAAGGTGGATGGCCAGGAAATTGAGGATAAAGCAATCTATGGTGGCAAAAAGGGTTGGGAAGTATCTGAAAGATTTTTTGCCGACGCTAGCAGATATCTTTTCCCGGATGGAAAGATTATTTTTCTGTTCTCTAGCCTTACAGACAGGAAAAAGATCGACGAGATCATTGTTGATAACTTGTTCTCGTTCAGGGAAATCAGTCGGAAGAAGCTACCTTTCTTTGAAGAATTATTTGTTTACCTTATTGAGAAAAGTAGCCTGCTGCGTGAATTGGAAAAGAAAAGTATTGAGGATATTCATTATCTCACCAGAGGAAAGAGAGGTGTCATCTATACGGGGATGATCGACAGAAGCAAACAGATCAAGACTCATCTTCCTGGAAAAAGAGACCTGATCAAAGTAGCCGTCAAGACAAAACGTGAAGACAGCAAGGCCCAGGAACGGATCAGGAATGAGGTGAAGTGGTTGAAGATACTAAACAGGAAGGGAATCGGCCCAAAGCTTCTGTTCCATGGGAAAGATTATTTTGTCTATCGGTTTGTCGAAGGGAAGTTCATCTTGGAATGGGTGAAAGATGTGGACAAGCGGCAGATTGTGAAAGTGCTGGTATCTCTCCTGAAACAGTGCTACGTCATGGATGAGAAGCGTGTAAACAAAGAAGAGATGCATCATCCTTTGAAGCATGTTATTGTTGATAGTGGTGATAATCCGGTGCTGATTGACTTTGAACGTTGCCGGCAGACAGACAGGCCGCATAATGTGACACAGTTCATAGAATTCACCTGCCGTCTCCATGGTGAACTAGAAAGGAAAGGATTTGTTTTCAGTATTGAAAAAATAAGGGTTTTAGCTCATGAATATAAGAATTCAATGGCTAACGGGTCTTCAATAGTTAACAGGTCTTTCCAGAAAATAATTCAATCATTTCAATAGAACTCCATCTCTTCCTGACAATATATCCCTTGTTTTAGTTCGACGGGTCTCCAACTGTCCGCGACCAGTTTTGCTTCCAGCCATTTTGCCAGGACTTTTGGGTTTCCAATTGTTGCGCTCAATCCGATCAACTGTGGTTGAATTAATGTCTTAAGCAGTGTTATTATTACTTCCAGGGTCGGTCCTCTGGTCGGGTCGTTCAATAGGTGGATCTCGTCGATGATGACTGTCTTTACTTCAGAGAGCCAGGAGACCCGGTGCCGTAAAAGGGAATCAAGTTTCTCGGCGGTAAGGATGATAAGATTATACTTAGATAGATAAGGAGAATCTGAATCGATATCTCCGGTAGACATGATCACTTTATACTGCGTATCCTGCAGCAGGTCTTGGTATTCTTTGTATTTCTCATTAGCCAAAGCTTTCAGGGGTACGACGTAGACCGCTTTGCCTTCAGAGACAGTATTTATTATAGCCATGGTGGCGATCAGTGTCTTTCCAGAGGCAGTGGGGGCACATACAAGCAGCGATTCCCTTTGCAGCAGCCCTGATTCGACAGACTTCTGCTGAACAGGGGTGAGTTTTGGGAATTTACTATAATATTGCTTGAAATAGTCCGCTAGGGGAAGGTCCTTCAGTTGCATGGGGTGCAAAAATTAGGTGAGATTTATAATCTTTTGCAGTCGTTTTTATCCTCATTAATAATCGTTTGTGAGAGCTTCTAGAACAATGTTCTATAACTCTGCTTTTGTTATTTCAAAATGATGAATCGCTCTCGCTGTAAAATTTTTAGGTTTCATGGCATGGTATGGATTTTGTATTTTTGTCGAGGGCGATTTTTGCGAAAAACTTATAAAGCGTTTTCCAGTCACATAGGGTAATCCCGGTAGGTTGTCGGCGGTTGTACGTCGGTGGTTTACCCGACTCTAAAATCGAAAAAGTGTCCTCCGTTTGGAATGCTTTTCGGAATTTTTATTGTCGGGATGAGGGAAAAAATATATGTTTAACACAGGAGGTGTGTTTGAAAAAATGGAAGTAAAAAGGATGGTGAAACGCTTGTTTGCCGTGGGTACTGGAGTAGCGATGCTCGGGGCGACAGCGATGGGTGCACTTGCCGCAGATTTAGGCAATTACCCAGGAATGTTCGTTTCTGACGGTACATTCGACGGCTATCTGGTTGTTGGTGAGAATGCTAAGCCAATCGATAACTTAGCAATGACTGACATTGCAACGAGTATGAAAGTTGCAAGCACAACCGGTACAACGACCACAACAATCGAAGGCGATGCTTGGGAAGTAGAAAGCGGAACTGATAAGATGGAGTTTACAGAGTCTATTGGTCCATCAGGAGGCGGAGTTGTTGATTTTATGGATAATGATGATCTAGCTGCACTTGCGGACGGGTCACTGAAGAATTCACTGGGAACGTTTAAGTATGAGCAGTTCATCCACTTCGATAAGCCAGTAGTCAACATAACTTATGAAGAAGATGAAGATGATGTGACCGCGTTGTTCCTTAAAGTGTTGACTGGGCAGCCTTTCGCAAGGTATGAACTGGACTTCTTGGAAGCAGCAGAATCAGACATTGACTCCAGTGACAGTTATGAGTTGGATGACTTTAAAGGGAAAACTATCACTTTCCTAGGGAAGACATTTAACATCGTATCGGCTCTATCTGATCTTGGTGGAGATAAAGTGTCCATGATTCTGATGGCCGGTTCTGTAGCAGACTCTTTGTTGGAAGGAGAGACCAAGACATACGATATCAGTAGTATTGAGTATGAGGTGGCTTTAAGCTTTACTGATTCCAATGACAGAGCTAAGTTTACTGTAAATGGTGAAACAACTAACCTTATGGAAGAAGGTGAAACATTTACATTGGCTGATGGAACAGTACTAGGGTTAAGTGAGGTTCTTTACCAGAACTATGCCGGTGGTATCCATAGTGCGGACTTCTATCTGGGAGCAGATAAGATTACCATTGAAGACGACGCAATCAATACCAGCACCTCAACGGATCAGCTGAAAGTGAATGCGGAAACGATCGATGGTGCCGATATCTGGATAACTGGTGCAAATCTTGACAACGCAGATTCAGCTACTGAAGATGGTAAGCTGGAGATAGACAGCATTGAGATCAACATGACTTCCCAGGATGATTACTTCATCGGTGTCGGGGAGACTTTGTTAGGGCAGCCTGAGCTGGATGAGAAAGATCTTGTCTTTACCCAGAACTGGGACCTCCGGTTTGAAGGTATGGCTGATGTTGCGACCTCAATGATCAGTGTGAAGGACAAGAGCGGTGAGAAAGCTTATGAGCTGACCTTTACCAACACAGCAGGTAATGAGATAAAAGTTCCTATCGCATATGCCACAGCTGCTACAAGTGCCCGGGCCGGAGATCAGAATGATCGGTTATTGTGGAATACCACAAACATCGGTGATGAACAGTTCTTCATCTTGAACGATGATACTGATGAAGATTCAGTAACAAATCTGATTCAGTATAAAGGGGCAAATGTTGGAAGCGAAGAGACCAAGCTGAAGTTCAAGATCTTGGGAACAGGAGAGACTGTCGAAAGGACGGCGAATGTTGGTGCAAGTACAGTTACCGGTACACTGAAGTTATCAGGGACAACGTTTAGTATTGCGAACACGACTTTGGGTTCCGCCGATAACTTCAACATTTCCGTAACTGGTGGCCAGCAGTTGGGTGTGCGCCTCGGAACCGGTTGGGCGTCTAACAAGTTCTTTGCCAAAGGCGGAGCGGTGATTCACCTAGTTGATCATAACGCCTCTGTTGATACAAACGGATTGTTTTTCAACATCAGTTTGATTGATTCAGATATGACCAATGATGTGATTGACGCTACCGGAAATGGAATTGCTGACAACTTACCTTACATAGTGTTTGGTGCGAACATCAACGCATCGAGTACTGAAGTGGACATGACCCAGTTAGGTGGGATGACCGTGGTAAGCCCGGATGACGACGAGGATAACTCCTATGCCTACAGTGCGAATGGTGCTTGGATAAAGTACAACTCCCCTAGTGGAAGTGGTGCAAATGCAAACACTTTGGAAGTCGACTGGCCAACTGAGATGAGGAAAGCTTTAGTCTATGTGACCAGTGGTGCAACGGCAACCACAACAGCTGCTACAGCGGGCGACTTAGTTCCAGTAACGGTCGTAGATGCTACCAAACT
This sequence comes from uncultured Methanosarcinales archaeon, assembly GCA_964632045.1. Classification (GTDB taxonomy): domain Archaea; phylum Nanobdellota; class Nanobdellia; order Woesearchaeales; family GW2011-AR9; genus CAZWBB01. The sequence continues at coordinate 27,914 of CAZWBB010000015.1, read as the reverse complement.
GGACAGTGAGGTTGCTAGTGCAGGCGCACAGAATCTGATTGTTGTTGGTGGGCCATGTGTAAACACAGTAGCTGCTGAGTTGTTAGGAAATCCAGCTGACTGTACGGAAGGCTTCACTCCAGGCAAGGCAAGAATCAAGTTGGTCGAGAGCGGAACTAACGTAGCTATGTTAGTAGCAGGTTACAGCGGAGCTGACACGAGGTTAGCCGGTAAGGTTATCGCACACCGTGCAGGTGAGTTGAGTGGAGAGGAAGTAGAGGTTGAAGGTACCACTTACAGCGATGCAACCATCGGACGACCAAGCCCAGTGGCAGCTGCACCAGTTGTAGAAGAAGCTGCTGAGGAAGCAACCGAATAAGCCTAACGGCTTACTTTTTTTTTCTTTTACTTTTTCTCGCGAAAAAAGTTTATATAGTTCTGGGTTTTCTATCTGAATATTAGATGCAGGTGAACCAAAATCGATTATAAGAAATATGTCCCTTTAGTGTTGCTGGCCCTTCTAGCAGTTTTATCCTTTTTAATCATTAGGCCGTTTTTGTTGGCGATATTCATCGGGGCGTTATTGGCTTATGTCTGTAACAAACCGTATCAAAAGCTGTTAAAGAAGCTAAACAACGAGACTGCAACCGCTTTACTGGTCTGCATTGTTGTAATCTTTGTTGTGTTGATAGTGGGTATATTCTTTGTGCAGACGCTGGTTCAGGAGTCATATGTACTTTTTGTGTCAGTAAAACAGAAACTGGCGGTAGGATTGTTTAAGGGCTGCGAGAATGGTTTCTGTAACTGGGTGGAAGGTTTTGCCAGAAATCCAGAAATCGCTTACCAGATCCAGGAAGCAAGCAGGACTGTCACTAACTGGATAATCAAGAAAGGTTCAAATTTTCTGGTGGCAGTACCGCAGATGATCCTGAATTTGTTTGTGGCTTTTTTTACAATGTTCTATTTCCTCAAGGACGGGGCGCGTATAACGGGTAATCTTGACCGTTTTTTTAGCGCTCAACAGAAAAGATATTCCCATGTTACTAGAAGATTAAAAGAAATTGTGCATGGGGTTGTCTATGGGTATCTGTTAGTAGCGTTGATCCAAGGGGCGTTGGGAGCGTTGGGTTTCTTTATCTTTGGAGTATCTTCTCCATTGTTTTGGGGGTTAGTGATGGCTTTCCTGGCTTTGATTCCATTCATCGGGACAGGATTTGTCTGGGTACCTGCATCAATATTGATCTTTCTCGACGGGGTTTTCCATGATTCAAATTGGGTTATGTTTAAAGGCATCGCCCTGTTTGTATACTGTCTGCTCTTTGTGGCCAGCCTGGATAACCTGCTCAGGCCAAAACTAGTTGGAGAGAAAGCAAAGGTTCATCCAGCGATCGTTATGGTGGGAATCTTTGGTGGAATTCTGCTGTTTGGACCGTTAGGGGTGATTATTGGTCCTCTGGTGCTATCTTTGACTACAGTGATAATCAAAACTTACTTACAGAAGTAGGTGCGCTATTGTGGAGGGGTAGATTGTTGCTTTCTTTGTGCATAAGCGATCATCTGTTGCAGATAGTCATGTAGCTGCGTTGCCCGCGGAATGTTCCGAATGTGAAAATCCACCCCAAGATTTAGGGAGTGTGTCCTGAACAACTTATCCCAGAGATCCTTTTTAGAATGGCTCTCGGTGATGTTGAGGTAGTAGATATTCCTCTTGTTGAAACGGATACGGTTTCTGTAGAATAGATATGGTAGGTGGGCCCGATGGAAAGCTACGAAAATGCCTACTGCGATTACCAACAGCAGGATCATAAGTGAAACCGTCTTGACAGAAGTTTCCTCGGCTGCAGAAAGTTCAAGCAGGGAGAGGTTGATCAGGATTCCAAGGTAGAAGAGAATACCTAAGGCCAGCAGTGAGATGGCTTTTGGAATGATGGCTCTTTTTGTCGATTGATGAAGGATGTAGACTGGTTTCTCGGGTTGTTGGGGCGGTTGCATTTTGAATGGGATGGGCCCGGTGGGATATACAGACCGGCTTCACCAGTGGTAGGCCGTATCACTTGCACCCACGATCTCCCGCGCTCTAATAATGCTGTCCTCAGCAAGAGTGCAGCAAGATAGTCAGGCGGACGTCATTTGCAGCATACAGGACGCAGAACGTCTTGCACGGAGCTACTAGACCACGGGCCCGTTGTATACTAAAAGCACTAACTTTTCGAACATTCAATCGTGCTTTTAGGATATCTCAGCGGCAATTTTAGTTTGAATATTTTTTGCCGCTGATATATGTTGAGAAAATGACCCAGTTTAAAAAATTTATCACTTGGAGACTCAAATATCGATCACTAAATCAAAATCTTCCTCTTCCTGCCTGAGGAGATTGCGCACATTCTTGAAGACCTGATAATTTTCACCTCTTGAATTGGCCATCGTATGGGTGACTCCATTCCAATCTTCCGGATCCCGATCTTTAAGCAGCTGGTAGAGGGCCTCAGCTTTTTCTGTTATCATCAGTCCATCATATATCCTAAAGAAATCGGTCGCTTTTCCAGCATCAAAGTTAGTCTCCAGATCTTGATAACATTGCCGCTTCTTTTTCTCTTCTCTGAGTCTTTTTCTACCTGCTTCTTCCAGCAGTTCAACGTTTTCTTCATCTGCTTCCAGCACTTCATCGATCTCTGGCTGACGTTCTTCACCCATTATTCTGTACAGCAGCTCAGATTTTGCCGCGGTGTCCAGGCGGGAGTAGACGTCCATGAATTCTTCTGCTTCCCCCTGACAGTATCTGTCTGTAGTTATCTGGTACAGTTCTGTCAGTTTGTCTTTCAGGACGTTGTTGTGGTAGGTTCTTAGTGTTCTGGCAACATCAGAAGTCCAGATCTGCTTCTTCTTCTTCTTCTCAGAATCCTTACTTTTTTTCGGTAGCAGGTAGCTAGATTCTCGTTCTGGTTCTCTTGGAGCAAGACCAGCTTCGTCTATCAGTAAGCTGCTCAGGTAGTATTCCATGTTCCCTAACCCGTCTGTTCTTCCTGCAGCATTGACCAGCTTTTTTATTTCATAGGAATCTTCTACAATGATTACCTCCAGCCGTTCTCCGTAACGAACATCATCACGTTTGGAGATTGGTGAGAAATAGCAATTGTTTGCTTTCATGTATCTCTTGTCGACAGATCTCCATTTTCTCTCAGAGAAAGGTCTGTGGGAGAATATCCTGTCAATCATACCGGTGAATCTCCGGTAGTAAGTGGCTTTCCTACCGGCTCTTTCGTTCAGATAACTCTCTTTTGAGCGGTCACTTTTTTTCTCTTTCAACAATCTATTCTTCTCATCTTCTTTTGCCATGAGGAGAAGTCTCTTCCCTTTCTGTAGGGATCTACGAAGATCCCTCCTTCTTTCTCTTGCCGCTTCCATCTTGTCAAGGAAAGCTTTGACTTTCGGAGAGTATGTCTCCCCTATGTAGTTTACAGCAGCCGCAGTTCCTTTTACTGCATATACTACGGGAGAAACTGCCAATTTTACAGCTCCGAGACCAAGCAGAACAGCTGCTCCTCCTACTGCAGTACCTACTGCAAGAGCTCCTTTCCCTCCTGTGGAGAGGACGTCTCCGGCGGTCCGTGCTCCAGAGAGCATCTTTGGACTCACTTCGTTGTACGCTTCTGCTGTCCATCTGGCTGCATTTCCAACGGGGCCTCTTAATCTCTTAAGTGGTCTTGCGGCCATAAGAGCGGTTTCAGCGGTTCCTTTGACTATGGCGTAGCTCATTCCCATAGCCATGAAAGGAGTCAGCGCTGCTGCACACAGACCTCTGATGGGTAAGTATAGGTAGTAGTTTTGCTCATCAGGTGCTGGATTGAATATTTCAAAGAGCATGGTATCATAAATCGACCCTGCCATCTGTATTGGGCGGTAGATGATGGGCAACTTCAGTTTGTCTTCCAACATATTCCGGGCGTGTTTCTTCCTCTTTGCTTCCTGGCTCTCAAATTTGCGGTAGAACCATTCTCCACCAAAAGGAGAGGTTTTCTGCATCTCCGTTGTCCGTTCGAGATACCTTAAGATTAGGGTGGTAAGATCAAAAGGGCCGTTTGGTCTCACTATAATCGAATTTTCGTTAATATCATCGTAATTATACCCTCGATGGTCGATATGAATTGTTATGCCTTTCCTTATCTGTTTAAAAAGAAATGACAGGCTGACGGTTCCATAATCTTTTGTCTCATACAATTTCTCATCGAGAACAGCCAGGTGAACATCTTTCAATATATCTTTCAGCCCATAAGCGCTTCTTGAACCGCATCCTCTTCTCCCGATCATACTGTAAGGTACTTCGTCATATTCCATATTCTGCCAAGTTTTGTTGATGGGGGAGAGGTGCGCGAGAGTATAGTGCAGCAGATGCTGCCGTCGCTCCTCGGAAGGCTTCGCCTCCAGTAATTTTTTGTATAAAGCAGGCAGAGCATGATTAATTGCATTGGTCATCCTATTGATGTTCTCCGAATCCCGGGACAATCTCTTTCCGCCGATGTCTACTTTTAACTTATTGTAGTTCAGTTCTGCAAAAAGAGGTCCATGCGGCAATTCAAAGGCGTTATCGACAAAGTTGTATTCGCCGTGGAAAAATCCTTTACGGTAGGCATGCAGCCTGCTTCTAGCGCATTTATAATTACCACGATCTTTATAATAGAACAGGAACTTACCTTCTTCCAGCAAACCAACCTTGCCTGTGATGCCATCTCTTTCAGTATCAACACTGACTAACAGTTTCTTTCTGGGGGTGTTTTTTTTCACTCTACGCATGTTTACTCGCACATCCATGTTTGAGTGCTTACATGCTTCTCTGATCTTGGCTAATTCGGGAACTCCCCTGTTCTGGACCAGGTTCCGTATTGAGGGTAGGATTCCTTCATCCAGACTGAAAGGCAGCATGTTCCTCTTAAAAAAAGTGATCCTGGTGCCCTGACTAAGTTTCTTCTCCAAAGGCAGCGGCTCGTCGGCCCAGACGTCTCCTTCTTCATTGTAGATAGAGAGTTGATAGGGTTGGCCGTTCTCAGGGACGGTCTCGATCAGTACCTCTTCGACATTGGCATCGAAAGAAGAGAGAATCCCGCTTGCCAGTTCATCCATGTCTTCATCGGTAAAGATTGTCGTCAGCTTCTCATCCAGGGTTTCTGTTGGAATGCCATCCCCATTATCTCTGATGACGATCCTTCCTGGAGTGCCGATAATGTTCAGTTTGTTGGCATTTCTGTCTGCTGCAGCTACTAAAAGATCTCTTACATAAGCATACTTGTCAGCAAGACGGCTCCTCTTCAATGTCTGGATCATCCTACCATGATCTACTGCAAGGGCCATCGCTTCCTTTTTTACTAGTTTTCCTGTCATTGTGTTCCTCTGCGGGGTGTTTTTTGGATTTGTCCTGATTTATGATGGCATACCCCGTCGCTCGTGGCGGTGGTTTTTTTTATTATGTTATGGAGCAATATTCTCTGCCTCCTTCTGTTTCTTCTCTTTGGCTATTCTGTCCTGTTCGATCAATTGTTCTTTGGTGGCCTGGTAGTCATGCTTGTACGTTCCCAGTCTTTTCTCTTCTTCCCGGAAAAGGAATGTAGCTACCTGATAGGAAGGGCCGTACTCTGATTGGGCTATGCTCTGCAGCAACAGGTTGTGTGCAAAATTGTCCTGAAATATCTGTTCGTGTCGCATCAGGCGCCTGATGTAGGAACTATCAAAATTGAGGGCAATGGCACTACTGCTCATCGAGCCGGAAAGATAATTGTTCCAAATTCCGATGAGACCTGCTTTCATCATCTCCCTATAACTTCGCCTGGGCTTGGCCATGTTGTCGTTGGGATTTGGTCTCTTGATCTCGTAATAGAAATTTCCCCCTAAAGTATTACTTGTCCTGCAAGTGACGGGACCCAGGGTGACTCTCCTGAAAGGGATATCGTCTAGTTTGTATTTGTTATGCGGAAAGTATGAACCGACGACTTGGGGGAACTGTCTCCGAAGGGGGCTTTTCTGCAGTCGCTTTGAAAAAGTGTCCAGAAAAGCCTGTTCGTCTTCATTTAACTCGGTGCTTACGGAAGAGCTTTGGTAAGATTCCCCTACTAGTTCAGCCTTGCCAAACATCTCCAACCAGCGGGTCCTCTGGTAGCTGAAGGTTCCTTGTTGAGGTCTCTTGAAGATCTGCTTGCCCTTCTTGCCAAGCATATCTGTCAGTTCACTGCTTTTGTCGGCGATATGGAAGCGGTCTTCGGTCCTGCAGAATTCCAGGAACTGTCTCATGGTCCACTGCTCTTCACCGATGGTCTCGATAACTTTGGTGGCAAGGATATCGTCAGGTAGTTGCCGGATAAGCTGTTTAAATTTCTTCTTTCTTCTTTTGCTTTCAGGACTTTTCTTCCCGATGTAGTATTTTGCGAAGGTCCAGCAAAGATCAAGTTCGTCCCTGTCGATGGTCTTCCCCCTCAGTTCTTCTTCCAGCGTGTTAAACACTTCTCTGGCTATGTTGTCTTCCTGTGCCTGGACGAGGCGGACGATATGGGTGAAGTTAGCGTCTCTTTCGACATTCTCTCTACCGATGTCATAGTTGAGATATCTAGAACTTACTAAGATCTGATACCCAAATGGTTTATCTTTGAAGCATTTGGCTAGTGGAGCTATTTTTTCCTCTAATACTATGCGATTATTTTCAAGAGTATATTCTCCATTTCCTCTACCTACAAGTCCTACGATGCCTTCTACTCCTCTCCTGCCAAAGCGTACTTTTATTTTCGCCGGGATATCAAAGTCTTGGTTGATCTTCTTACCTGATACGTAGATCGGCTCCTCCCGATGTGAACAGTCGTTAGTGATGTGCTTTTCAGCGTCCTTGATTACCTGTCTGATATCTTCACTATTGCGGTGGTTAATGGCGATAGTCACTTTTGTCCCTTTCTCTCTGGGGAACTCTGGTTCGTATAGCTCGCCGGGAAGTGAATCTTCTGTTTCTCTGAGGAAATGGTACTCCCAGGCTTCTCCTGCTCTCGCCGATTCGACGATCACTTCATCTGGATCAAAAGCGAACACACTGATAAAGCCGACGCCGAACCTGCCGGTCTGTTCAAGATCATCTGCTTTGCTGGTGCCGAAGATTTTCTTAAGGAATTCTTCCCTGTCATTATTGGTCATGCCCACACCAAAATCTTCTGCGGTGATCTGCAGGTTGGCCAGAGCATTATTCCTTACAATGGAGTCAAGAGATGTGGGCAGAGGGTTAAGTCCGCTAAGATTTGAAAAAAAGTTCTTTTCATTTATCCGCATCTTCTTTGGCTTCTCTTCACCAACCCAGGATAAGAGCATCCTCCTCGAGTATTCTGCTTTGTTTTCCTCTATCAGTTCCATCAGTTCGGGATGGAATTGGCCATCTGTATTGATCAGCTGCTGCAGGAAGGCGTATCTTCTGTCTAACAGTTGGTCCCAACCTGAAGCGATGACGTGCCGGGAGCTACCTGGGAGGTGTCCATGTTTTACACCGGCGTTGTGCCTGACAATCTTGTCATAATAACGAATTTTTTCCATAGGGTTGCCGATAATCTTGCAGACTTGACTGGAGAAACCGTATCTGTCGATGACGATAGATTTTTTGTTCAGTATTTTTTCTTTACCTTCGGGAGGGATGAGAATTCTCCATTTTTTCAATATGACATCAAGGTATTTCTGTTTTGAGTTAAATCGCGAGTGGTCTTTTCTAAGAGCATATTTTGGTTCTTTCTGGCTTTCACTATAATGTTCTCCCAGCATCTCCTGCAGCATTTTACATTCGCATTCTGTGTCAATGACCAACTCGTCTAGTCCTGATTCACGCAATTTCTGATGTACTTCCTTGATGGAGGAGCCTGCCAAAGAAATCTCATCATCAAAGAGGCGCAGGTATCTATCGATATTTTTTCCACGCAGAGGATAAGCAATATCAAAACCAAAATACATCCGGTCACTACCAGAGTCCATGCCGTTCTGGACCAGTTCGCGATAACACTTATTTGGATCAGAAAATTGGTTCTTCATCTTCCTGAATACTTTTATCGCATCAGCTCTTGCTCCCATTACAATCCTTTCTCTGGCTGCAGAAGCTTTACTCAAAGATCCATTGTTATTATCTTCTTCCTCTGGATTAGAGTTTTCCTGGGCGGCAGGGAGGGCTTTCCTTCGCTTAGCAGCCCTGCGGCTGGCACGCGTGGTCTTTGGCTTGACTACGATATTCCTTTTACTTTTCCGCCAAAATGCTAAGTTCATTTTTTCAATACGCTCTCTCTAAGTTGTGAGATCAGTTCTTTGATTACCGGTTCCTCTGTAGATGGTTGGATGAAGTGGATAAGTTGGTCTGGTGGAAGGTTGGCAAAACTTTTTCTTCCTCGGATTATGTCCTGAAGGTTCTCCCAGGTGGAAATGTCCATACCCTCAAGCTCATTTTCTTCTGCTAGTTCCAGCAGGAGGGAATACTTCTCCATCCTTCCTAACTTAAGCTGGATCAGTCTCTGCGCTTTCTCTGTCTGCTCGCCTGAATCAAGAAGCTGCTTACCTTTGTTCCGGATAGCTTTATCCTCAATCTCCTGCAGCTTTCGCATTCCATATTCCTGCCGGATGGAGAGATGACCAAGGCTGTAGAGGAGGTTAATGATATCTTCGATCTTTTTTGGAGAGCTCGTTTGCAGATCATAGAAAAGATGACCCTCACCAAGAAGAGGGGAGTACTTTGTCGCCTTATTTAGACTGCTGTAGATGCTGATCACTTTGGAGATGTTTGTCGTACTATCTCCACCTATCCGGAGACCCCCGACGATGTAGACATTCTGCCGGCCGATCTTAAAGTGAACAGCGTAACTGGTGTCTTCAATTTTCAGTCTTGATTCTTCTTCTCCAAAAGCAGGAAGATCTCTTATTGGGCCCATCGTATCTGTGATAGCAGAGATGTCCTGCTGCAGCTCCTGTAGAAATGGGTCATCCAGGATGTAGGAGAAGGGTTTATCTTTTATCTGCTCCTGCCGCCTCGAGACTGAGCCTAACTTTGCCAGCAGACCGGAGGGTGTGGCATAGGTGACAATTGGCCGTGGATTATGGTTATAGATGTCTCTACTTGTATCTCCGCTGATTTCATAGTAAAATTGCGGAAATTCTTGATGGCTAATTGTCTGTAGATATCGGGACATGTTGGCAACCGGCGTTTTGTTGTGGCTGACGAACTGGATGGTTCCAATGATGGGTTCGGTCTGCAGTATTCTTTGTGCAACTTCCCCACTCTCAGAGAAAATGTGGTCAACAGATCTTCCAGCCAGTGAATTTGTCCCTCCGTTTTGCAGATGGGCCTGTCTGGGGTCGACGATGATGAGGGAGTTGGCCAGGTATCCATCCAAGCCTTTACTTTCATTGTGAAGAGATCCATCCTTCCTGATACTTAGCTGTTGCGAGGGTGAAAGCACTTCTCCCGCCTACATGTTTAAATACTGCAGGGCTGACATGTATCTTTCCTTCGCTGAGGCGTCAAGAGTTATCGTTTCCATGGTCGGTTATTTTTCCTCTTCCTCCAAATGTTCTTCTGAAACCTGTTCCTCTGTTACCTGTTCTTCTCCTCCTTTTGCATGTTCGGCGCTTAGGCGGTAGAACTTTGAATGAAATTCCTGGGTGATGTATCTTTTCTCCATCGCATTGAAAACCTGCTCATTGCTGCAGATGAAATGGCGTTTATACACAATCTTGGGTCTCATCTCCCGTTTGTGGAGTCTTGACATCGCCCCGAAAATGTCTTGGGTCAGGTAAGTCTCAGTGTCTTCGCAGGTCTGCTGCTCTATCTCCATGACATAGGTTCCACTATCTGAGGAATCTGTTGTCAGGACAACTTCATCCATCTTCTGGTCTCGGTTTTCTGTGTAAGGGGTATAGAAAGGTCCAAAGACCAGCCTCTCTACAGATATCACTGCAAACTTATCCTGCTGGTTGAGGTTGTAGAACATCTCTGCAGTTGACTGACCAATCTCCTTACGGACCATCTGTTCCAGCAGAGGACTGAGTTGGCCATTCTTGAGGAAAGCCGAGTTGCCTCTCTGAAAAAGCTGCAGGGAGTAGGAGAGAAAACGCATCTTGGCTATATCATATCCTTTGAAGATGATGGTGTATGAATTAAAATCATCAAATTGTTCGAAGAGTTCCGTACGGTGACTATCTGTTTGTGGTAATTGTTTTTTCTGCAGTTGGCTGTAGAATTTGATTTTCCTCACGTCATCCTGGATCCGGCTGAATTTTGGGCTGCCATTTTTTGTATGTAGTTGCTTCATGCATCGTTCTACACATCTTTGCAGCGGAGGAAGCTTTTCCAGGAAATCGTGAGCATACTTTCTGTCAAGTAGGAGTTCATTCACTGCATTGAATGTGGGAAATCCTGAAAAGTTGCTTTCTATCTTGACTTCATCGTAATGGGAAAATTTGTCATCTCCCCGGATGAAATGCAGCATGTTAAGAATCTCTTCTACCTGGCCATAATCATCTAAGCCGATATGGCTGGCTATTTCCAGACACCGGATAAGATTATCCAGATGCGTATCTTTTCCTTTCCCCTTCAATCTTAGAACGGCCATCTGCTATGGGCAAAAACTAGATTTGCTCTACTCTTCTTCCCCAAGTACTGCTGGGGGGAGCGTTTTGGTATTTGCAATGAGTATCCTTTGGTATGCGTCCGCCGCCAATTGAGTTCTTACCGGATCTGTTTTTGGGTCAACATCTCTGCAGATCGCCCTGTAGGCAGTGTGAACGTTTTCCATCGGTTCATTTTCATCTAATCCAAGGAGTTGATAATCCCCTCTTATCTCTCCGGCAGGGGAAGCAAGTAGTTTTTGATTCTCCGCTTCAGCAAGTTGTCGGCCTTGCATGGCTTTTGCATAAGATGCATTGGCGATCTGCGGGACGATGAAAGGGTTGCCGGTCGCTTCTGCAACTGCCTGCTTGATGACTGTGCTCCTTTCAGCAAGTGCGTATTGGACCAGGTTCTGAGTCACTCTATAGTTCTGCAAGGCTTCCTGAGCGTCTTCGATGGAATCGGCCAATTGAGCAAGTTGGGCGTTTCTTTGCAGGTAAGGTTCTAAAGAATCCATAAGTGACCGCACACTGTCAAGATGGTCATGTCCTGCTTCATGAAGGTTGGTCGCTGTAGGTGCCTGTACCCTAAGCGTATTTAGGATATCTTCTATTCTCAGGATTACCCTCTTTTGATCCCCTATCTGCTTCTGCAATCCTCTTGAGTGTTGTTCTGCCCTCAGCAGTTCATCATCTTTGTCTGTGTATTCGCTCGAGCCCGGCTGCAAGTCTTGCAGGGATTCTTTGAGATTTTCTATACTTACCTCAAGCTCGGCTTTCTCCAGTTCATACTTGTCCTTCAGTTCTCTGGCCGTACTTCTGTTGGCCATGTGCTCTTTGATCTGATCTTCGATCTCTTCAAGGAATTCTTCAATGCCTTTGAGCTGAGGCTCCATCTTCTTATTCTCTTCCTGCAGATAACTGTAGGATTGTTTGATCGCATCTTTGAGGGACATATAATTGGCAAGTGCTCTGAATCCCGGAATATACTTGGCGCCGGGTAGTCTTGCTACTGCCTTCCTGGCAAAACTTGCATCCCTTTCAGTAACGCACATTCTTAGATCGCCAAGGACACTTCCTGCGCTTTCCATATTTTTCCTTGATCCATCTACGATCACTTCAATGTTCTTTCTACTGGATGTTAATGCATCTTGAAGCTCTCTAGCTCTTCTAGTCTTATCCTGGATTACCTTCAATGCTTTACTTGGATTAGATATAACTTCTACATCAATTACTGCTGCTGCTGTCATTTTTTTTGGCCCTCCCATAATCTAATACTGCACATCCCCCTATTTTATCACTGATAATTATCAGCTTATAGTTGCGAAAATGTCGCTAATATATAAACTTTTCGACCAGTTTGTTACTAAAAAGTAGTCTTGGGAGTGGGAAAAGTTTATATTCAGTGATCAAATGCTTTTTAGAATGGTTCATCATCATGAGTTTTGGTGGCAGTTTTTTCCAAAAAAGGAGTTGACGCAGATTTATGTTTGCGCTACTTTGAGATCTTTTGCCGTATCTTTGATAGGTCTGTTTATCCCACTGTATCTTTATAATGAATTGGGTCTTTCTTTGGCGCAGACACTTTATTTCTACATTTTTTATTCAGTTGTTTTTGCTATCTCAACGCCTTTTGCTGCCAAATTTGCGGCCAGGTATGGAGTGAAGCACTCTGTTCTGTTCAGCTTGCCTTTTTATCTGATTTTTGTCCTTTTGTTGAATTTTCTCCCGCAGATTAATACGCCACTGCTGCTGATAGGCACTGTTGGGGGAGTGGCGATCTCTTTTTACTGGATGGGTATGCATCTCGCTTTCAACCATGCCAGTGATCGCAGGCACAGGGGAGAGGAAGTAGGGAAAAGGGATGCCCTTTCCATCAGCGCAACTATGTTGGGACCTTTGATTGGGGGGATCATGATCAAATATTGTGGTTTTGCGACGGTGTTTGTCCTCAGTGGGATCCTTCTTTTTTTTGCTGGTTCTTATCTTCTGTTGAGCAAGGAAGAGCATGTCCGTTACAGTTTTTCACTACGGGGCTTAGTGGACAGGAAACAATGGAGAAATTCTCTTTTTTTTGTGGAGAGAGGAGTAAGGGTGATGGCTGCGGGTGTCATCTGGCCATTGTTTATCTTTGTGATCCTCAAGGATTATTTTTCTATGGGTCTTGTTGGGACAGTATTATCAGCTGTATCTGCGCTTTTGGTGTGGATAACGGGAAAGTTCAGCGACAGAGTTAGTAAGAGGAAGATTGTCCGTTGGACGGTCGGTTTTGAATCACTTTCCTGGTTTTTACGGGCTGCTGTGAGTTCAGTATTCCATGTTTTTGCTGCAACTGTCTTTGGCGCTCTTACTTTTGGAATAATGCAGTCTCCTATTGGAGCATTGGAGTATGACAAAGCCAAGAAAGATGCGGCCAGTTATTTTGTAAGCCGGGAGGTGTTTATCTGTTTAGGGCGGATTCTGCTGTTGATTGTGGTGTTGATGACAGATAGTTTGACCGGTGGGCTGATTTTCCAGGGATTTGCCAGTTTTGCTGCTTTGCTTTTCTAAAATGGATCTGATGCGAAAGGATGTGGAAACAGAGTTTCTTTGTGGATTGATGGAGTTGGGCTATGGATTAGATGTGGAAGCAAAGTTGAAAGTTCTTGCGAAGAAGGTAGATTGGGCCGAAGGCTGGCCGGAAGATGACAGGGCTTTCTGGAACGCTGAGGCTTTCATGTGGGGATATAAGATAAGTAAAGAAAGAAGGAAGTTGATTGAGGAAGAATTGTCCGCCCTGTTGGGAAAAGAGAGAATGAAGGCGGGTAAGAATCTTGACCTCGGTTGCGGAGCTTTTAGTTATGTTGATGGTTCTGTGGGTTTTGACGTTTCAGAGAAGATGTTGCAGTTCAATGATAATTGTGCTGAGAGAGTAGTGGGAAATCTGGAGAAGAGACTGCCTTTCCCAGATGGTTCTTTTGCATCGATTACTACTGTTTTTGTTATGAATTATGTGAAGAATTTTATGCAGCTGCTGAGGGAGGTAAAGAGGATTCTTGCTGTCAGAGGTGTCTTTATCATGGTCTTGTTTTCGGAGGAAATAAATGACTGGCAGAGGCAGAAGCAGGTAAGTGATTTTGACAGGGAGCAGTGGATAGGGATCCTGGAGGGATGTGGTTTTTCTGTCAGGGTCAAGGAAGAGGGGAAGTTATTGTTGTTTTCATGCGAAACTTTATTAAACAAGAAATAATATCTTCTGAAAAAGAGGAATGATGATGAACCGTTCTAAACTGCTCAAAGAGTTCGGATTTGAAGAAGAAGTAGTTGAAACTATCATAAGGCATCATGATAAGACCGGTTTCCCTGCTCCTAAGAAGTCCTATCACTTGATGTGGGAAGTGTATGACTTAAGTCTGGAGGAAACTTATTTCTGGGTGTTGGATATCCTTAAGGGGAGTTTTCCGACGATCGAGAAACTGGAGGATTCATTTGCAGCAGCAGAGAATTCTGCAGCTTTCGGTCTGAACCAGCAACGTTTGGGAGCGCAGCAGGATAAAGTGGGCAGTTTTCTGGCTACGATGGGGCAGATGATCAAGCAGCTTTTGCAGATGGTCCGGGAGTTAAGGATGATCGATGAGCGATTGACCTACTATGATGAGGTGGATGCGCAATGTAAAAAAGAGGTCAGCCAGAGGGGAAGGAGTGCTGCCATAACTCTTAAAGGAATTTTTATTGATCTGGTGCAGGGCGGGGCAAAAAGTCCGGCCTCGGTGTTCGGGATGTCGCAGCAACTGGAATTTATCACTCTTCCTGATCTTTTCTTTGATTCTCCGCCATTCAAGACTACGGGCGAGCTGGAAGCGCATATCAAGAGACTGGAACAGAATTTCAACCGAAATGTATTAAGGGTGATGGAACGCCACCTGCGGCAGTTCATGGAATGGAGAAAAAGAACACACCAGGAACATAAGAACAGGAAAAGGTTCATGTTGCAGTACCTTCTACAGCATTTTGAGATCATCAAGATGTATGTGACTTGGGTGAAGCCTTATCTACGCCATGTCTCTAAGCTTACCCTGAAAGCGGAGAATATGAAGTCTCCCGACATTATCTCTGCTTTTGAGAACAGTATGATTGATGTGGAAGTACTTGGATCGAAGAGAGCTGAAATTAAAGGTCAGGGGGTAAACGGTTGCCTTCTGATGACTTTCCAGTACCGCGCCCGGCCGGAGTATAAGGTGCAGCTTGAAGGTTACCAGCGCGGACCAGTGTTCATCGGGAAAGTGGATATCAATTATCGCATCTACGGCTGGACAGATAAGGAGTTGGAAAATTATAAGATGCTGAAAGAGAAAGAAACTTTGCTGCTGATGGGAGAGATTTCTGGTTCAGTGGGGAAGGCGATGAATGCTTTAGGTAAGGAGCTTGACAAATATCTGGAAGAGGCTAATGCTGTTGCCAATAAACCAGATGAATCTGATGAGGAACCAGAAGAGAAGAAGTCGATTATGGAAAAGTTATTGGGTGAGTTCTATAGGAAGCCAAAGAATGACAAAGGCGGGAAAGCAGAAAAAGAAGTCATGCTCACAAAGAGAGAGCAGGCTGAACTGAAAGAGAAGATGGGGCCATTGATGGCTAATGCTTTGGGAACAGCATGGGTCGCCTACCACAATTTCAAGAAGGCGCATGCCATGGTTGCATGGTAGTGCAGCGGGGCGGTGTGCTGTGTGGCAGTGTGTTGTGGGACAGTGTGTTGTGGAGCGACGAGCGGTGCGTGAGTGCATAGGGTGAACAGATGGGAAGGAAAGTTGCTTTAATCGTATTTTATGATGAAGAAAAGAGGATTCTTCTCCAGGATAGAAAGAAAATGTCCAAACTGGGGGAGGAGTGGGGATTCTTTGGAGGAGGGATTGATGATGGGGAAACTCCAGAGCAGGCGGTCGTCAGGGAGACTGAAGAAGAATTAGGATATAAGCTGGATGATCTTAAGTACGTTGGGAATTTCAAAAATTCAATCGATGGATTTATCGTTGACAGATATATCTTTGTTTCTCCGCTGTTGGATAAGCTGTCAACATTCTCTTTGCATGAAGGTGAACAGATGAAACTCTTTTCGATAGAGGAAGCCAGGAAGTTGAAGATGGTCCCTGGAGATGAAAGTGCTTTGGATCTGGTGGAGAGGTTTTTGGCAAAAAGTAAATCTTGACGACAAAGGTGATTCCAACGATAAACTGGATCAGCTTTATCTGTTCATAAAGAGGAAGTAGGCCTATTTGGGCCATTGTTAGATGCCATCTGCTGTTACGGCAGACAAAAGTTTTTATAGTTCTCTTGCTTGTTTAGGTGATATGGCTAAGGATGACCTTGAAGATCTGCATCCTGAGGATCGGATCAAGAAACTTAAGAAGCTGGAAGAGGAGAAGAAGAAAGAGATAGAGGAAGCCAGGAAGAAGATCAGGGAGACTCAGGTTGAACTGAAAGAGAAGAGAGAACTAAAGGAAAAAGTTCCGATCAGAGAAGTAGCTAAGGAGGATCTGGATGGGCTTTCTGAGGAGGCAAAAGTAATTCTGAAGGAACTCAAAGGAATGAAGCAAAAGAAAGGGAAGTCAACCGACGATGAAGAGGATAGTGAGAAAGCTACAATCGCGATGGAGATTGCAGGAGTTGATGACAGCAAGTATGAGGTTGAAAGAGTGGAAGAGGCTGCAGGAATACCTCCGGAGATGGAAGCTGCCCGAGCAGAATATGTCGCTCAGTTGAGCCAACAACCTGCTCATGAGCTGGTCGGAGAGATGTACAGGATTCATGAGAAAGTTGAGGAGAAGGGGTACATTAATCCGGAAGAGATGAAGAATGTAGAGTATATCACTGCTGCATTTGAAGAGAAAAGGGAAGCGGGTCAGGAAGGCAGGTATACTCTGACGGAAAAATTATCTAAAGAATTGGCTACTGGCATGGGAATGGGGGAGACGATGCGGGAGATGTATCTGAGTCATCGGGAACAGGAACCTAAAGATAAGTATAAATGTAGATAGATGTATACTGGTCGCTATTTGGTTGTGGGCTGCGGGGAGGTGCTGAATGAAAACTTTTGAAGTGAATTCTGAGAAGAAGCAGGAAGTGATTGACATCACAAACAGGGTGAAGAACATTGTCAGGGAGAGTAAGGTGAAAGACGGTTTGTGCGTTGTCTACGTTCCTCATGCGACGGCTTCCATAATCATCAACGAGAATTGGGATCCTAACATCGGAGATGATTTACTGGATGCGCTGTCTTCACTTATCCCAGAAGGAAAGTGGCGGCATGATGCTGTGGATGGGAATGGGGCGGCTCATATCAAGTCAGCTCTGGCCGGGCCAAGTGAAACGCTGATAATTGAGGATGGTGAACTTCTGCTGGGCCAATGGCAGAATGTGATGCTGGTCTGTTTTGATGGGCCACGGAGAAGGAAGATTGTTGTTCAGATGGTGGGAAGTTAGTGGTTGATTAAGATTGCTACAGTACATACTAATTAGTTATATCAAACCAGATAACTATCATATAATTATATCACCGCTAACAAAGTAATGTTGTCAGGCATAATTATGTCAAAATAGATAAGTATTTATATAGGTATAACTTTATTAACCAAAATGAAATACTCTGAAGAAACATCACCCATGGATTTAAGTTCAGTTTGGTCAAAATATGGCTTGAAAGAATCTCCTTATACCACTTCTCCCATGAGGCTTTCGGGGTGGGTATAATGAATCAAGTCAACAACCTAATATCGTTAGTGTTGAATCATTAGAAAATCTACTTATTGGTTTTTGTCAAGAGCTTCGTAAACAGAATAAACAGATAATAATTCAATATAATAATCTTGAGAATGTTCCTATTAAAGAACTATCCGAACTCTTTAAGGCGATAAGAGACTATCTTCAAATTGATGGATTACATACATTCTTTTTGGGTCCTCCAATGATTCTTAATGCAATTGAGCAAAATCGCCAAGTCCACTCAACGTTTAGCCATCCTATTAACCTTTATCCAATGCCTGATAATGCAATTATTGAAATATTAAGAAGGCGGTGTAGTTTCCTAAAAGAACATGAAAATTATATTAAACCTTATGAGAATGATACTGTTAAAAAATTGTATAATCTTATGAATAAAAGTTTAAGATATACATTCAAAGTTTTAGAAGATGCAACCATAATCTCTGAACAAGAAGCTCCTTGTGTTGTTACAATGAATGAAATACAAATTGTCCAAGAAAAAGAGAAAAAGGAAATTCTTTCTAAGCTAACTGATACACAATCTAAAATAGTTCGGGCTCTTTTAGAACACCCAAAAATGATGCAAAAAGAGATTTCTAAAAAAACAGGTATAGGTGTTACAAATCTTACAACACCTATAAGAGAATTGTATGATAAAGGTATTTTAATAATTCAACAAAAAACCAATGATAAAAGAATTAAACAAATTAAACTATCAGAAGATACTTATCTTAAACTTTGTTTTGCATCTGATTCACTAAATGAGAAAACAAATACTAATAAAACTAAGTAAACACAGTTAATTAATTTCGCAGATTCTTAGTTTAAAGTTAACTAGTAATGCTAAAATCGACCATGTCCAGCAGACTTAACAGTTGACATTAACGTCCCATTTTGTCGAGGAACATTTATATACTATAAATTCTTTACTTCCTGATATGGTACAGTTTGGCACAGGGTTTTACACGCCCATGGACAGAGAATATGGGACCTCTTCACTAGCTGATACTTCAACAAACGATGCTGGTCTGAGTATTGGGGACATCGGTATGAGCATGGCTCTTGGTCCTGTTCCGAATGTACAGCAGGTGGCTTCAAAGCTCAGGGCGGGAGTCAAGACAGTGGAACTGGGTTTCATGGGACAGGGTAAGGGTTCTGGGCAGGGACATACCCCCGGGATGTATGGTAAGAAGCAACGGCAGGCTCTGTCTGAGATGCAGAGAGCGAATAAGGTTGATTTTACTACACACGCTACAGTTGGAGTTTATGGGGTGGCTGGAATGACGCAGCAGGGCGGCTTCTCAAAGGAAAGCAGGAAGTTTTCTATCGATGAGATCAAGAGAGCTGTGGAATTTGCAGCGGATGTTGCGGAAGGTGGGCCGGTTGTTGTGCACACGGGGGAGTTTCCCCGGCCGATGGTGGATGCGGAGTGGAATGAGAAAGATCCCAAGTGGAAGGGTAAGTTCCAAGCATATGATGAAGAGGGAGGAAGGACTTCTTACAAAGTAGTTGACACAAGGACGGGAGGATTACTGCATGAAGCCAGGAAGAACATGAAAGTTAACCGGGCGAAGTGGAAACGTTACCAGGAAGGGGACGAATACTGGGAGGAACATAAAGGAAATAATTATACTGATGAAAATGGAAAGCTGGTAACTAAAGAGGATTATATTGATTTTTTTGGCAACAGGATTGATCCTGCTCATCGTGTGCCGGTCTTTGACAAGAAAGAAAACAGGTTCGTGACGGAAGCTGTTGGCTGGGAGGGATTGAAGAAAGATGCAAAAGAGATGACAGAGAGAGCCAAGAAATTCTGGCGAGAACATAAAGATAACGGCAAGGATGACTGGGAGAAGAGCATGTGGCTCCGTTTCAAAGATGTAAAATCAGAAGATGAGATCAGGATCCGGCCTGAGGAAGCTTTTGTCATCGCTACATTTGAGACACAGGCAGCGAACGCCCGTGGTTATGCTCTATACTATAGTGGAGATGTTGAGGGGACGATAAAATCTATCAAAAAACTTCGCAAAGCCAGGGAGTTATACAAGAAGATTGAAGAGGAGGCAGATCCTGAAGAGAAATGGAAACTAAAGCAGACGTTAGGTTCGGAAATGGGAGGACTAATCCCTCCTGAGTCAGAGTACCCTTCTGAGTTGATTGAGAAGCAGTTACGGAGGCAGGAGCAGCAGTTGAAACACTTCCAGGAGTCTTCTGCATCCCAATGGGCGCAGGCCGAAGAGCAGATGGAGAGAATCCGTCATGTAGAAAGCGCGGAAACTTATGCTCTAACTGAGTCGTTTGATTCTTATGCTCAGGCTGGCGTCTCGGCAATGATGCATTCTGATAAGCTGGAGAAGCAGGGGAAGCTGAAGAAACCTATTGCGGTTGCCATGGAGAATCTTTTCCCTGAATCGTTCGGAGCGCATCCTGATGAGTTGATCAAGTTGATTGAAGGTAGCAGGGACAGGATGAAAGAGCTACTGGTTCAAAGAGGGATGTCCGAAAATAAGGCTAAGAAGGAAGCTGAGGAGCATCTTACCACCACTCTTGACGTCGGTCATATGAATATGTGGAGGAAGTACTGGAAAAGTGATCCTAACAAGTCTATAGAACAGAACGATTCAGAGTTCAATAAATGGATGCTGGATAAGATTGGAGAGATGGCGCGGAAGAAAATTGTCGGTCATCTGCATATAGTGGATAATTATGGTTACCAGGATGATCATCTTGCACCGGGAGAGGGAAACACTCCGATAAAGGAAGCGGTTGAAGTACTGAAGAAGAACGGATTTAAAGGGGATATCATTGTTGAGCCGGGAGCAGATTATACTACGGACACATCGGGTTTCCAAAGTGTCATCAAAACCTGGGAGCTTTTTGGCAGTCCTGTGTACGGCGCAGGGGGGCCTGGTCCTGCTGACCAGAGGAACTGGAACCAGATAGGTAACGGTTACGTGGGCCAGAACCAGCCGCCATATTTTGTCTTTGGAGCATATTCACCGACTGAAGAATGGCATCCCTGGAGCGGAGTGCCTTTGGATTAGTTGACAAGAAGTAACAAAAATCCGCCGCTCGTCGCTATCCACGGGCTAAAGCCCATGGCTTTACGCTCCTCGCTTAGACTGGCGGATTTTTGGAACAGTAATTTAGCGCCCTAAAGGGCGGGGCTTTTTACCCAGCTAAATTCCTGTAAGATTGGGGATGGCTCGTATAGTAAATGATAAAAACCAGCCCAGTGACTTGCTAACAAGCCACCGGCCGGAAAAGAAGGTTGGGTTGCAAGAGGTTTTAATTATTCTCAAGGTGTGTATGGGGGAGATGTTTGCGGTATAGGAGGTACACAAGTTCGTCCGGTGTTAGTTCGGAAACAAATTGCCGTAGATCCTTAACCATCAACATCACCTGTGCAATAGATATGTGCCCTTATATATAAAAGAAAGGAATGGATAGTCGAGAAAGGAGAGCCAGAAAAGACGTCCATAAACCTTTTAAATAGAATGTTAGTTTATTCGTAGTTTGTTACTCTGAAGTATACAAGAGTACCGATAAGTATAAATATGGGAAGCTCTCTGAAACTAGAGAGGAAAGAAGGTGGGTAATTAATGTTTCGTTTGTTTTATACTCCCGTATGGTTTAACGGGTGGGATCTGGTATTTGAGGCTCTTGGGTTAGTGATTGCTTTATTGATAGCCGGCTACAGTTGGCGGGTTTATCGCATCAATAAGGAGAATCGCTTCGTATATTTCTCACTGGCTTTTGTTCTTGTGGCTTTAAGTCTGGCCTGTAAGATGTTTACCAGCAGCATAGTCTATTTTACTCCGGTGAGGGATGTTGCGGCAGAGGTGCTGAAACCGATAGCTGGGCCGGGGTTACGATTTTCTCTTCTGATGTATATGTCAGGCTTCTTCCTGCAGATGGTTTCATTGCTGGGGGCATGGCTATTGATCTTTTTCATCTCTCAAAGGTCGAGAGCCAGATTGAAGAAGTATTATGAGGTCACCCAGATTGCTTTGTTTGTCTATCTGGTGATTCTGATATCAGTTGTCAGTAATTTTAGGTATTTTGTGTTTTACCTGACTGCTTTGGTGCTGCTGGGACTGATCGTGCTTAACTATTATAAGATCTATCTGAATACTGAGAACAGAAATGCCTTTAGGGTGATGCTTTCATTCATCTTCATCTTCATAGGAAACATTTTTTTCGTGTTTGTTTTTTTATACAAAAATTTATATGTGCTGGGAGAAGTATTTACTCTACTCGGTTTTTTACTCCTGCTTTACACATATAGGAGAACTATAAAAGGGTAATATCATGGGTGCAAGAAGGTCGAGACTGGAACTTATTTTTGATATTTTGTTAGCCATTCAAAACAAGGGTGGCAGGATCAAACCAACTCATCTGATGTACAAATCAAACCTCTCTCACAAGCTGCTGAACACTTATCTGGAAGAGCTGATAGGGAAAGAGTTGGTGGAGATTGATGAGGAGTTTCAGAGAAAGAGAAAGACCAGCACTAAGATGGTTGTGATAACGGATAAGGGGTTAGGATTTCTGGCGGAATTCAGAAGGATGAGAGAGTTTACGGATGCTTTTGGGTTGTGATGCGCAGAGATTTCAGTTGCTTTCTTGCATGTAGTCCACTACGATGCTAATGATTTTCTTTGTGGTCTCATTGCACGCTTTAAAGAGGATCTGGTCGAGAACTTCAAGGCCATATTTTCTGATGAGGTCGCTGATTAATGCATGAATGAATGATTGAGTTGCGGATTCTATTCCAGTGAAATCGAGTGTTACTTCTCTACCCAAGTCTATCGCTGGGATAATCTTCTTAGTTCTAATCTCTTTGGCAATATCTTTGTTTTCAGCGAAACTGCCAACGAGTGGAAGGAGTTTGATAATCATATGAATCTTGGCCTCCGATATCTTGCTTTTTTTCTTTCTCTGACTGTCTTAATATAAGTTTTGTGGATGTAATCAAGTAAAACTGAGAATTTCTTTGTAGTATTGAGAGAGAGATCAATTCCTACTACTGTACCTCCCCAGACGGGAAAATTCTCTCTTTTTGAGTGTTTGTCCTTGAATGGGTCGGAATACAGTTTTATGTGTTTCTCGTTGGATCTGCTTTTTAGCAACTTATACATGGCATTACCGCTGTAAATTATAAAGAAGTCCCGGTTTACTTTAGCGATAGACCTAGTCAGGAATAATCCAGCTCCTGCATTTAGCTCGGTTCCCCCTTCATTTCGTGTCGTACCAGTAATTCCAGGAGTCAATGCCAATTGAATGGCATTCAGATGGTTGAGTGCACCATGTGACATATTGATTGTTCGTTTGATACCAATGCCTGTGTCGGCAATGCCAATTTTGATTGTGTTGCTTTTTTTGTAGTACTGAGCTGATAGAATAGCACCCTGATCTGACTGGGAGTGTTCCAATACATTTCTAACTAACTCTGTGACAATGTGTTTGATGGGTTCTACCTGTAGTGGTTCAAGATGGAGCAGCGGAATCATGTCTGTGATAAATCTTGTTAATTGTTCAGGGTCTGCTATTTGGGTCAGAGGAATAAAGCGTCCAGCAGATTCATGTTCTGTAACCGGGATACCTGACGTAATGCCTAGGAGTTTGAAAAGACCCATTCGTTCTAAATAGTGTTTTGATTTTGCTTCAAGTTTTTCGCAGTGTATGTTTGAAGGTTTGATTCTCATGCCCAAAGCAGCAACCATTGAAAGAGCTACTGGGTGAAGTGAGATCCATCTTTTATTTGCTGTAATCTCAAGCATGTTTTCTGTAGAATTATCAAAAGATCGCAAGAAGGGGTCAATGTTTCCTAAGAAAGCACTATTTGGTAAATGGATTTTCATATGTCCGGGAAATTGCTTTCATTTATAAATGTTTCTAAATTTACCGGGAATCCCGGTGGTGTATATTTGCCCCTAATTCCCGGTGGTTTTTAACGTAGATCCATACTGACAATAACATTATGGGGATTTCTGTCAGAATTTAGAAGGATGAGAGAGTTTACGGGTGCTTTTGGGTTGTAGGTGGCATATATTTTGTATTACATAATTCTTAAATAGGGTATTCACTACCAGGTACAAAAATGTCTAAAATAATTGTAGGGGTGGATGAAGCTGGAAGGGGTCCAGTACTGGGTCCGTTGGTAATGGTAGCTATCGCAGTCAAAGAGGAGGATCAGAAGAAGCTGGAGTGGATGGGTGTAAAGGACAGCAAGCTTCTCAGTTCTTCAGTTAGGGAGGAGTTATTTGAGCGTATCAGGGAAGTTGTCCATGATTTCCGTATCGAAGTGATAGAGCCGGATGCGATCGATCTTTCGCTGACGGAGGAGTCATCTAACCTTAACTGGCTGGAAGCAGAGACCTCTGCAAGATTAGTATCAGAATTGCAGCCGGACAAGATCATCATCGATTGTCCCAGCGTGAATGTTCCGGCTTACACCGATTACTTTGCAAACAAGTTAAGTGAAGGAGTTAGGGCGAATGCTGAACTGATTGTTGAACATAAAGCAGATATGAACCACATTGTTGTGGCAGGAGCTTCTGTGATAGCTAAGGTCATCAGGGACAGGTCTGTTGATGGGATCAAGTCAGAGATCGGGCATGATTTCGGTAGCGGCTATTGCAGCGATCCAAAAACAAGAGATTTCTTAGAGAATTACCACGACAAATATCCTCAGCTGTTCAGAAAAGAGTGGAAGTCATTCAAGAACGCTGAGGAGAAGAAGATGCAAAAGACGTTGGGGGAGTTTTAGCCTGCTTCTGGTATTCGCACTATCTTTTCATGGCGAAGAACCCGCCGACGACAGTGATAAGAATTAGCAATATGGCATAGTCGCTTAATTCGGGTACGTTAGATGATTGCGTGATGGAAATCTTGCTTGAATTTTGGCTGTTGGCGTCTATCGTCACATTCAGGTAGCTGTCTGAAGTGCTGGTTGCGTCAGAATCGGTAGTAATTTGGTACCAGAATCCCTGCTGGCCACCTCCATCGCCTGGATTCAGTTCTAAAAAGGTTGTGCCCTCTGGCTGGATGCGGATATCGCCGCTGACACTTTCTACATTACAGCTGCTCATCCAGTCATCTGCTCCATAATCGTAGAACCCGCAGCTGCCGACAGTTGGGCTTGTCCCTGCCCATTTGCCACTGCCATAGACGTTCCGGTGGAAGAGGTACTCGCCAGTGTTCATGGTTTTTGCGCTGGCCGTCTCTTTGAGGATCATCTGTATCCGATATTGAGTGCTTACCTGGATGTTGCTGCTGACGCAGTCAGTCGTACTGTCAAAGTCGTCAGACAATGTTCCCTGGCAGATCAGCGTTCCATCATTCCAGGTTGTGGTAGATGATTTCTAATTGGGTTCATACCCCGATGGTTGCTGATAAGCAACTCACGAACGCTAGTGACCTGACTCTGCATCGGTGGTTGACACAATTAGGACTAAAAATCCCAACTAATTGAATACCCCGGAGCTTGCTCCGTTGGGATTTTTTATTTAAAAATTCTAAAAGAGCTAGTATTTGTCCAGGTCAGGGCTGCACTGACCATAGAGCTTAAGAGCAACAAAAAAATTGCAAAGCAGATCCATCTCTTTCCCATAGGTGAGCAAGTAGCAAATTGTTTATAATTTTATATTACTGTTGTGCGGTGGTCAATCTCCTTGTTGAAAGTCAAGAGAAAGAAAAATTTAAGAGGCTGGGCTGATTTCTTATCATCAAAGAGGAGATTATCATGACCATTTTCCAGAACGTAAAAAAAGAGGATGTGGAAAAACTTGTCCCTAAAGGATTCTGTAAACTAGAACCAAAGACTATCTACGAAGAGTTCCGCTGCTCAAAAGATGGTGTTACGCTGATCCTTTTCACTTCAGGAAAACTGCTGCTGCAGGGAAGAGATGAAGTGGTTGAGCAAGTTGCTAAAGAGATAAAGAAACTAAAGTTGGGAGAGCAAGTAAAACCAGAAGCCTTCCGCCGGGAAAGCGGTTGGATGATCGGTAGTGATGAAACGCTCAAAGGAGACACTTTTGGCGGGATCGTGGTAGCAGCAGTTAAGGCCGATGATGAGATCCGCAGCAGGTTGATGGAACTGGGAGTTGCGGACAGCAAGAAATTGAGTGATAAAGAGATTGTGGTCATGGCAGAAAGGATCAAGAGGGTGGCTCCTTGTGAGATCAAGAGCCTCCTACCTGAAGAATTCAACCGGAAAAAGGAGAAGATCACACTTGTTCTTGACCATTTACACCAGGCCTGTGCTAAGAGTCTGGGTTCAGGAAAACATATTGTCGACAAGTATCCTGGCTGTTCTGTGGGAGATATCATGGAAGAAAAGGCGGAAAGCAAGTATGTTGAAGTGGCTGCTGCGTCTGTATTAGCGAGGGCAGCAGGATTGCATCAGCTGGATTATCTAAGTCATCAAGCTGGATTTACCTTGCCTAAAGGAAGTACACATGTTAAAGGAGCTTTGTTGCAGCTGTTGGAGGATGGGGTTGATTTACAAAAGTTTGTGAAGATGGGGTTCAGGAATGTCAAGGGGCTGCTTGCTAGGGGGCGGAGTGCTGTGTAGGCTTACCCAATACTAATTGATCAAAACTAAATGTTCATTACCAGCAACCTTTAGAACGAAAATAATTGCCTCAATTCAAACATTACTTTTATAAACATCCCACACATTTCTAAAACAAGCGGAGGCATAGATGGACATAGACCCTTCTAATCTTACGGATGAGCAACGCAAGCAGCTAGAGGAAAAGCTAAAAAACATGTCTCCAGAGGAAATTGCACAGCTTCAGAAACAGCAATGCATCTTCTGTCAGATAATTCAAGGAAAGGTTCCTGCTAAGAAAGTATACGAGGATGACATCTGTGTTGCAGTTCTTGACATCAATCCAGCTATCAAAGGACACCTGCTGCTTCTACCAAAAGAACATTTTGCTATCATGCCCCAGGTACCTGAGAAAGTTATCGGGCACTTGTTTCTAGTAGCCAGGGAATTCTCACATTCTTTCCTTAAGGTTATGGGTGCCACCGGTTCCAATATCTGGATTGCTAACGGTCCAGCTGCCGGGCAGAAAGCGCAGCATTTTATGATCCATGTTATCCCACGTAAGGATAAGGACGGTCTGCTGGATCTCCCTGATAAGGTCATCGAGAAAGAACTGATAGAGAAGGTCAAGATGGCTGTAGAAGAGAAGCTCTATGCGGCGATCGGAGTGAAGAAAGAGGATGTGCAGAAGACGCTGACTGAGCATGCAGAGGGTAAAGAAGCTGAGGATGATGAAAAAGCGGGCGAGGGAGAGGAAGGCAGTGCCCCAGATGATTCTGTGGTGGAAGAGAAAGGCATGGGTCGGCAGCAGTTGGAGGAAGAATTGTTGAAAGAGATAGGTGGTCTGTCGCCTGGTGGAGATGATGGGGAAGATGATTCTGAAGAGGATACTGATGAAGAAGATGATAGTGAAACAGACGAAAGTGGTGAAGAGGATGCAGAAGATGAGGAGAGTGGCGAAGTAGAGGTAGATGATGGAGTAGGGAGTGATGATGAAGATGATGATTCTGATGAGGAGAAGGAAGAATCCCCCTCGCAGGCAGAAAAAGAGGGGGAAAAGCCCACCAAACGACCATCCACCAGCCCCCCACCCCTAGATGAGGTGATTGGAGGAAAAAAGGAAAGTGGTCAGGAAGAGGAAAGTGGTGATGAGGATGACAAAGAAGATGATGGGCAGGTAAAAGAGGCGGAGTTTGAAGAGATTGATGATGAAAAGACAGAGGAGGAGGGTGCAGAGGAAGAGAAAGAAGTAGAGGAAGATACTGGAGAGGAGGATAGTGAAGAGGAGCATGGTGGAGATGATAGTGAAAGAGAGAGTGATGACGGAGAAGATGAAAATGCGGATGACAATGAACCTGATGAGAAGGATGAATCCAGAGATGATAAAGGAGAGGCTGACCTGGATGATATCGCGAACTTGTTCAAATGAAATGTGAATACTGTGAGATTGCGGCTGGAAGAGGAAAGGCGATAATACTGTACGAAGATACTGAGATAATTATCGCTATTAAAGATGTTGTTATCTCGCCGGGAACGATTACAGTGTTTCCAAAAGAGCATTATACTATCCTTGAGATGGTACCCAATGATATCCTGGAGAGATGCGCAAATATGGCTAACAAAGTGAGTGTAGCTGCTTTTGAAGGGATGGGCTGTCAGGGGACTAATATTCTGGTGCAGAATGGCACCGGTGGGGGACAGAAGATCGGTCATTTCTCCGTCGAAGTTATTCCAAGGCAGGAAGGAGATGGTCTTAATCTGCAATGGGAGCCTAAGCAACTGATGGAAGACGAGATGGCTATAGTCTTCGAGCAGCTGAAGAAGGAAGGGGATAAGCTGGATATTGTGGGAAGAGTGAAGAAGGCAGCTCCTAAGAAAGGGGGCGAGAATGAGGAGCCGGAAGAGGAGAAAGAGAACTATATGCTGAAGTCTCTGGAAAGAATTCCTTAACTGTTTCTACTTTTGGGTAAAAATCAGCCATAAGGCTTATAATACCCATTTCCTGACCGGTCTGTGACCGGTGGCTTTTCACGAACCAGAT
>CAZWBB010000014.1:0-48571 GCA_964632045.1 uncultured Methanosarcinales archaeon | reverse complement strand
GGGAAAAGGGTTTATGTGCTTATGATTAAAGATTAATTATTTCTGTCCCACAGCCGCAAAGATGAATAATTTATGTTGTTTCTTACCATCATGATTGAATTCCATAATTACCGATAAATATATAAATAGCAAATATTTCCCTCCTGTAAGAAAAAAGATGTGTGGATTATGACTGCTAAACGAAAAAGAGGCAGAAGCAGGAAGAGTTCTAAAGTTGGTGCTATCGGGAAGATTCCTATTGGGAAATTTGATACAAAGAAGGTGGGTTTGATTGCAGGGATTAGTTTAATTATTATCATCATAGCTTTGTTTACTCTCTATTCTCCTGAAAAGTCGGAAGGAGCGGTCGCCGGGAAAGCGGTTAAGTATCTGACTGGGGAAGAGGGGTGTGTTGTGACTGCAGTTGCTGAGAGTTTCGCTGGTCCGGATCCGGGAAGTGAGGTTATAGAAGTAAGTCCATGTGAGAATGCAGGTGATGGTTACAATCCCATCCTTTACTTAAGCGGTTTAAATAACGCCCATGCTTCTCTTACCTATGGTCCTACTTATGGAAATGTTCTATGTTGTCCTAAGATCCAAGCAAGGACGGGAGCGAATAGGAAGTGTCCTAAAGGGACAACTCCTTTGCTCTGGCTCAACCGGCCAAGTAATGCTCACGCTTCTTACATAGCCCCTGGAGAAGAGGATGCAAATGGAGGCAAACGGCTGTATGGAACGCCTGTCTGCGTCACGGAAGCAAAGTGTTCAATTGATCCACCTAGTCTTGAAGAAGGGGATGTTACACCCGTGATCAATCTCAATCGCAAGTTCAATGCTCATCTGTATCAAGATACTTATTCTGGTCCTGAGGGAGAAGGATTGAAGATATTCTGTAGTTATGATGATAGAGGAGCTTGTGATCTGGCTCCAAACATGCATGGTAAACATGATCCGGGTGGAGGTGATGAACCCTCGACGATCTGTGATGGGAATACGGGGAAGTGGTTGCCTTGTACTCCTGATAAGATGCAGGGTCCGATGATTGACGGAGTAAAAGATGCTTATTGTAACTTAGCTAATAGAGAATGGGTTTTTTGTGATGCAAATATTCCTGGATGGAAAATTGGGGATCATGTTTGCAGTAAGTGGGGAGAATGGACTGTCTGCGATGCTAGTGAAGAGGGTAAAATCTACAATGGCGCGCTATGTCAAAGTGGTCAATGGGAGATTTGTAATGAAGATAACAACTTGCAGACTGATTCCAGTGGTAAATATGTTTGTGAAGAAAGCGTCTGGAAAGAGTGCAAGACCACCGGAGCAAATACTAATGCAAATTTGGTAGTAGGCAATTTCCACTGCAGCGCCAACACTGGAAAATGGATGGGTTGTGAAGAAGGTTCAGCTGAATTGTGTATGGGGGGTGAAGCTCTAATCTGCAACGAGGATAGGATTGATGAACATGGTATAGTATTGGCAGGAACTGAATACTACTGTTCTGTTGATGATGGAAAGGGCATCTGGCGGGAATGTGGTTCTGTTGCTAGTGAGGTCTGTGTAGCAGACCGACTTTGGACCTGTAGTGAGGACAATAACAAAGACATTGTCCGTGATGGTGATAACAACAATAGAATTGTAAAATCCCCAGCGAATGAGGAAGGATCTGAAGACGGACGTAAGTATTACTGCCATAACAATGCCTGGATAGAATGTACTAACAAGGGGATTATGAAAGGAGAAGGAGTTGATAACGCTAGGAACTCTGAACGTCATGATAATCTATATGTCTGTGATGGGCAGCTCTGGAAAGATATTGATAGGGAATGGTGTGGTCCTTGCCGGGGAGATGATGACACTCTTTGCGTTGGTAGCCGGGTGTTGAGTATTGCAGATAAAAGAGATGTACTTGCAGACTATTTTGATTGGCACTTCCCGGGAAATCTTTACAAACACATTGGCTGCGTGGATAGAAGAGAGTGCGTTCTGAGGGAAGGCTCTTCTCAGCGGGGGGGTATGTACCTTTATGATACTAAAGCCAGAACAGAAGCCGGTGAACAGTTGGTCTGTGGTGACAATAACAACTGGCTGTCCTGCGAACCAGGAGCGGAGAATATTGCTAGTGATGGTGGAAGGTATCTTTGTCATGATGCTGATCCTGATGATGATGCTCCACCAGAATGGGTCGAATGTGCACACGCACTGAACCGGCAACAAAAAGGATATTTTACTTGTCACCGGGATAAGATTGAACTGACCTGGAAATGGTCCAGTGAGTTTGCCTGTGATGCTGACAAGAAATACTGGATAAGGACTTATGAAGGTGAGAACCAATATGTCTGTGATGGTAGTGGTACAACTGGACCAAATGAAGATGGTTGGAGAAACTGCCGTTCTCTGGAAGGAGATCTCCTTTTCGTGGATCCATTACATCCAAGCAAGAACCCTTTCATAAAGATCATGCTGGATTGTGGTCTTGAGGAGAAAGCACAGGGTGAAGAAGCTGAACTGGACAAAGCACAGCAGATTTCTGTTAGCGAATCCAACTGCAACAACGGAATTGATGATGATAATGATGGTTTCACTGACTGTAATGACGTAGAGGATTGTCCTGGTGTAAATGCTTATACTCTTGGCGTAAGTGTAGGCAGTTTCTATGAGCTTGTGCTTAGGAAAGGAGATTGTTTCACTACCAACGTTATGGATGAGGATGGTGAGACGGTTTATGAAGAGTTCAATGTCTGTGATACGAGGACATCTCAGTCAAGGGAACATGCGGATACCTGCGAACAAGGGAACTCAAAACAGATTATTGAATCAGTTGAATATCTGAGCAATGCTAACAGCAGACCTTTCCAGGAAGGAAGTATCACCTTTATCTATACACCTGGAGAAGAGCTTGACCATAAGATGGTGGGACTGATCCATACGGTTGACATCACAGATGAAGATGTCCGTCTGCCTTTGGCGCCGTTCCATGGTAACCTTCTTTCAGGACAGCGGTTGATGATTACCCTTAACGGAGAATATTATCTGCTGTCTCATCAGCAAGCAGAGCTATTCGACAGCAAGAAGCTGCTTCTGCAGCATATTCCGCTGCAGGAAGTGTATGAACCGGAAAGAGTGGCTGGAACCAACAAATATAGTTTCACCACATTTGACCTGAGTACGATAACTGTAGAAGAGAGTGCTGCTACAGGAGAGTTTGTCATCTCTTCACAGGAGATTTCGGAGGTGGCGGCAGCTTATGTGGTAAGGCAGAACCTTGCCCGCAACTTTGAGGTTCAGTTCAAACAGATGGAGCCAGTTAACATCGCAGATCCTGAAATAGGGATGATGACCATCTGCAGAGATGATATCTCTTCAGATGAGCAGCAAACACAAGTCTGCCATGAGAATTCAGTCTTACGTACACTGATGCAGAACAATCTGGATGTGCATGAAGTGCTATGGAAACCTTATGCTTTCCTTTATGAGTATGTGGCTGTCCCACAGGTAGTAGAAGAGATTGCTGAGGAGGAGAAAGTAGTTGAAGGAGAGCAAGAAGCGGAAGAACCAGAAAGGGAAGTGATCAAAGAGAAGAGGATCTCCATCTTTACTGTTCATGATATCGGTCGTGAAGTAACACCAATCGACAACCGGGATTTTATTGAGAAACTAAGTGAGGATTATAATGGGTTGGGAAGAAGAATGGCTATTCGCTTTGGTGAAGAATTGTATCTGATGAACCATCCTGCCGGTAAATTCTCACTGCAAAAAATATATCTAACTCAGCACAAAAATCGTGTTGTCACTAAATATGTCGGTACTGGAAGCGAGGACCGCATGGAATTTATGGTACCTAATGGGAAGATTACCTTGCAACGGAAATATGGAGAAGGACCACCGCCATTCCAACTGACAGCGCTTACTCCACAGCAAATAATTGATATCCCTGTGAATCTGGAGGATGTTCTATTCACCTCGTTCAGTTCGCAAGTACCTGTAAAAGTTACTGCACCTTTCGATTATGGTATAGTGTCCAAGGGCGAAGATATCGCTTGGGACAAGACCCATTTTAAGATCGCTGGTGATATTGATCCAAATAAGAAGATAAAGTTACGCTACCGCAGACCTTTGGTTGATGAGGGCAATACGTTGTTCTTTTATCACACTGCAGAAATAGTGGAAGGGGAAGCGATCAAGACGACCGGGGTATATCGTCTCTATGACGTTTCAGGAGGGATGGATTCCCGTAGGTTTGATGATAAATTTATTTCAGTATTCTCCCAAGGGAACGAGTTAGCATTAAAAGTAGCTAGGGGAGTGTACTACTTGCTTGGTTATCAGAGACAAACTTCCGTCCCAGGACAACCAGACTTCTGGGATCCTGAAAAATTAACCTTGCGTAAGTTGGGACTGAATGAATATATGGATAAAGAACTTGATGATAACTTTGTAGCTACATTCTTCCTACCAGAAGATAGGGAGAAAAATCTACCTGAAGGGCAGATTAAAATCTTCACGGATGAAGGCGAGATCATATTCAGCACACAGGAGAGAGCTGCTCGGGAAGCGATGGAGTTTGAAGGTTATATGACAACTCTGCTGCCTATCAACAAAATTACGATAGATGGAGTGGAAGCGGAGATGTGTACCGTGAATGCCTATAAGTCTGTACCAGCAATAAAAGTATGCTTCAATGACGGTAGAGATCCAATAGTGGTTGATCCTGTGAAACTGGTGGCAACTCCTAATAATAATTATTTCTTCGAGAGCAATCAAGCGCTGGGAGATGCAAAAGAGATCAAGGTAAGATTGATTAATCAGCTTAATGTGGACACTGCATTTGAAGAAAGTGACTGGAAAAGCTTAGGAAGGCAGATACTTACGGGCAATGAACCGGTCTTTAATATCAGTGGTAGTATCTATCGTCCTCATGCCACGGCTGATGAGTTTGGCAACTATCAACTGGCTCAGTTTGCTCTGCAGAAGTATCCGGATGGAGAGCTGCAATATCCACTAGTCACTCAAATCACTCCTATCACTTTCAATGGTAGCATTATTATGGGCAGCGATCTAGTCTACATTGAGCAGAGAGATACCGACAATCCTGCTGTGCCAATCGAAGCAACCTTCACCGTGCAGCCTTACAAATATCTGCCTGATGATGGCAGTGAACTTGAACTCTTGGAAGACAACAGCAGGGAGTTTATAACTTCGTTATACGGTTCGATCTACACCCTAACAGCTATCCCTAGGAACCCACGTCTGGCTTCTGTTATCCTGGAAAAGGATGATGGAACAACTGTCTTTAACCGGGTTTTCGCCCAGGGAGATACTAGAGATATCTTGCTGGACGGTGTATTGACAGAATTTAGGATTACTGAACTTACTGCAGATGATGTGAATGTTACAATGGCGAGGGCTATCGGATGACCAAAAAAACTGACAAGAAACAGATCTGGACAGGAGTTGCTGTAGGAGCTGCTCTTCTGATCCTCTTAGCTGTCTTTGGAATTTTCTATAAAGGGGGAGCGGGAGCTGCCATCCATATAGGGGGAGAACCTTATCTAGGACAATCTCTGGATCTGATGAAAGAGCTTTCAATAACCATAACCGAGCTGCCAGAAGAGCCCCTGACACTTAGTATCTTGGCAGGACCTTCCATAGTACGGGCGGAATTCCTACCTTACGAGTTGACCATTTCAAAGGTTGATGATTTGACTTATAGCGTTGATGTTGTTCAGGAAGGGAACCCGATGGCCAGTGAAAGCCTGATTGAGGGAGATAAGGTACAGATTTACTTGGATTGGGACGATGCTATTGCTGATATGGAGGTTGCCTTTGAGAACGGCCAGATGATTATCAGTACCCTTCATTCCATCCCACCGGACAGTTCAGAGATAACTATGCTCGATGAAGCTGGTGAGAATATGTACCTTCCGATTATCCAAGTAGCGGAAAGTGAGGAATTGGTTGGCATCATTGTGGCAAAGAGTTCGCTGCCGCCTGATTTGAGCATACAGATGGTTCCTCCACAAAGTAACGTAAACTTTTTTCAGGCTGAACAAGAACAGGATTTTGAAAAGAATACTACCGTGATGGCTCTGCAATGGGTGGCTCCTGAAGAAGCTGGTACGGTTACTATGGAGGTCATTGCCAATGTGCAGGGTCAGGAAACACATGCTTACTATACCTTTGCTGTGGGAAGTGTTGCATATTCTCTTGCAGAGACAGGTTTCCCTAATATCGCTGTCCTGAAAGATGAATCAGGACCAGCTTTCCTCGACATCACTCTTAAAGCTACAAATGAAATGCAGCCATTGGCTTTACCTTGTGAAGTGGATGCAACCGTTCTACTTGCACATGAGAATATTAAACACATCTATGGTTATGCCGCTAGTGAGGAGCTGCCGGAGAGGGCAAATCCCAGCCTACTTGTACCAGGAACGTTAGATGCGATGGACCTCTTTGAAGGATATTTTGTAGAGTTGGCCAATCCCCAAGAAACAGTTATCAGTGTACCTTGCAGTATCGAATCGTTTCTGCCCGTATCGGCGGCTGTACCACAGCTTACTCCTCCAGGGAGAATCACTTTAGAGAAAGGCTGGAATTTAGTCTCGCTGCCAGGGATCGTTGCCCGGCCTTTATCAGATTTTGCAGAAGATGCAGAATTCACCATCAATGAATGCAGTGAGGGTTATGAATGCAAGCAGTTGGCCGATGATACCCTTACTCCAGGTAAGCCTTATTGGGTGTATACCGAAAAGCCTGTTAATTTGAATTATGTCCGCCAGGAATATGCTGTTGGAGGCAATACTGTACCTGTTCCCCTAGAAGAACAAGGGGGGAGTGTTGCAGTTCCAGCTCTGGCTCGGCGAGAAGCTGAGGCAAGTGATTCTGAAGAAGAAGTTGATATTGATGAAGAGGAAGATGGATTGGGGGAGGGAGATTTTGATGAAGAATAGGATGATCCCAATATTTGTACTTATCATTTGCTCAGCCATGGTTATAGCTTCACCACCCTCTCTGACGGATTTCCAGCAGTTCTACGGGCAGATCCAAGACTTGCCGGAGGGAAGCTATACATTGAAAGCAGTTGTCGGAGAAGCAGAATATACAGCTGATATCATGGAAGAGAGTAAGTTTGGTTATACCTCAGCATTTAATGTGTATGGTCCTGGTGATGTAATCCAGTTTTTTGTCATTGATGGGGTCGATTTGGAAACACCGGTTGGAACGATAGGTTATGATAGTGGGGCCGTGACTCAATATGACGATCTGAAATTTCCTCTACCTATCACTCCAGAAGAGGAAGAGCAAGCAGAGGAAGAAGCACCAGCTGAAGATGCCTTGCCAGAAGGAGCAGAAGAGGGTGAGGAGATTCCTGAAGTGGAAGAGGTAGAAGCAGCGGCTGAGGAAGCTGCAGTTGAAGAAGCAGAGGCAACTCCGGAACCAGTGGCTGAGGAAAAGGTACCTGAGGAGAAAGCAGACGTTTCTGAAGAGAAAGCTGCAGTTAAGAAAGAACCACAGAAATGTCAGGAGAAATGGGAATGTGATGAATGGTCGCCTTGTCTGGCCAGCCGCCAGTTGAGAGCATGTTACAGGGCGGATAAATGTACTTTTTTGATCGCTTCTGGAGAAGATGTAGAAATCATATCTGCCAAGAGACCAGCAGAGAAACAGGCCTGTCAGTCTGTCCAGGTTGGGAGAGCAGCTACGCCTACTCCTTCTTATCAAACTGCTCCGGCAAAAGTATGTCAGCCTTACAAGAAGCAATGTAAAGGGAAAGAGTTGCAGGAATGCTCATCTAATGGCCAGAGTTGGGAAACAATAGATTATTGTGATGATGGCTGTGATTTTGTACGCTCACGATGTAAAGAATCAGCCGGAGAGGAGACTAAGCAGGACGTGAGCAAGGTGGAGAAATCTTCCAATATGATGATGTTTGCCATTGGCGGCGGGATACTTTTCATCGCTATAATCGCGTTAGTGTTCTTCTTGTTGAAGAAGAAGCCGCAAGCGCCTTCTTATTAGTACTTACTTGATGGAGATCTTATTTCCAATAATCTCTTTTTTTCCTTCATATTCTTCTATTGTGCCTGATACCTCAACATAATCTCCTTCGTTCAGAAATACTTCACGATCTGTAAACAAAATCACGTCCATCTTCTCTACCCTTTCCCCCAGCAGTTCCAGGAAGATTACTTTATCATGTACAGATACCCTGCCTATTTTTCCTCTTACCGTAACACTCTCCTCCGGCAGCTCAGCATCAATCCTGGATACCTGTTTTACATCAACCTCTTCTGAATAGAGGAAGAGGAAAGCCAATCCGATGATTATGATAACAAATGAGACCTTAAGTATAGTCTTTTCCTGCATTACTTTCTTCAGAAAGTTGTGATTAATATATTTTTGCCCAAACCTTTATATACTTTCTAGTTCATACATATATTATGTCCCCAGAAAGAGTTTCAGAGATACGAGAACAGTTGTTCCAACTGGAACGCAAGATGAAACCGCTGGAATGGGACGCTAGCCGGAATCAGATAAATGAGTTTAAGAGATTGGAACTGGAACGGTTGAAAGAGGAGCAAGGTACTCTTCTTAACGAACTAAATGAACTCGAGCAAGCATAAACCAATTGGCAGGCGGATAGGATCCAGCTTTTTCTAGAGGTAGCTATGTTTTTGGTTTTCTTTTGGAAAGATTTATAAATGTGTGTATTTATACACACTTATATGTGTGTTTCAACACTGACAAAGAAAGATATTATTGCTTTCAACCAACAAATAGGAGAGGCTGGCAAGTTCAGTAACGAAAGTAGTTTGGATTTTGCTTTGAGTCTTGCTAAGACTAAAAAGAACTGGCTTTACGAACTCAGTTATATCGCTAGGTGTCTTTTGGTGGACTATATATTTCAAGACGGGAATAAAAGAACATGCTTTTTGGTTGCTTCATACTATTTTGAGGAAAAAGGTGAAGAGTACGACAATGTGCGTCTTTTGTCCGCTGTGAAGAAAATCGCTAAAAATAATGTCAATTCCCCGCCGATAATTATGAGGTTATTATACAATGCTGTCAAAGAAAAGGATTAGTGACTTGGTAGATAGAAAACGGGATTTCCTGGAAGCTCTGGAGGAATTCGATCGTACAGGTCAGCTAGTAAAACCCAGGATAAAGGAAAGGGTAAACTTTACCATAGACATGGACCTGATGAGGAAGTTCCGCTGCTACTGCGAGAAGCACAACCGAAAGATGAGTGCGGTAGTCGAAAAGCTGATCAGGGAGGAATTGGGCCTATAACAGCAAGGGTAACCGAATATTTTTTAAAGGATCACATAAAACAATACAAAAGCAGCTGAGTCACTCTTTTTGAGGCTCTCCATCAGGAGATTGGGCTTGGGAGGAAAGAAAATGGTTGAATATAAGTTGGTTATGTCCACAAAGGACGGAAAAAGTTATCAGAAAGAGATACAAAGTCCACAGGCAGATGTACTGCATGACAAACGTATCGGTGATAAGATTTCTGGGAAAGATCTTGGTTATGATGGTTATGAATTTGAGATCACCGGCGGATCAGATAAATGTGGTTTTCCCATGAGAAGAGGTATCCAGTTTGCCAGGAAGAGGATTTTTGCCGGCAAAAGTGTTGGAATCTCCGGTAAAGACAGGAATAAGAAGAAACGTGGTGGATTGCTGCGCAGAAAGACTGTCTGTGGGGAAAGGGTCACCAAGATTATCCGTCAGATCAACTTGAAAGTGCTTAAAGAGGGTAAACAGTCTTTGGCAGAAGCTGCTGCTCCAGAAGAAAAGCCTGCGGAGGCTGCAGCTGAAGCGCCCAAGGCAGCTCCTGAGAGTAAAGAGGCACCCAAGGAAGAAGCTCTAAAGGAAGAAGCCGCTCCGGAAGAGGAAAGCAATGAAGAGAAGGCATAACTTTTTATAGTTTATTTATTTTCTTTCTAGGATGGCTTTCAAAGAGCAGCTGAATGGTTTTATCGGTTTTGTAAATGGGAAGCTGAATAATTTCAAGAATCTGAGTCTGGGAGAACAGATCGCTTTTTCCTGTGTTGGATTAGGGATAGTGCTTATTTTAGCTTCTGTGATGTTGTTTATTCTTTAGAGGAGAGCTCAATCTCCTTAATCACTCCTTCTTTAACCGCAGAAATAAATGTGCTTTCATACTCTTCAGGAAGTCCTCTGGCCAGAAAACCGCGGGTTAGCATCTCGATTCCGCTGTTATCCAGTTCTTCATCCCGGATGATCTTCAGCAGACGGTTCCAGTGTTTGGCCTGTATCCCCACCTGATGCCTCAAGCCGTCTCCGACCTCCGCCATCATGCCGCCTTCAGTAGTATTGTAATAGGTGACCGCATAATCGCATAGCCAGCGCACTCTGTCCCGTTCTTCTTCATCCGATATCTCTTTAGTGCGGCCTTCAAACACTTCCTTTGTCTGTAGGTTGAAAGAGAAAAGATAATCCAAAGCGTATTGTGTCATGGTCCACTAGAACGCTTCCAGCTATATATAGTTTCTGAAACAAACACCTAACCTCACTTCAAAACCTTCTTCTCTCCAGAATACAATCCCATCTGGGCCATCTGTTCGTACTGCTCCTTCGTCAGAGTAAGGTAACTCAATTCGAAGCCCTTTTCTCTTACCTGCTTACACATATGTTCCACTGCCGCCGAATCAATACCTTCGCCTATCAGCAATACGTTTGCTTTCCCTTTCTTCCTGCCACCATGCAAGATGATATTCTGTATTCCTGAAAAATCCTGCACCCGGCTTACAAACTCACTCACTCCATCATACTCTTCATAGAAGAGCTCTTTCAGGAATTCCGCTTTTTCGTTCTTTCCACAGCCGTAGACTTTGCTGTTTTTCCATTCTTTCCTTTCGATAATCTCCTTTTTCACAAGCTCTTGGAGGATGCGAAACGCTGAAGCCATGGCCACGCCACTCTTCTCAGCGACCTCTTTCAGAAAAAGCTCTTCTTTAGAATTTACAAGCACTTTCAAGATGGCAGCCTTCTTGCTGTCAAGCAAAGCTCCCAACACCTCCCTTTTGACCATGGCTTGAAGAATAATCTTATTATTTATAATAATTTTGTTTTTGAAAACGGATTCCAAAAACAAAACCCAATTCCAAGATTGAAATTTTAATGGGGAGGCTGTATAAAACAGTTAAATATATATACTCAAAACCCTTAACCTCTACAAAATGGGTGATATCCTCGAGCTGATTAAGTCAAGAAGGAATGTAAAATTTTTTCTTCCCAAGTTTGTCTCCTGGGAAAATGTATCCAGGGTGATAGATGCAGGAAGGCATGCTCCCAGCTGCGGAAACATTCAAAACTGGAAGTTTGTCGTCGTATTTGAGCTTGAACAGAAGCAACAGCTGGCAGAATTGGCCCATGAGCAGCTTGAAATTGCCCAGGCAGGAGTCCTCATAGTTGTCTGTGCTGAGCCTGAGAAAGCTGAGCGTTATTATGGTTCACGTGGACAGAAACTTTATTCTATCCAGAACTGTGCTGCTGCAGTACAAAATATGCTTTTAGAGGCTCATTCTTTGGGTTTAGCGACGAGATGGATCGGTGCATTTAATGAAGAGGGAGTACGTTCAGCATTAGGAATGCCTGAAGAAATCAGTCCTCAGGCGATAATCGCATTGGGTTATCCTCGAGAAATCCCGCAAAAGCCACCCAAGTATCCACTGGAATCGCTTGTCTTTTTCCATAAATGGCGGAATAAGATGAGAGATCCTGCCAAATATATGAACGATATCGCCACAATTCTAGCCAGAAAAGCAGGAGCTGCTAAAGTTGCAGTCAAAGGGGCGGCTCAATCTGTCGTCGATAAGAGTAAGCAGATCATTGCTCCTTCTGAAGAAGTTACGGAAGAGAAAGACAATCAAAAGACGGAATGAAGCACCTTAAACTATATTCTACTCAATAGAAAACTTTATATATAATACCCTCATTACTTGGAATTGGTTTGGTTAAAAATTATCGATTCTAATTAGTTGGTAGCTAATTAGTAGGTTTGGTTGGTTGATTCTGTAGGTAGGAATATTTAGCTAGTATATAACAGTTTGTATGCTACAAAATATATACTCCAGAGGGTGCAAAAAATTTGAGGTGGTGTAGAAAATGGATTTTATCGTGGAGAAAGCGTTGCAAAATACGCAGGAAGTAGAATATGAGAACTTGAACCAAGCGAACATCAAAGTGATCGGTGTTGGCGGGGCTGGAAACAATATGGTCGGGTGGCTGTATAAGAAAGGTATCAAAGGAGCAGAGATTATTGCGACTAATACCGATCAACAACATCTTACTGTTACCGGAGCTGACAGAAAGTACCTTATCGGGAAAGATTGTACACGCGGTTTGGGCTGTGGCGGATTTCCAAATAGAGGGGCTGAGGCAGCTCAGGAATCACTGACTGAAATTAAAGAGTCGCTCAAAAGTTCGGATATGGCTTTCATCTGTGCAGGCATGGGTGGCGGTACCGGAACCGGTGCAGCTCCAGTTGTGGCGCAGGTAGCCAAAGATACAGGGGCGATTGTCATCGGAACGGTTACCATGCCTTTCAATATTGAGAGAGCCAGATGTGACAAAGCTGAATTTGGTCTGCAGCAGTTGAGGCAGGTTTCAGACACAGTTATCGTAATCGATAATAATAGGCTGGTTCAGATTGCAGGAAATCTTCCTATCCAGCAGGCTTTTGCCGTAGCTAATGAATTGATTGCCACCATGATCAAAGGCATCGTAGAGACCATCGCCGTCCCAAGTTTAGTCAATCTGGACTATGCTGATGTAAAAGCGATCATGTCAAATGGTGGAGTGGCAGCTATCGGTGTTGGCTCTTCTGACACAAACAACCGGGTAGAAGAGGCAGTCAAGGGTGCTCTTTCGAATCCATTGCTGGACATTAGTTATGAAGGTGCCACAGGAGCATTGATTCATGTGACCGGTGGACCAGATATGACTTTGGATGAAGTAAGCAGGATCGGTGAGTTGGTAACTGAAAGCCTGGATGACGATGCTAATGTCATTTGGGGAGCTAGGGTTGCTGATGACATGAAAGGCAAGATGACTGTAATGACCATCATCACTGGCGTCAATTCCCCATGGATACTAGGAAAGGTTGATCAGAAACGGTCAGAGCAGCGGGCTCAGTCACTCAGCCAGGAGTTGGGAATCGAGCTGGTCTAGGGAATTTTTTTCCCTTTTCATGATAAGAAATCTTGCCCTGCTATTTCTGTTCCTACACCACCCCCTGTGTTAGGTTCCGGGCAAGATTTTCTTTTTTTTTGTTTAAACATTTTTGCACAGATCCATCATTAATTCCACTTCCCAGTAGTAATTAAGCGAAAGATTTATATATCACCTCCCTTCTAAACTGTTTGTGATGGATGAGGAGGTTAACAATGACAAGCGCAGGAAAAACTACATTAGAAGGACTCTTAGATGGAGTAAAGTTGTCTTCTGACCCTTTAGGGATGCTACTTAACTGGGCAGCTGAAAGCAACACTGTTGGTGGCAGAGGATGGCATGGAACAACTATTAATGGTGAACATAAGCGAGAAGTTGACAACGACTCAATTCTCTACAAGGGAGGAAAAGTTATTGGAACAGTAACAGGAGGAGCAGTAAGTTATGCTACTTACGGAGCTCCCCAAGCTATAGCTTTTCTCTACAATTGGGCGGCTGGTGGTACTATCAAGCAGCGTGGATACCAGAAGTTGTTGCCACCACATAGGTAATTTCTGATTACATACCCCGTCGCTCGCGGTGGGATTTTTTATTTTTATATTGGATTGTGAGTTAAGGGTACAGCCGGGCCTGAAACACATTACCCAGGACCTGCTACTATTCATGTAACCTTCCCTTCTAACTGCTCTATAAATCCACACTTGCCGCATTTCATCTGGTAAGTGTTATCTTCATCAGAATCCCTGGCCAGCAAGTTACACTATGCGAGTCGTATTCAAGTGGGGTTTCCTCTCTTCGTTCGTCAATCCCACGACCTTAGGCATCTGTTACGTCACCTTCCCTTCTAACTGCTCTATAAATCCACACTTGCCGCATTTCATCTGGTAAGTGTTATCTTCATCAGAATCCCTGGCCAGCAAGTTACACTATGCGAGTCGTATTCAAGTGGGGTTTCCTCTCTTCGTTCGTCAATCCCACGACCTTAGGCATCTGTTACGTCACCTTCCCTTCTAACTGCTCTATAAATCCACACTTGCCGCATTTCATCTGGTAAGTGTTATCTTCATCAGAATACCAAGCCATTTTCTCGATCAGCTCAGCTTTCCCATAACCACATTTTTTACATTTATGATCATATACTGCTAAAGGGTTCTCTTCACTTGCCACCTCGATTCTGTTGGTTTGATCAGTGTTCTTTTTGGTTACTGTCTTGGATTCCTGGATAAGCTTAGGTTGAGGATGGCCATTAGGGCAGCTCATCCACTTGCCGTAAGGAGTTTTCTTTGGTACAAGGAGGCTGCCGCATTTTTTGCAGAACATTTGATAATTAGAAAAGTAGAGTGTTTAAATATTTATGGGGCAAATTGAGGATTCTTTTACGGACAACCTCTTACCAAATTGCTTAGGGATCACCCTGGAGAGAATCTTATCGATCTTCCCAGCAGGCAGGTCCCGGACTGTTCCTGGGTAACTTGGATCGTTTCGATCGTCAAACCATGGAGAATCCCAGTAGATGGAGCTTGTGATGCATTCAACGGCGAAATCTTCACCAAACTCTAAGCAGCCAGTGATAACTACATCTATATAACTCTGATGCAAAGGTGAGTTTTCAGTTGGTGGAAGAGGTTCTTCAGGAATGTATACCCAAATCTTACCTTCTACCATGCTTCCGTTCAGAAAAGTGATGTCTTTGATATCCAATTCCATCCTATAATAACCACATTCTCTTTCATCAAATTTCCGAAGGTTCTCTTCAGAAACCTCGATGATAACCCCATTGCAGGAAGCTTTCCCATCGACAATAACTCCCAGAACATTCCTTCTCCGCTCAGGATTGTGGTAGTTCCATGCTCTCTGTAGGCCATTGACCCTCACGGGAATGGCAGTACCTGTATCTGCTGTCCTCACCCTGCTTTTTGAGTTGATAAGGCTGCCGTAGCCAAAAATGAACTGCTGCATTTTTCTTGGAATCAACTAAACATTTATAAAAGTTGTTTTACTTCTGCCATCGCATGAGTAAAAAGAAAGACATAAAAGGTATTACAGTAAAGAAGTCCGAAGATTTCAGCGAATGGTACACTCAGGTTATCCAGAAAGCCGATCTTGCGGATTATTCTGCCGTATCCGGTTGTATAGTATACAAACCTGATTCCTATATGGTCTGGGAGAAGATCAGAGACAATACTGATAAGAAGTTCAAAGAGATAGGTATAAGAAATGCATATTTTCCTCTTTTCATCCCCGAATCCCTACTTCAGAAAGAAGCGACTCATGTTGAAGGTTTCTCTCCTGAAGTGGCCTGGGTGACCCATGCTGGTGACTCCAAGCTTGGCGAAAGGTTGGCGGTAAGACCAACTTCAGAGA
The DNA here is from genome assembly GCA_964632045.1 of uncultured Methanosarcinales archaeon. Lineage (GTDB taxonomy): Archaea > Nanobdellota > Nanobdellia > Woesearchaeales > GW2011-AR9 > CAZWBB01. Next base: position 33,034 of record CAZWBB010000014.1, on the reverse strand, counting down.
CGATCATGTATGATTCATACGCAAAATGGATCCGATCACATAATGACCTTCCGTTACGGATCAATCAGTGGAACAATGTAGTAAGGTGGGAATTCAAACATGCTACTCCTTTTCTACGAGGTAGGGAATTCCTTTGGAATGAAGGGCATACCTGCTTTGCGACTCGGGAAGAGGCAGCGGCTGAACAGGACCAGATTATCGGAATATATGATGATGTCTGCCGTAATCTTCTGGCCCTACCCTCACTGATCGGAAAGAAGTCAGAGAAAGAGAAGTTCGCTGGTGCTGAGTTTACAGTTTCCATGGAATTCTGCATGCCAAGTGGTAAAGCCATACAAGGTCCGGACTTCCATTTTGACGGGCAGAATTTTGCCAAAGCTTTTGAGATCTCTTTCACTGACAAGAATGGCAAAGAAGAGTTTGTCTGGCAGAATACTTGGGCGATCACTACAAGGATGATAGGGGTGATGATCGCTATCCATGGAGATGATAAAGGATTAGTGCTCCCTCCAAGACTTGCTACAACTCAAGCTGTCATCGTTCCAATCATCTTTGACGATTCAAAAGAGAAAGTGCTGAAAGAAGCAACCAAAATTAAGGAAAAGCTGGAGAAAATGGGCCTCTCTGTACATATAGATGACCGGGAAGGCTATTCTGCCGGCTGGAAGTTCAATGAATGGGAAGTGAAAGGCATTCCTATCAGGATCGAGGTTGGTCCCAATGATCTTAAGAAGAAGCAGGCCATGGTTGCCCGTAGGGACACGGGAAAGAAGGAAGCTATCCTTTTGTCGAAAGTAGATAAAGAGATTCCTGTCCTTGTTGAAGAGATTCATGAAAATCTATTCAAGAATGCTGAGAAGTTGCTAAAAAACAGTATCCATAAAGTAAAATCTACGGAAGAAGCGGTGAAAGCATTGGAAGATAAAAAGATCGTATTTGCTCCTTGGTGTGGCTGTACTCATTGTGAAGATCTCTTTAAGGACAAGACTGGAGCAAAATCACTGAACTCTCCCCTGAAACAGCCAAAGATGAAAGGAGAGAAATGTTTTGCCTGCAGTAAGAAGGCTGAAATGTGGTTCTATTTTGGGAAGAGTTACTAGGCCCTATTCTTGGTAATGTTTCACCAAATCTTTTGCTGTCCATGATTTGCAATCTTCTTTTGTGAAACCGATCTTCTCTACCATCCTGTAGAGAGACTCTTCATCCTCACTTTCTAGTTCTAGGAATTCCGGTATGAAATCGTGTTCATCCAGATATTTATCAAATTCGAAGTGGACTCCATCCAATTCATAAGAAGTCCTCGTCTTTCTCATCCCTTTCCATTGTCTTAGTCCCAGAGATTCAAGGATCTGTTCCATTATCCTAAAGTCAGAAACCTTTACTTCCAGTTCTTCACTTTGCTTAAGATATTTCCCCCTGCTCAGAACTTTGTAGGTTAGTACGGCTTGATCATTCTCCTTACGTAATCTCATCATCCTGCTCGCATCAGTCAGTGAACCGTCTGCAAAATCCAAGAAGATAGCCGAAATCTCTCCTTCAAACGTCTTCTTTGCTCCTAAAGCAAGCAGTTTTTCTTCTACCTCATTCCTGTTGATGTCAATGATTTTTGTTTCGATCTCCTGCATGGGTGTTCAGAAAGGAATATTTTATAAATAATTTATGCTTCTAAATGTAGATATGGGTAAGAAAAACACGGAGCTGGGAAGAGAACTGGAGAAAGAAATAATAATCATGGGTGATATCGAGATGGGGGGTGGTACTCTGTCGGATGATTTTATTGCAGATAGAACGCTTTCTAATCTGATTATCGAACTGAGCAAGAGAGACCATCCTGTTGATCTGGTGCTGAACGGGGATACTTTTGACTTCCTTAAATGCCCTTCCAAGCTGCAACCAAGGACGGTCTATCCGCGGCATATCACTAAAGCCGTCTCTATGGCTAAGTTGAGGTTGATTCATAAGGCACACTCCCGTGTCTTTGAAGCCCTGCGGAAGTTTGTGGCCGTTAAGAAAAAAATTGTGTACTTTATCCTTGGAAACCATGACCATGATCTGGTCTACAGAGAAGTACAGGACCGGATAAGGAAGATCCTGCATGGAACGTGTGAGAATGTGATCTTCCCTAAGCTAAAGTATCAGAAGCATGGTGTATATGTAGAGCATGGTCATCAATATGATTTCCTTTTTACGGTCAACTTTGACAAGCTGTTTCTGAAGCATAAAGGGATGTCCATCCTGAATTTTCCCTTTGTGACTTTTGGACTGATCAGTAAGTTTATGTATATGAAACAGCAATTTCCGTTTCTGGAAAGGATTTTCCCCCGTCCTGAGTTGCTGACGCATCATCGTGTCGTAGCAAGGAAACTTAACAGGCATACGCTCGGTTATTTCGTGAAATCGATCGGCTATTATCCTTTCCGTTTCTATTCTGATCCCACCTATTCTTTCCCGACCAACCTTTTCCGGGAGCTTTACAAGAGACTGCGTACAGTACACTGGGATGTGGATAATGTTAGCAATATTTTCCTGAAGAAGAGGAAAGTCCGCAATAAGATCATCGTACTTGGCCATATACATGAGAAACGTCTTGAGAAAGGCAGGAAAAGAGTCATCATCCATCCTGGAAGCTGGAGAGATGAATATGATTTTGATTCTAAAACGAGAGAACTGGTCCCTCGTTCAAAGAGGTATGTGCAGATAGAAGTCAGAGGTGGAGAGCCGACGTATAGGCTGATTGACATACCGCTTCACAGAAGCATCTTTGATTTCGATGAAGTGATCAAAGATGAGATTAAGTTTGTCAAACAGGCAGCTAAAGAGGAAGGATATAGTCTGTATCTGTTCTAGATTATTGTGTTTTTTCTTGAGTGTCATGTCCAAGGTCAATCCTAAATTCCTTCCCATATTCACTGAACCCCTGCTGCTGGTAGAACTTATGTACTTTTTCCCTGGAAAACCTGCTGTTGGCGATGATTTTGTAGCAGCCTTGCTTCTTAGCTTCTTCAATAGCTGCCTGCAAGATTCTACTTCCGTTACCTTGACCACGGAAAGGTGCTTGGACAAAGACATCTTCTATGTAAGCTAACGGTCTTTCATGAAGATCGTTGTGCAGGATATATACTCTCACCCTGGCTATCTCCTGGTTGTCTTTGGTAAGTATTATCTTTTTGCTACAGTGGTGGATATCCTCTTTTTGGATGTTCATGATTCAATGTGAAAAGCCGGTTGATTAATAATGTTTGTGGTAATAAGAGGTTACAGTTAAACTATTAATTAGTAGTAAACTCCCAAAAAATTTATATAGCATCGGCACCTAACTTCTATAATGGCAGATCTTAAGACAGTAGAAGAAACACTTTCGGCACTTAAGAAAGTAAGTAAGAAACCAGAAGAGTTAGAGAAGAGAATTGATCATTTGATTGCAGAGAAGGGAGCTGTAACTCTACTCCATGCGGAGGCGGTTATTGCCGAGGTTACCCGTGAAGTGTTTGGTAGCAAAGAGGTTTCCAAACTTGCAGGTCAAGTTTCCGGTTTTTTGATGTCGGAACATGAGAGGATCAAGAAAACAATCAATGACAAAGTTACTCAAAGGGATTCCTACCTGGTAGATCTATTCAAAGAATTGGAGAAGCCAGAATTAGATGATTCAGGGAGAGTACCAACATATTCCTTAGGTGGGTTTTCAGACAAAGTACAAATAAGACGGGGATTAGAGAATGAGTTACATCACTGTGTAATGGAAGGTTTTGACAAAAAAATTATTATGGAGAAAACTGTTGAGTGGATTGGGTCACCACATGCAAACTTACAAAGAAGTGGGTACCGGGTGCTCGGCTGGTTAATATCTGATACTGATAGGGAAGAAAGAGATATCGGGAAGTATGAACATCTTTTCCTCGAGGGGATAAAAAGCACAGATGAGAGAGTTAGAAAAGCAGCCTTTGGGCAGTTGGGCATTCTTGTTCCTAAAGAAAACGTTCTTCATAGCAAATCGTATCAGGCCTTGAGATCTCTCTCTGAAGATCATAAAGATCCATTGTCCAGATCAGCAGAAGAGATTTTGGGTTACATACGCGTTCCAAAGGAGGAATCAGACGAAGCATCAGGAGTCGTCGCAGGGAAGAACTACAGTGATTCTATAGTGAAACCTCCCACTCCAATAAAGAAACCTGTTTTGGTTACATTACATTCACTCAAAGGAGGAACTGGAAAGACAACTACTGCCATCAATCTTGGAACTCTATTAGCAGAGAAAGGAAAAACATTGGTGATAGACATGCATTTTGAAAATCCGCAATACCAGATTCTTTTAGGGGGACCAGATCCAGAGTATGAGTGGTTAAGTTATTTTGACATGGTTGGTCATGAAGAACTTGGAGGGTACAATTGGCGTACCATAATTAGCGAAAAGGAAGACAGGAGATCGTACATAAACACCGTTCCTTTGGAAGATTTTGTTGAGAACATATCTAAGGCGATAGTTCCTGCTGAGAAAACAGCTGTGTTCAGACGAGGAAATTTACACTTTTTATATTCCACACATCAATATGATGGTCAGTTTATGGGGTCTGGCAGCCAATGTCTTACCGTAAACCAGTCTAATCCTGCTCTACTGCAAAAGATGAAGGATGTATTAGTAGCTGCTTTGACCTACGGATTTGATTACGTAGTTGTTGACAGTGATGCGGGAGGATCGCTGGAAAGAAAATATCTATCCATGGAATGGCAGCTTCATTGGTGTGCAGATGGCTATGATGAAGAAGCGGCCAAAAAGGAGTCATTTGATATGTTTGGAAAGGATTATGGGGTCTCAAAAAGTATTCAGCCTCAATTGGATCAACACAAATTATTCAAAAAAGCGCATGCAGTTGTCGTGGCAAATTCTGCGATAACAGAGATAAGACAATTGTATGAAAAGGAAGACCGATTTAGAGTTTATGGAGAAAACGAAAGACATCTCATAATCAACGGTGCAGAAGCAGAGATAGAGGGATTGGATTACGGTACCATAGTACGTCTGCCCAGAGTAAGAAATGTAGGATTTGGCAATATCGGATGCAAAAGACTATTTGCAACAGTCAATGGGAGAGCAAAAGAACATAGGGCATATAGATCAGCTCTATGGGAATTGGCTGAAAAACTTTGATGGGACGGGCAATTCAGCTAATCCAAGTATGTGACAGAGATTTTCTGAAACAACGCAGATAACTTCTTTTTCACCACTTACCTATCCTCAGCAACTTTTATATAACAGTTGCTTTTTCAATGTTTGGGGTGTTCTGATTTGCTGGAAGAAAAGATGTCCGAGGTGAGTAACCGCTATTCGATCAAAGAAGCAGTCGCTCTTCTTAAGATGGATTATACAGCAGAAAATAAGCAGAGTGAAGATACAAAACCAGAGCTTAAAGAAATTCTATCTTCAGAAAATATTATTGATTTACCCCATCTGCCTTCTGTAGAATATGGAGATGAGGAATCCCTGCTCAGACAACAAGAAACCCCCTCCTTGGATCACAGCGAACTGTACGGTGATGATGAGTCACGCAGGATTGTCGTTGAATCAGATGAGGAGTACATGAATCCGGATGTTGCTGAAGATGATACTACCAACGGAATTCTGGAGGAGGAAGAGGTAGAAAGCAGGTTTGACAGGATACAGGTCGCTGCTGCTCTTGGTACGATGACTGGGGTTGACTATCAGGAAAGGAAACAGTTCGCCCTGTATCTGGCCTTCAATCCCGGAATGAGAGGATTTCTGGAAGATTCGAGAGGACTGACCAGGAATGTTGATTATGGGTTGATGTGACAACAAGAAGGGTTGTTATTTAGGGGTAGTAAATTTACCAAAACATTTATAAAATACCTCTATTTTGAGTTCTTTATGGAAGGATTTGCTGGATTAGTGGAAGTAGTAAGAGCAGAATGTACAGGAGTGTTTGTGGAAGCAGGAAATACGCTCAGTTTTATGCAGGATTTGATGGGAGAACCTAAGAAAGTTCATTATGAGGTAAGGAGATGATTGAGTTAGGTAGAATAGTAAGACTAGTGGAGGAGAATTGCGCTACTGCCTACTTTGCAGCTGAGCATTACGACAATCATAGACGGCAGATAGGGAAGCAGCATGGAAGTGAGCATCGGCCTTTTAAGACAATTGGTTGTGATGTCAATGAGTCTGATCTATTGTATTATCTTTGCTGTTATCATGAAGAGCATTATTCAAGACATAATCCTTTCCTGCCAAAATATTTCCGAACTCTGATGCATGACAGAAACGGACGGCGTGGAAGATTACCTTTACGTCAATTGCACCTGCTTCATTACAAGGTGAATATGTCAGCACTGAGGAAAAAGGCCAAACTGTCTGAGAAATGGGAAGACTTTGACTCAAAGCAATGGGCACAAGACTTTTCTGAAAGATTCAAACCAGCAACAGTGATCTGGCCCCTCTTTACCGGTATTGGACAAAGGAATGATGATCAGTTACCTTATCTGATAGGAAGACGCGATGTACAGCAGCAGATAATGAATTTCCTCAAAGAGGATCCAGAAAACATTTTCCAACTGTACAGAGAGATAGCAGACACTCCTGGACATATCGATGATACCGCTGAACAGGCTAGAGAGTTGCATATCTGTGATCTGCTGGCGAGGCCTAGAGAGGTGCACTTCGGAAAGTGACTGAACTGACAGAGATGGTGGGAAGAGTAAAAGAAGAATGTATGGATGCTTACTTTTGTGGGCATAATGAAGGGTTTGTTCCTTTTGGCTGCACACCTGAAGAGTCATCAGTCCTTTTCTGGGCATATTCGCCTTATGCTTTGCGTGGTATGTTTTCCCCTAAGCCGATGAACCTTTTTAGAGGAGACGCAAGGCTTCTGATTGAGGAATATGGAAAGAACAGATTGTTGTTTTTTCATTACAAAGTATCAAGAATTCGCAGAGCTATCAGAGGTAAGAATAAAAGCAATATTGATTCCTTTGTAGAACGTAATGTGGGGGGTGGATTCTCCAAAGAAGGATTCCTAAGCAGATGTGAGGATAAATTTGGCAAGAAAATCAATTGTCTGTATGCAGTCTACACAGGCGGAGGCAGTCCTCCATCAGACATCGGTAGAATTGATACCAATCTCCCATTGCTTGTCGGTTCCAGAGAATTTATGCAGGAAGCTACCGATTACCTTAAACAATCACCCCAAGATGCAGCTGGATTTATCATTTCACTGAGAGTGAATCCGGACAATAGTCGTCTTCCTGATGATCAATGGCTAAGACAATATTTTGACAGCGGGTTGCAGAAAGTAGATATATTTGATTTTTGTAAGAGACCTAGAGAGGTGCATTACCAACTAAAATGACATTACACGAAATCGTAGAAAGTGTAAGAGAAGAATGTATGGGGCATCATGGTACAGGAAGTAATGAACCTCTTCACTTGTTGAATCTCAATGTAAAGAATGATGATGTTGCATCTGTACTTGGGATGTGTGATCCTTTCCGTAACTTCCTTGGGAATAAACCTTATGGAATAGACAAATTGCTTGCACGTGTAAAGTTATACCTCACACCGACTGGATGGGGATTGGCTCCGGGCCTGAGAAGATATTTACTTGATCCTTTACCCTACTGCCCTGAAGCAGTCCATCTTTTTCATTATCAGCTGAAAAACATTCCGGAAGAAGGTTCTTTGGTGCATAAGATGGAAAGTCCGACCTGTATGCAGATACTTGGGATGACTCAGACTAACATCGTCGGCCCGGTCAGTTGTATGCGACAGGCTGTAGATTACCTGAAGGACCATCCAGATAACATCTTTGGCTTTCTTGAGGCGGCCTTTGACATACCTGGCAGACTGGATAATGTTAAGAAAAGAATAGAAATTATTTACATCCACGATTCCTGCAAAAGGCCGAAAGAGATCGGCTACCATAAAGAATGAGATCACTGACAGAATTAGCGGGAACTGTAAAGCAGCAATGTACTGGCGTATTTGCTGAAGCAGAGAACCAGATCAGGGCAGGATTGCATGACAGAGTCCCAACTTTTGGTGTCTTAGATAGAGAATATGCGCATAGATTGCTTCTGGCTTGTGCTCCTGACAAAAATTATCAAGGCACGATGAGGAAGGCTGCCAGCTTACTGCTGCCTGCTCCACTTAGAAAGCTGGTTCTGGATCCGCATGGCGAGAGGAAAAGCACCTCTGCGGAAATCCTATACGTCTTCCATTATCCACTGCACTGGGAGTGTCTGGAATCAAACATCAATAACTGCCGGACGAACGGTTTTGACAGGCCTGAGATGTCTTCCACCGAGTTTCTTCAGCAGTTCAGGGAGCGACACGGTGATGATATCTCGATTATCCGTATGAGCATCGCCCAACAATCCTATATCTTGGGCAGGAAAGAGGTCATGCAGGGAGTTATGGACTTCTTTAAAGCGGACGCAGACAATGTCTTCAGATTTATGGAGGAACTTGTGGGAGACAAGATGCCCAGGGGTTTGGAATATGATCAACGGCGCAAGAAACAACTACATGTATACGACCTATTGAGAAAACCCAAAGAAGTAGCTTTTGAACTGAGAAAATGACAATACTAAATGAACTAGTGGAAAAAGAGATCTGAGAGGGGGATTTAGAAAAAGTCTACTAAATTCACTTCCATTCTTCCAACATCTCTTCTTCAGTAAAATGAAGTTTTCCAGGAACAATAAGACAATGAGGCGGTTTTCCAAAATCCCTATTTTTTATCTCTTCAACAGTACCGCTTTTCACAACATAACCATCACTTCCCAACCGGGAACAACCGACAACCAACAAATCAGAACCAATAATTCCTTCCTTCTTCCTCTCCTCGATCTTTTCCAGGATTCCTAATGCCTCCCGGACGGACATAAACTTACCATCATCAGGCTGTAGATCCAGCAGAAACAAAGTATGCAACCCTTTTTCCCGATTCTCTTTAAGAACATTGTATGGGGTCTCAAGATTTGGATGATCTTCGACAAATGGGATTGATGTCGTCCGGCCGAACTTGTACAGTTGTAAGCCGGTGATTCCAACAGCCGTGAGGACAGAGGCATTATTGATTATCTTTACCGGAACCTTTTTTTCTTTGGCTAAACGGAACAGTTCAACATGAGTTGTTGCCGAAAAGGGATCGCCGATGACCAAGAAAGCCACTTCCTTTTCCACAGCTTCTTTCACAATCTTCTCCGCCCCCTGTTCGCACATCTCCCGGTCGGCAGCGATTATCTTCTTTCCATAGAACTTCTCCAGTTCTGGGATAGAACACTGCAGCAGCGACGTGTAGCTTTCCAGATAGATAATATCACATCTCCTCACTGTTTCCAGTCCTTTGACCGTGATGTCTTTTTCGCTACTCAGTCCGATTCCGATGATGTGTATGGTCATTTTCTGTTGCAGAACAGCCATTATTAAAAAACTTTATGTTGGTTTATGGATCTTGAGTGAAGTGGCATACCTAATACTCATAACCCATTACCCAATACCAATTACTAAGGTCTGTCCAGAATGGAATGTAAATGTATACTGGGGCACGGCGCCCGAGATTTACTCCCGTCGGTCGTAAATGCGCCTCAATTGGCGCCAGTATACAAAAGGACTCCATTCTGGACAGACCAAATTACTACAAACCTTTTTATACCTGTGCAACTCCTAGGTTCTATGGTAATCCAGCTTCCGGGGTATAAGACCATTTTTCCTAATGCAGTCTATGAAGCATCTGAGAAAGATGACCTTGTCAAGATAATCCGTCTGGAGAGATATGAAATACCTACTCGGAAGACTGTGATTGATTTTGTGAGAAAGCACCTGCAGAAAGGATTGGAACTGGAAGATTTCTCAACAAAAAGCCATATCCTGCTGATGCAAGGGGCAACTCCTCTGGATACGCTTCTGTTGAATTTTCCTGATGATGTGCAACAGGGTATAGCAGAGGGAGAAGAGCGGTATCTCAAAGCTATCGAAGAGATAGCTGAGGAAGCTACGGATCTTCCTGCACTGGTATCAGATGAATACTTCCTGGTGGATGTAGGGGTTCTCCCTTCAAAGATCATCTCCATGAGCAAGGAAGATGGGGACATCAACAGCCCAAGATGGTATGAGAGCTCTTTCAACTATGAAAAATTTCAGGAGGTTGACCTGGGAAGGCAATGGGCCGTCCGCCAGCAGCTTAAAAGTGGCTCCCCTCTACCCTGGAAAAAGCTTCAGCGCAAGCTTAAGTCTGGCCGATGCAAAAGTAGAGAACTGCAGATCGGAGGGCCGCATTATGCCGCTCGTGAAGCACAGGATATTCTCAAGATGGTCTACGACGAGCTGGTCAAGACAAAGAAACTACAGGATGTAGTTGATACTTCAGAAGATTTCCTGCCGAGACCGTCATCAGGCATCCTTTTTGAACTGTTCGGCAAGCTATCCGGGGAAAGAGGCGATATGGCAGTATATGGCCCAAATAAAGAAAGACGCTTCCCTTTGTATGGTATTCCCCTGACAGGACAGTTCCTGCCCAGGAAAGGCAGCATAGAAAATGGCATCAATAATTAACCACATTATAGTACCAACGGCTGGCAGCGACTAATTTATCCACTTTTGAGTAACAATAGACCGAAAAGCTTAAAAAGGGGATGTCATTATTCTTCTTAGGTGGTGGGCAGGTTATTGGAGGAGAGATACAATGGTAGTTAGATTGGATGATGAAGAGACGACTGGAGAAGAAGAGAGAACATACAGGTTGGAAAAAGTGATTCTTGAAGGGACTAATGAAGGAACCTATGGTGAGAAACTGCCTTTTGTAGGTGAGTGGATAGCTAAGGCAAAGAGATTTGTTCCAATTGCCCAGGATTTCACAGCAGAGGAACTTAGAGGATTCTATAAAACTCTTAACCGTAAGCTTAAGCCATTCGGCCAGCTATTAGTAGTCGACCGAAGTTATAGAACAAGGATTTCCACAGTAGTTGATGAAGATGGTTGTGATGAAGCTGAAGCAAGAGGAGACGCCATCAAATGCGGAAGTTACTTTGGTTTTGAATCACGGGACAGAACATTAGTTGGTAGAATATATGTTGGTCATGAGACAGATAGAGAGTTGGTTAATTCAGACCAAAGCATGAGTAAAGCATCAGCACAGATAAACTGGGCCGTGGAAAGTGTAAAGAAAGAAGGAATTGCAGCAGCGGCGGATCTTGGTGTTATCCTTGCAGTTACTAGATTGCCTTTTCCTCTTGTAAAATTGGCTGGCTTGGCAGCAGGTGGAGGAAACCTTGCTCGGAAAGTCTACAACAGGGCCAAGTTTGACGCTCATTGGACCATGGAGCTTATTCCCGGGGAAGATGCAAAGTATACCAAGAGTCAGCATGACGCTTATCGAGACTTGGTCAAAGCACTTGGAGGAGAAGTATAAATTTTTTATTATTTTACATTTTTTTACTAAAATAATCAAGGGGGGAACAAAATGGATAAAGAAGAAAAAAGAACAGAAGATACGTTAGACTGTCATTTACATGGTTTCAAATGTGAAGTAAAAAATGACGGCGGCTGGTTAGGGCAGGTAAAAGCATATACTGTTGCAGACTTGATGGCACTGGTTACCGGAGTGCAGAATAATTTCCAGAATTATGGTGCTTTGGCAGTAAAAGAGGCAGAAGTGAAGATCCCTTTGGCAACACTTACCACTTGGGATGCCGTAGAGGAGCACAAAGAGCTGCAGGACCCGGTACGGGTAAAAAGCAGGGTCACCATGCAGGATGAAGATGAAACATTGAACTGCAGCCTGTATTTCGGTAAGTTGGAAGATCTGCTGGAAGAGCAAGGAAAAATCACTTCTACTGGAAATCTTGGACGAAGGTTCTGGAAGACTGGCGGCAAGATGGCTGGAGACTATGGTATTATCATGCTTTCTGCTTTGGCTGGTGGGTTGGTTGGAGGAGTATCCAGGGTTGCAGGCTTGGTACTTGCGAGGGGAGGAGCTGCTTATGGAACTTTTAAGATGGGTCGGAGAGTGTATAACGAATGTATTCCTACAGGGTTCTGTACGATGGAGCTTGAACCGACAGGAAAGATGGTAAGCACAGAGAAAGCAAACACTTATAGGAAAGTGATTGAACTGTACAAGAAAGTATAGTAAGAATAACAGGGGGTAAATAAAATGGCTGAAGAAGGTAAAAAGAAAGCGGCGAAAAAGCCGGCTAAGAAAAAAGCGACCAAGAAGAAAGCAAATGGTCAGAAAGCAAAGAATGACACTGTTGTAGAGGGCCGTGTTTCGGCAGAAGAAGCAGCTGGAGAGACCGCTGACTATGTTTTGCAGGGGGCCACAGCGATTGTTGGAAATGAGCAAGGTTTCCTGAAAACGATAAAACCCAACACTATCGGGACGCTTATGGGTAGAGTGGATGAAGTAAGAGAACTGCTGAAAGAGTACAGTCCACTTGAAGTGACTGCGGTTTGTGTCGGAACTAGATATGCTGGGATCAACAGCATGACTGGATTAGAGGGTTATGAACCAAAAGGAGATGCTGTATCTGAAGGCAGCAAGATCGATATGAGGACCAGGGATGGTTCGTTAGAGTGCCATCTTTACGTAGGATTCCCAGATGCTCAGGCTGAGGAACAGCATATGTGGCAAATCGGTAAGAAAGTATTGATAGATCAGGGATTGGCAGTTTCTTCAATTGTCGCTGGTACTGTCCTAAGAAAAGTAGGCGGACATCTTGGAGGACTACTGGCTAAAGCTGGTGGATTTTACAGTGTTGGCAGTGCGGTAAAACGGATGGTGGACGGAGTTTCAATGTCTGGATACGTGACCATCGAACTTGAACCGACCGGAAAGGGAGATATCACTCCTGAGAAAGAAGCCATTTACAGAAATCTTGTAGATAAGCTGGCTTAGTTTTTTTGTTCTTTCCTTTTTTTTCTCTTTTAAAAATCACCTAGACACTTCTGTTTTCTCTTCCCTTCAACAATAGAAGAGATTGTCTCAAAATCATTCTTCATCTGCTCGAACAGTTCAGGATTCCTACCAGAATAGAGGTATGATGCCGGATGGATTACGGGAATAATCTTTGTCTCTTGACCATTAATCACCAAAGGAAATATCTTGCCGCGTAGAGATTTGATTCCAGTCTTTCCTAGGATCCTTTCCGTGGCAAAGTTTCCTATGGTAACAATCACTTTGGGCTGCATGACCGCAATCAGCTTGTCCAGCCTTTCCCGGCAGTTCTCCAGCTCATCCTTGGCGGGATTACGATTGTCTGGAGGACGACAGATGATAGTGTTGGTAACAAAGATGTCTTCCCGAGAAAGGCCGATTGTGAGAAGCAGCTCATCCAGCACTTTCCCGGACATACCGCAGAAAGGGATGCCTTTCTGGTCTTCATGAAACCCAGGGGCTTCTCCGATGAATAGAACATCTGCTTCCTTATTGCCAGAGCCAAATACGGTTTGTATCCTTGAGTTGCAGAGAGCACTGCATCTGCTACAGGAAGAGTATTCTTGTTTCAGTTGGTTGAAATGCATCACTGAGTGAAGCGAAGGGTTATATATTTAAGTTTTTGGTAAGTATTCAGTTATGACCCTAGACAATTCAGTTATGACTAAGTTTTGGGAAATCTTTTTAAACAGACCCTCTTTCTCAATCAAAATATGGCATCTCAGACAGTTGAAGCGTTGATTGAAGGAGGAAAAGCCAGTGCAGCTCCTCCGCTAGGACCAGCTTTAGGACCAACAGGAGTGAATATCGGACAGGTTGTGGCAGAGATCAACAATAAGACAGCTGATATGAAAGGGATGCAGGTTCCGGTTAAAGTTACTATAGATACGGAAACAAAGGATTTTTCTATCGAGATCGGTACTCCACCTGCAGCTGCTTTGATCAGGAAAGAAGCGGGTATTGATAAAGGTGCCAGTAATCCTCTTACGGAGAAGGTTGCCGATCTGGTCATCGAGCAGATAATCAAGATCGCTAAGATCAAGGAAGATGCCCTGCTGGGAGCGAATCTTAAAGGGAAGGTCAAAGAGATAGTAGGGACTTGCCAGTCAATGGGCATCCTTGTTGAGGGTATGCCTGCTCCGGAAGCATTGAAAGCGATCGATGAAGGTAAATTTGATGAAAAGATTGCTTCTGGGAAGACTGAGCTGAGTGAAGAAGAAAAAGCAAGATTGGCAGAAGAGAAGAAGAAGTTGCAAGAAGAGCTAAAAGAAAGAAGGGCTGAATTTGAGGTGAAAGCTAAGGGCATACTTCAGCAGCTGGAAGGCAAGGATAACAAAAAGATCAGAGGAGCTATGACAGAAGCAGGAATTCCGCAACCGATAATCGACGAACTGGCTCCGATGGAGAAGAAAGAAGAAGGAGTTAAGTAGTAAGTTTTCTTGTGAATTATTACGTCTTGGGTTTAATACCCCGTTGCTCTGCAACGACTAATTTGAAATAAGACGTAATATTTGAAAATGCCGGTTGCGGAGCAAAAAAATTCGCCAATACCCCGCAGCTCTGCTGCGATTGGGATGGTGAATTTTTAGGTATTTTCATTTTATTGATTTTTCTTGACAGTAAGCATTGTCTCAGAAAGCTTCTCGATCAATTCTGCTAGTTTCTTGGATTTGTTCAGTTGCTTCATCAGCAGAGAAACGACGATGATCGCTTCGGCCAACATTATAAAGATAACGACCACTAGACCTATAACAATTTCAATCAAAGGAACATCAACGCCGAACACTAACATTTTATCACCCTGTCCTTGAGGAAACACCTTTTTGTTATAAATTTTTCGATAGTTGGTACGTATTAAGTTGGGTGGGAAAACAACACCGCCTGGGCCAATGGCGAACGAGCTAGGCCATTCGTAAGAGGCAGGTCAGATGCATTTTCCCTCCCAAAACACGTCTTCTTATACGTGAAAGGAAACACTTTAGAAAATGCCGAGTGAGCGGCCAAGGTGATGTTTTCCTCAAAGAAACTTAATACGTACGATAGTTGACAGAAATCTATTTATATGAATACTATTTTACTTCTAAATTAGAGGGTGATGGATACATGACAAAAGATAATTCTCCAGTAAAAAAAGAGTCCCCGGACGTCTTCCATTCTTTAGAGATGAAAGATGTCTTCAGCAAACTTAGCTCTTCCGAGAAAGGATTTACCAGTCATGAGGCAGAAGAAAAACTGCATCAATATGGTCTGAATGAGCTTAAGGCGAGCAAAGGTATCAGTCCCTGGCGTATTCTGTTAGAGCAGTTCGCCAGTCCTTTGGTATGGATCCTTATCGTCGCTCTGATAATTTCTATTGTACTGCAAGAAACAGTTGATGCTATAGTCATCGCTGTGATTATTCTCCTTAATGCAATTCTAGGCTTTGTTCAGGAATATCGAGCAGAGAAAGCTATCGAAGCACTACGTAAGATGGCTTCTCCCAAAGCGACAGTGCTGAGGGATGGTAAAGAGATTAAGATCGACAGTCAATATGTTGTCCCTGGAGATGTGGTCATCCTTGAAACTGGAGACAAAGTGCCAGCGGATGCAAGGCTGTTTGAGATACATGATCTACGAACAGAGGAAGGCCCTTTGACTGGAGAATCACAACCGGTGACCAAGAAACTGGATGTGCTTGTTGCGAAGACTGGATTGGCTGACAGGAAGAATATGATCTATGGTTCGACGATAGTCTCTAATGGCCGAGCCAGAGGAATAGTGACTGGTACAGGAATGAACACGGAAGTGGGCAAGATTGCCAAACTTATTGAAGAATCGCATGAGAAGCAGACTCCTTTGCAGAAGAAATTGCGTACTTTGGGTAAGCGTCTGACTGTTGCTGTTGTAATTGTGGCAATTGTTGTCTTTCTTGCTGGGTTGCTGTCGGGGCAGCACTTAACAGTGATGTTCCTCACTGCGATCGCTCTAGCTGTCGCTGCCATCCCGGAAGGACTGCCCACCGTCATTACGATATCATTAGCGCTTGGCGTACAGAGGATGATCAAAAAGAACGCACTAGTAAGGAAACTTCCTTCTGTAGAGACGCTGGGCAGCGTGACTACTATATGTACAGACAAGACCGGGACACTTACACATAACCAGATGACTGTTAAGAAGATTTGGGCCAACAATAAAGAGTATGGTATTACCGGTTCCGGTTATAAGCCCGAAGGTAAGTTTATGAACGGGAATAAGCTTGCTAATCCAGAGCCCCTGCATCAACTGCTTAAGATAGGGGCATTGTGTAATGACGCTCAGCTCACCGGGAAGGAGGATAAAAGGGAAGTGATCGGCGATCCGACAGAAGCAGCCTTGATCGTTTCCAAAGAAAAAGCAGGTTTCCAGCATGAAGTTCTGAAGAAAGATGAACCTCGGTTGGATGAGATACCTTTCTCTTCCGAAAGGAAAATGATGAGCACAATCCATCAGCTCAAGAAGAAAAAGGTTTCTTACACTAAGGGGGCTCCTGATGTTGTCATTAAGTTTTGCACCAAGATCCTGATTGATGGGAAAGTAGTGCGTCTGACCAGGCAGAAGAAGAAGGAAATCCTTAATGAAAACGAGGCGTTTGCCAAGCAGGCTCTGCGAGTTCTGGGAATGGCTTACAATGAAGGTTTCAGGAAGAAAGAGGATTCTGAGAAAGATATGATTTTTGTCGGTCTGCAGGCGATGATCGATCCACCCCGAGAGGAGGTCAAGGATTCCATCCGGATATGTAAAGAGGCTGGCGTGAGAGTAATCATGATTACTGGGGACCATATCACCACAGCACAGGCAGTCGCCAAAGAAGTGGGAATCGTTGGCAAGGCTTTAACTGGCCAGGACATTGAAAAGGTAAATCTCGAGAAAGTGATTAAAGACACAAGTATTTTCGCCAGGGTCAATCCTGAGCATAAGCTGCAGATTGTCAATGCTCTGAAGAAGCAAGGTCATGTAGTAGCGATGACTGGTGATGGCGTAAATGATGCACCTGCTCTAAAGAAAGCGGATATAGGTGTCTCTATGGGGATAACGGGAACAGACGTAGCAAAGGAAGCATCAGACATGATCCTTACTGATGACAACTTTACCTCTATTGTCAATGCTGTTGAAGAAGGCAGAGGAATATTTGATAATATCAGGAAGTTTGTGAACTATCTGCTATCAAGTAATCTGGGAGAGATCGCTGTAATCCTGTTCGCTTCCCTATTCGGTTTACCCTTACCTCTGACCGCGATCCAGATCTTATGGATCAACCTGATCACGGATGGTCTTCCAGCCACTGCTCTTGGTCTGGACCCTCATTCTAAAGGCATCATGAAACGTCCTCCACGGGCAGCGCATGAGAGTATATTGTCCAGAGATCTGCGGGGAGATATTATTACCTTCGGATTGCTGATAGGTATCGGCTGCTTGGTATTGTTCTGGTTGTATCAAGGATCAGGATTAGCGAAAGCACAGACAATTACATTCACTGCTTTAGTCTTCTTTGAACTGGTCAGGCTGCAGACAATACGCTCAGAATATAAAGTGGGATGGTTCTCCAACATTTGGTTAGTGTTAGCGGTTGTGTTTTCGGTAATTTTACAGTTATGTACGATTTACACACCGATGAACGCATGGTTCAAGACTGTTCCCCTGCAATTGATGGACTGGGTTGTGATCGTGGTGGCATCTGTGATACTGCTAGGAGTGTACAAGCTGGTGAGGTATGTTATCCATCGTGTTTGGAAGAAAGAGGAAGCTTAGGAGTTGGACTTAAGTAGTGGTAGCAGTTCCCCTGGAGAATCCGCGATCATTCCGGGCAGCATCTCCATCATCTTCTCTTTAGAAGAATAGCCATAAGTGACGGCTACAATCGGCAGAGATTCACTCCGATATTCAGCCACCCTTCTGGCAGCGATAATATCAGAAGGCTGGTCACCTACATAAACCGCTTCTTGTGGTAGGCAATCAAGTTTCTCCAACGCCAGTAGAAGGCAGACGGGATGAGGTTTCAGCAGCGGCTCGCCATTTTCCTCCGGAAGATCTTCTTTTCCTACAATCACGCCGAAGTATTCTGTAATCCTGTTGTCTTCAAGCTGCTTATTGATGGCTGCATGAGTATTAGATGAGGCGATGGCCAAAGTCTTTCCATTTGCAGTGAGATCTTTGATAACCTCTTCGATCCCATCAAACAGGCAGATCGCGCTATTACTCTTGTGTTTATTGTATTCCTGCCAGATGATATCCTTCTCTTTTTCCCAATCAAATCCCAGGTTCCGGTATAGATCAGGGTAGACCGGCTCCCGATAAACCTCCTTGAACTCGTCTTGGATGGCATATGGAAAAGGCTTTTCCAAAACATCGCAGATGTGATTGAACCATCTGAACTGGTCTGGAAAGGAATCCAGAATAACTCCATCAAAGTCAAATATGATTACGTCCCCCATGGAAGGTTGGGGAGTGGGGTTGTTTAAATAACTTATGTTGCTGTTACTCAAATTATGATAACATTTATAAAAAAATACCACCATAAAAGAATTATGGGGGATTACTTAAAAAAAACGTTCTTCTACGCAATCGGCCTTGCCCTAGTTGCTCCTATCACTGCCTGTGATGACACTCGTAGACCGTCAGAAAATAACTACAAGTATGATGCTGGTGAATATTTTGATTCTCAAATAGATGCTCTTGACGTAGACACGGAACCGATATGTCAAGATAAAGACAATGATGGCTTCTACCACCTTCTAACCTGTGGAACAGCTGTTGATTGTGATGATGACAACAAAAATGTGTTTCCTGGAGCAGCAGAAGTGTGTGATGGGAAAGACAATAACTGCAATGACCTGGTAGATGAAGGAGTGACTACTACTTATTTCTTGGACGCAGATGGCGATGGCTTCGGCGATATTGATAATTTCCTCAGTGGCTGCTCTCTGCCAGAGGGTTACGTGATGAACCATGAAGACTGCAATGACGATGATCAGACCATAAACCCCCTGGCCATCGAATTGTGTGAAAGTGAAGAGATTGATAATAACTGCAATTATTCAGTTAATGAGGGCTGTCCATGTACTGATGGAGATTCGACGGAGTGTGGAGATGAAGTTGGAGAATGTGTCAAAGGGATCCGGATATGCGACGTCTATGGGGAGTGGGGTGATTGTTCAGGTCACACTGCACCACAACCAGATTTCTGCGATGGATTAGATAATGATTGCGATGGCAGAAAGGATGAGGATTACAATGTGGGAGAAGTATGTTCCTTAGGCATCGGAGCATGCGAAGTCGAAGGATTATTCAGATGCTCAGAAGATGGTTCAGATACTTATTGCGATGCAGTTCCCAACTTGCCTGGGGCAGAAGGATGTAACGGTATGGATGATGATTGTGATGGCGAGGTCGACAATGGTCTTGAAGTACCTTCCCAGCAGTGTTATCAGGGGATTGGTCAATGCCGGAGAGAAGGGGTCGAGTTTAGAACTTGCCTAGGTGAAGATGGCTGGAGTGAAGATTATTCCGGCTGTAATGCGGTGGAAGGAAATCCTTTGCCGGAAGAGTGTGACGGGATAGATAATGACTGTGATGGGAGGACGGATGAGGGATTTAACGTTGGGGAACCTTGTTCTCTTGGATTGGGCGAGTGCAGGCGGGAGGGATGGACCGAATGTAATGATGATGGAGATGACACTGTCTGTAAGGTGACGTTACCTGAACCCATCCCAGAAATTTGCGACGGACTTGACAACGATTGCGACGGCGAGATTGACAATGGCTTTCCCAATCTCGGAGAAATATGTCATGCTGGCATAGGAGAATGCAGAAGTGAAAGCATTTACGTGTGTTCTGAAGATGGTGCTGCCGCAATCTGCAATGCGATTCGCGGCGATCCCGCGGAAGAGGAATGCAATGGATTGGATGATGACTGCAATGGTATTATCGATAGTATTGTAAGAGAATGCTACCATGGCCCAGGGGATACAGTCGGAAGGGGTTTGTGCAAGTCTGGCCTGCAAGGATGCGAATTAGGAGAGTGGTTAGAGGAATGCGTGGGCGAGATACTTCCAATAGCAGAGGAATGCAATAACTTGGATGATGATTGCGATGGAATAATCGATACTTTTGATATGGAGTGTTATACTGGTCCCATCGATGCGGTAGGAAGAGGTTTGTGTGAGTCTGGCTTGCAATCGTGTGCAGCTGGAGAGTGGTCAGAAGAATGTGTGGGCGAGGTGCTTCCTGTAGAAGAAATTTGTGATGAATTGGATAATGACTGTGATGGACAGATTGATGAGGAAGGCGTGTGTGGGATCGACTTAAAGATTGCTTTTTCATCAAATAGGGATGGAAATTATGAAATTTACCTGATGAAGCCTGATGGAAGTGAGCAGGGGAACTTGACTAATCACCGTGGATTTGATTGGGCTCCTTCCTTGTCTCCGGATGGAACGAGGATTACATTTACTTCAGATAGAGACGGGGGTTACCAAATCTTTGTGATGGAAGAAAATGGTGATGACCCCACAAACTTAACTCAAACAGGGCCGGACGGTTACAATGCAAAATCAGACTGGTCTCCAGATGGTAATAGTATTGTTTTTCATTCATTTCGGGAAGGGCGGCAGGCGCAAATATATATTATGGATGCAGATGGAAGTAATCAAAGAAGAATTTCGGATGGTATCGGTGCGGATTCTCACCCCTCTTGGTCCCCAGGCGGAGCAACGATTTTATTCCAGTCTGAGAGAAATGGTCTAGTTGATGTTTTCATAATGGATGTTGGAGGAAATGGTCTCCAGAATCTTACATTGGATGGATTCGATGATTATTGGGCCAGTTGGTCTCCTGATGGAAGAATATGTTATACTTCTGTTAGGGGAGGGGATTGGGAAATCTTTATGATGGATCCAAATGGTGCAAATAAGCGTAACTTAACCAATAATCCAGCAGCTCGTGAGTCCCGTTCTTCATTTTCGCCCGATGGCAGTAAGGTTGCCTACACTCATGGTAGAGAAGGAAGTTATGAAATTTATGTCATGGAAAGGGGCGGAAATAATCGACAGAACATAAGTAACTCTCCTGGCGATGATATTATGCCAGATTGGTCACATTAGGTTGTAGATTAGTTCTCCTCTCCGAAAATAATCCAGAAATATTAGCAAAAACTTTATAAAAACACGTTACTATCGAACAGTCATGGCGAGGGGGAACAGTATATTTAAGGCAACACTTGGTACTATTGCAAAATATAGCAGCATAGCTACCCTTATCGCAGCTAGTTCCTTGGCACTTGGCACAGGCTGCAATAATGAAAGAAGGCCGATGGAAGAGGAGCCTGATGCAGGCTATCAGACAGACTCATCTGTAGACTCTTCAACCGATTCTTCTATGGACACTTCCATCGATTCCTCTATTGATACATCAATTCCTTTACCGGAAGAATGTAAAGATGTGGATGAAGATGGTTATTTTAATTTTCCTGGTTGCGGGACGGCAGTAGATTGCAAAGATCATGAACCTTCGATCAATCCTGGTGCAGAGGAAGTATGTGATTATGAAGATAACAACTGTGATGGAAATGTCGACGAGTTTGTGCGGATCGCCACTTTTCTTGATAATGATGGAGATGGATATGGAGACATGCGGCATGTGCGGCAGGAATGTAAAGTGGAAGAAGGTTGGGTGACCAATTCTGATGATTGTAACGATGACAACCCTCTTGCATATCCAAACGCAGTCGAAAGGTGTGATGGTGTTGATAATAACTGTAATACTACTATAGATGAGATATGTGACTGCACAGCTGGGGAGATATTGGAATGTGGCGACTACAAACATGGGACATGTCGTAAGGGAAACCAGACCTGTGATGAGAACGGGGTGTGGGGGGAGTGTCTTGGATTCATTAACCCTGCTCATGAGCTTTGCGATGGGCTGGATAACGATTGTGACGGATTTACAGATGATGGTGTCTTGCTTAAATGGTACAGGGATGCTGATGGAGATACCTTTGGTGATGCAAGAACAGATGTAAATGGAAATCCAATCGATATGGAAGAATCATGTGAACAGCCGGAGGGTTATGTAGGTGACAATCATGACTGCAATGATTTGGAGGCAGGGATCCATCCTGGAATTGAGGAGATTTGCAACGAAATTGATGACGATTGCAATGGGTTTACAGATGAAGGGGCAAACCTTTGGTGGTGGGAAGATGCGGATGGAGACGGTTATGGAAATAGGGATGTCTGGATGAAGAAATGCGACCGTCCGGAAGGTTATGTCAATAACTTTGCTGACTGTGATGATAATGACCCGGAAGTAAGACGAGGTCTTCCTGGCTACCTAGATAATGATAATGACGGGTTCGGGATGGGGGAGCCGATTGAATATGTCTGCTCAGGATTCTGGTTACCAGAGGGTTATGCCTACCATAATGGGGATTGTAACGATAATGATCCTAGTATCCACCCGCTTGCTTTTGACATCTGCAACGGAGAGGATGATGACTGCGATCCAGAGACAGAAGATGGAGTCCATCAAAGAGCACCTCTCAATGACAATCTGACTGGGGTATGCGCAAATTCATTCAAATCCTGCTTAGAGGGAGAGTGGCAGAACGATTACCTTACCGTCGAAAATTATCGCGAAGAAGAAATCTGTGATGAGGAAGATAACAATTGTGATGGGCGGGTTGATGAAGGAGCTACCAGAACTTTCTATCTAGATTTTGATGGAGATTCCCGTGGAAATGCAGAGATCATTAAAGAAGCTTGTCGGCTGCCCAGAGGTTATGCTGAGAACAGTACAGATTGTAATGATGGAAATCCAAACTTATGGGAAATGAGAGATGTTCATCCCAACAATGATGGAGATGAATTTGGGGCAAATGAAACTCAGTCTGTCTGTGCTGGTGACATCCTACCGCCCGGATACTTGGCTAGGGGAGGGGACTGTAACGACAGGAACAGTGAGATTCATCCCAATGCAATGGATATTTGCGATAATGTTGATAACGACTGTAACCCTGAGACTGCCGACGGAGCACATCAGAGGCCTTTTCCAAATGAGAATCAGCGAGGAGTATGCTTTAATTCTTTCCAGATATGCAGAAATGGAAGGTGGGTGAATAATTATGCGGCCATTGCAGGATACAGCTTAGATGAAGTGTGCGACCTTCTGGATAACGATTGTAACGGATTGACTGATGAGGGTGTGGGAGAAACCTTTTACCGGGATGCAGATAGAGATAGTCATGGAAATCCAAATGAGACAAGAGTTGCATGCGCACTGCCTGATGGTTACGTTGAAGATCGTACGGACTGTGATGATCTGGATGCGGCTGTTCACCCGCTGGCTGATGAGATCTGCAACGGAACAGATGATGATTGCGATGAGGTTGTGGATGAGAATGTTAAAAATATATTTTACCTGGATTTTGATGGAGATGGCAGGGGAAATCCGGAAATAACTATTGAAGCTTGCCGACTTCCTCCTGGTTATTCCCTTGACAACACCGATTGTAACGACAATGACGCCAATCTATGGGAGATCAGAGATGCCCATCCAAACCATGACGGCGATCCTTTTGGAGCGGATGAAGTTGTACCAGTCTGCGCGGGTGAAATGCTCCCTGCCGGTTATCTTGAGAGAGGGGGAGATTGTGATGATCAAAACAGCGAGATTCACCCTGATGCTATGGATGACTGCGACAATGTAGATAATGATTGCAATCCTGAAACAGTAGATGGTTCTCATCAAAGACCACATCTGAACGAAAATCAGCAGGGTGTATGTGCCGGTTCTTTACAAAGCTGCAGAGAAGGAAGATGGGTAAACAGTTTTGAGGGAATTGAAGGATACAGTGAAGAAGAAGAGTGTGACTGGTTGGATAATGATTGCAATGGTATGGTTGATGAGAATGTCAGATCAAGTTTCTATGAGGATCTGGATGGAGATGGTCAAGGAAATATCGAAGTAGCTGTGGTGGCCTGCCAGCAACCAGAAGGTTTTGTTGCAGATGGTACGGATTGTGATGATCTTAATGCAAGAGTGTGGCAGATCCTATTGGGTTACAGGGATGCTGATAGAGATAGTTATGGGGCAGGAGAGTTGCAGGATGTCTGCTCTCCTCAGACGTTAAGAGAAGGATATTCGCTCCTTTTTGGAGATTGTGATGATGATGATGCGGGAGTTCATCCTGGTGCAAGGGATAGATGCAACAATATCGATGATGATTGCTCTGTTGAGACGGAAGATGGAAGTGGAGTGGCTGCTCCTCTGGTCGATTCTCCCGTGGGAGTATGTATCAATCAGTTCAAGCTTTGTGAGAATGGAGAATGGGTCAATAACTATGCTCGGATCGTGGATTATCTGGAAATGGAAATCTGTGACGAGTTAGACAACAACTGTGATGGAGAGATTGATGAGGGAGTGTTGAACACTTACTTTGGAGACGGTGACGGAGACGGTTATGGCACTCCCGACTGGACTGTTCTTGCCTGTGCGGCTCCTGAAGGTTTTGCCGAATGGGATACTGACTGTGATGATGATGATGCGGACATCAATCCCGGAGTTGAAGACATCTGCAACCTGATCGATGACGACTGTGATGATGAGTTGGATGAAGATGTTGAGATTTGCCAAAAGATCCTTTTTGAGGATTGGTCTCAGGGGGGGTATAGAATGTATGTGGTAGATAGTGAAGGGAATAATCTTATAGAGAATACTCCAGATTTTAATGAATTCTACCGGGCGAAATGGAGGCCCCGCAGCCAGAAGATCAGCTTCTTTGGTGATGATGGTGACGAAGAAAATTTGTGGGAGATGAATATTGATGGGAGCGGATTAGAAAGGTTGACCCAGGAATCAAACTGGTATGGTGACTACGCTTGGAGTCCTGATGGCCAATCACTTGCTTTCTTCATCTGGAGGAATGGCTGCGAGAACCTGTATACTCTTAATACTGTTACAGGCGAGGCGGCGCAGGTAACCAATCATGTAGAAGCTGAGGACGATGAATGGGATAGCTGCAGTGATCCTGAATATTCTCCTGACGGAACAAAGATTCTGTTTACCTGCGAGCATTACACTATTGAAGAGATTGAGGAAAGAATTGGAAAGATTGAGAGTGGTGGTGAAGCTGTCTATGTAGTCGATCTTAATTCCCGGATTGAATTGAAGATCAGTGGGGAAGAGACGGAAGAGGCCAGTTGGCAGTGGGACAGCAGCAGGATTGCTTATGTTACTGAGGTGGAGAGAAGTACTACTTTCTATACCAATTCTTCCATCGGAAATGATGAACAGGAAGTACTCACAAACCTAACTTCGGTCTTTTATCCTTCATACTCTCCAGTAGAAGATGTTTTGGCGGTTATGGGAATTCTCCCTGGTGGTTCGTGGAACATTTTCACAATTGCTGGAGATGGAGCATTAGAAAACCTAACTGGTCATAATGTTCTTGAAGAGTGGGACTTTGGTCCGGTTAGATGGTCTCCTGACGGTCAACTGTTGGCCTATTATGCACGGAATGGCAATGACCGGCGGGAGAGGGGGGTCTACGTACTCAATGTTGAAGATGGCAATAGCATCAATGTAACAGGACCGGATTATGATCCTTTTGAGGTGCACTGGAGTCCTTTACCAGAAGAAGAGGAGTAGGCTTTGTTCTTTAGCTGGAGATATCCACCTCTTCGCCCACGGCCTCGGATGCATCCTTACCAAAGAATTTCTGGATCCAGCGCAAACATCCGGAGAAGTTCTTTCCATGTCTATGATGAAAATTTCTCTCAAAGTTCTTGAGCATAGCAACAACCATATCGGGTCTTCTGTCCAGAACAGAAGCAAGATGTAGGTCCTTCAGAGGAATATAGATTATATGGCGCTGCATGAACTCTTTGGTGTTAAAATCCGGATCCAATTGTTTTGCATGACTCAGATACTTAAGCAAGAAATCTCTATTATGTTCCGTGGAGGCATCATTGTTCTGTAGATCCATCCCCAGGAATTCCCAGGCAGTTTTCCACAGTTGCTTGAAGTATGATGAAGTATAACATACTACACTCAGAACTCATAAATCCTAAATCTATTCGATCGTGCCCCTTCAGATACCAGAAATCTTCCTTTGGTAAGGTTCATGATAATGGTATGTATTGTCTCAACATCTCCTTCGATGAAGCTGGGGAACTGGATTCCGGGAAGACTGAAGGAATCTTTGAGTCCTTTGGGAGAGATGTTCCCATCTTTTCTTATGTATCCCAGCAAGGCTTCTTCGAACTTTTTCTGACGCAAACACACTTCACCGTTGGCGTTGAAAGAGTTTGTATGGGCAACAAAAGGTTTTCCACTTAACACATTTACTGATTCGGGGCTTGTTTCTGCGCTGCCCAGGTTGTTATTCCTGTCGCCGATCAGGTAATTGGCGCTGGCAGCTCTCTTTGCTCCGAGCACCAACTCCTCAGCGGATTTGTAATCAGCACATTCTAGTATGCCTCGCAGCAGGACATGAACCGGCAGGCCCTCCTTTTTCGTTTGATAAGTATCCAGAAAATTCAGGCAGACACCAACTCCCGTTTCGTTCATGCCGATCTTGCCCACCATTCCTGGCTCAAGAAGCATCTTTATCCTGGGGCTGTCTGATGGGCGCATCTCGACGACTCTCGTCAGATTCCTGAAGTAATTGATCCAATCCCAGTTCTGTCCCAGGACAACATCGGTGCCAACCTTTGTATAGGAAGGAATACCCACTGCTGTACATTCCAGCATTGAGCAGCCGCTGAGCAA
The DNA here is from genome assembly GCA_964632045.1 of uncultured Methanosarcinales archaeon. Lineage (GTDB taxonomy): Archaea > Nanobdellota > Nanobdellia > Woesearchaeales > GW2011-AR9 > CAZWBB01. Next base: position 6,308 of record CAZWBB010000014.1, on the reverse strand, counting down.
TTCTGTCCTTGCATTGATCGCATAGATGTAATCTTCCGGTATGCGCGAACCTTCAGCTATTCCGTTAATCTCTTCCGCCAGGTGAGGGAATTCCCTTTTCGTTGAGGTTTTGAATCCTTTGACAGCTTGCGGAATTTCCCATTTTGGGATGCTCCACATACTGAGATAGGATCTAAGAACATCATTTATCTCATCTCTTAACAACTCTCCATGCTTCCTGCCAATTTCTACAGGACTACCTTCCAGAATTATTTGATTATCCATAAATATGCCTCACCTTCTTCTCAGGGGGAGGATGCAACCAACATTCACGCAGTGAATGATTACTACCCCACATAATCAGCTCTCTCCTGTTTAATCTCCCTGGCGCGGGCAGCGCTGAAATAGTTCTCCAATTCCTCATACACTTTCTCGACTTCTTTATCTACTGAAGGTTTGACGATATCTAAGGCTGCCATGAAATGTTCCATTTTAACTTCCTTTGCTGCCGCATCAGCTCGTAGGGCAACCATCCCCGCTTCGCGGCAGATGCCTTCGATATCCGATCCAACATATCCTTTGGTCTTAGCTGCTAACTTATCAGAGTTGACATCATCAGCAAGAGGCATATTTTCAAGGTATATCTCAAATATCTGCTTCCTTCCTTTCTCATCAGGCACGGGAGTTAGGATCAACCTGTCAAATCTTCCCTGGCGCAATAATCCTGGGTCGACAATATCTGGTCGGTTGGTGGCGGCAATAACAACTACATCATTGAGGCTCTCCAGTCCGTCCATCTCAGTAAGAATCTGATTGACTACCCTTTCAGTAGCATGGGCATCTCCACCTGAACCTCTTCTTGGTGCCAGAGAGTCGATCTCGTCAAAGAAAAGTATGGTGGGGGCGGTCTGTCTCGCCTTGCGGAAGATCTCTCTTACTGCCTTCTCGCTTTCGCCGACCCATTTGCTCAGTAGGCTGGGTCCATTTATCAGGATGAAATTTGATTCGCTTTCTTTCGCCACAGCCTTGGCCAGCAAGGTCTTACCTGTTCCTGGTGGCCCATACAATAAGATTCCACGAGGAGGACGGATGCCTATCCTTTTGAACATCTCCGGTTTCTTCAAAGGCCATTCCACCGCTTCCTTCAGCTTATCCTTCACTTCTTCTAATCCCCCTATGTCATTCCAGCCGACGTCAGGAATCTCAACAAGAACTTCACGCATCGCACTTGGCCGTACAACTTTTAGAGCTTCGGTGAAATCCTTCTGGCGGATCATGATCTTCTCCAGCACTTCCTGGGGGATCTGTTCGCCATCTTCAACCTCTTTCTTCTTTAATTCAGGCAGTATCCTGCGCAGTACGATCATCGCTGCTTCCTTAGCTAATGCATTCAGGTCAGCTCCAACAAAACCATGCGTTACCTTGGCGATCTCCTTCAGATTCACATTCTTGGCCAGCGGCATGTTCCGACTATGGATCTTAAGTATCTCTAACCTTCCATCCTTACTGGGAACTCCTAACTCGATCTCCCTGTCGAACCTTCCTGGTCTTCTCAGAGCAGGATCCAAAGAGTTTGGCATGTTGGTTGCGGCAATGACGATCACTTTTCCCCTGCTTTTCAGTCCGTCCATCAAACCAAGCAGCTGGCCGACAACTCTCTTCTCTACATCTCCCTTAGTTTCTTCTCTCTTGGTACCGATAGCATCGATCTCGTCAAAGAAGATGATGGTGGGAGCATTCTGCTCTGCCTCCTCAAATTTCTTACGGAGGTTCTCTTCGGACTGCCCATACCATTTTGAGATTATCTCAGGGCCATTAATCAGGATGAAATGAGAATTTGTTTCAGAAGCTACCGCTTTCGCTAGTAGGGTCTTTCCGGTTCCAGGCGGACCATGCAGAAGAACTCCTTTTGGAGCTTCTATACCCAGCCTTTCAAATATTTCAGGATGCTTCAAAGGAAGTTCGATCATCTCTCTTACTTTCTTGATCTCTTCACTCAACCCGCCGATATCTTCATAATTAACCCCTAAACTGACACCCTCCTCTTCTTTCATCTCAACAGCGTGTGGATTGAATACAACTTCTGTTTCTTGGGTCACAGTAACTATCTCATTCTTTGGGTTAGTGTCGGTGACGATGAATTTAAGATCCCCAAAACCAAAACCTGCAAACTGAGAACTCATCATCGAAAAGATATCATCAACATTCCTGCCACGAGGATCGATCCTTCTCCTTGGTCTGCCCAACGAGACAAGGTCTCCTTTAAGCAGCGCTTTCCCCAGCAAGCCTTGTTTGAATAGTTGTGGAGAAGCCTTGATCATCACGCCTTTGTGAGCAGGAGCAACAGAAACTTTCTTTGCTGGTTTCACTTCTGCTTTCTCGATAGTCACGATCTCGCCGATGGATGTGCGCGCATTTCTACGAGCATTTCCATCCATGCGGACGATGTTGAGCCCGATATCTCCCGGATAAGCACGATCGACTATGGCTGCGGTCTTCCTTTCCCCTTTGATTTCAACGACATCTCCTGGGTTGACACCTATGTGTCTCATAAAATTGCTGTCTATCTTGACGATGCCTTTGTTGACATCATCCTGCATCGCTTCCATGACTTTTAGTTTTGCTTCCGGTTTTGCCATTGTCTGCACCTCGAATATAAGTATCGGTTTTTTGTGGTAGCTGCTTTATAAAGATTATGGAAACGAATCATCTTCTTCCAATGGAAGCATCATCAACCACACGTAGGTGGCTAAAAGCATGTTTCCGCTGTCTATCCAATCTTTCCAGTTTCTTCATCCATGCCTGATATCTGCCCTTGGAAACTAGGCAACCAAGGTCCAGATCATCATTTGTGTTGCTACAGATCCTCTCACCCAGAATACACCTGCTGCCTATACCCAGGCGCTCTCTCCAGGCTGGATGGGTAGTCAGATCGGTAATAACATCGTTATGGCTGAATTTCCTTCTGCGCATCTCCTCATAACTCTGCCTGGGTCGAACCAGAAAGCGTTCTCCAAGATGTCCACTGATCCCTTCATTAATCTTATCCCATAGGAAACCTGTTTCGTCAAGCATCTCCAGCAGATAGAGCGCTTCTTCCTGTGATGCTGCCTCATCCAGCTTTTCTTCCCGGAAAGCCTCATGGCACCCTACTGGATTGTCGCCGATAAGCGACTCCATGCCCCTCTGAAAACGTTTGACAGTATTGGTGGAGAACCATTCCTTTTGTATCCCATGTTCAAGCTCATCGTTATCTTCAACCTGCTGCAAACCAAACTCTTGTATCTCTTGCACGTCTTTCTTGCAAGCCCGGAAACAAAAATGTCTTTGATTAATAGCGATGGGATAGACCAGATAATTATCTTTCATTGCTACATAAACCTGCCATTTTTGCTCTCCATATACCTCTCCTTCAATTTCCACAGCATCATGTGCTTGGAGTGATATTTTTCCCTGAAAAGGTTTTCTGTTTTCACAGTCGATGGTGGGCATCTTTTCAATACTAGTTGTGTATCTTTCCGGTGTGTCGGCAATTTTGGAGATATCTTCCAGGGCTACCAGGGAAGGCTTTTTGACAGTCAACAATTCTCCTGTCCCACAGATCGAAATGCCATCCGTCTGCTCTCTATACTTGGAGACAGAAGTGAAATGGACAAAAGAATATCTCTGTTCAATGTCAGGAATAACTTCTAGCAAGATGTACACATCAGTTTGCGGTTGTATCGCCAGATTGCTGCTTTTCATTGTTGTGTAGGTTATTGGTTTGGGACTCTCATTTATAAATGTTTCGCATTTTACTCCAAGGGGGTAGCAACTATTGCTGTTTTTAAAGTCTTGTTGATTTCTGGGGAGTTTACGCCCCCACAAGCTTCACATGGTGAAGCGCAGAGTAAAATTTAAGTTTTTGTATCAGTTACCCAAAGGGTTGTTTAGTTTAGGGCTCTCTAATTCTCTTCTAGTTTAATAGTTAGTTAGGAGCAATCTAATAAAAAAATTTCATCTATTTTTCCACAAGTTAAATAAAGTTATTTCTAATTATGATTTATATGTCAGGTACACTTTACGCAACTTTCGCACGACCACTGCCTGATCCCACTTTTGAGCAGAGAAACAGGGAAAGATATGTTCCTCCTGAAATTGTTCATTTAATAGCAATGCTCGATGAGCAAAGTCCAGATATTAACTTAGATCAGGGCTGGGAGGGTATGATTCCAATACTGGAACCCATTATACACGAGGATCTTTCTTTCTTTGCAAGAGTGCCTCCCCCAACTGTCCAAAGAGCGATTGATCTGTATGGAAATCTAAAACCCTACATTGCTGGTGAGGAGATAGAATCATTGGCAAGAAGACGTTCTTACTTTGATCGTAAGATTGGAGAACAACTAAATTCAGATGAATTAACCCGACAGAGAAACGAACTTGAAGAAAGATTGGGGGATGTCGCTGAATTAGAATGGTTCACAAGGGAAGCCATCTTGGATTTTTTGGGATGTAGTGATCCAGACTTATGGGAAGATGATGTCTTTTCTTGTTTCCCGTTTGATAGTGTCAATGCTTCCACAGAAAAAGGATATATTATAGGTCCTCAAATGTCATACCAAATAGGTTATGAAAGGGGTATCAGGAGAGGAATGGAAGTTTTTGAGTCTAAAATGGTAGATTCACAACTAAAAAGATACTCTCCTGAGGAAGGTAGGATTGCTATTCGCAAATATTTTCCCTATGAGTATGAGGAAGATACCTTTGGCCCTTTCACTAAAATAATTAATGCTGTTAATGATTTAGTAGGTGGTTATGGATTATTTGGGCTAAGAGTTCCTCAGGCGACAGCACAAAAATGTGTAGATATAATGAGTGCAATCGATGGAGATCGGGCGGCAACTTTTATCAGAGACAAAATGAAGAGACTGAATACGAACGGAAGTTATCCCCTGATAGATAGACTGCCTAAGAGACCGTTATATAATCCTAGTGGTAGATTCAAAAGAAGGAAGTCCCCAGAAAGGATTGCAAAAGAAGGAATGGATGAAATATTACGACAGTATCAATCGATCTTTGATGCATTAATAGAGAGACTGAGTAAATTAAAAATTATCGGTAATGGTTAGTCTTGTTGATATTTATCAATTAATCCTTCCAAAGTTTCAATGATGTCTCCCCGATGAGAAGGAGTACTAAGAAGATACGCTCTTTCTAAACGATTCGCCACGTCTACATAAATATCTTTCCAAGGGTCTCCTTGTGAACGCTTTATCTGACGATTTTCACAACTTAACTCAAAATCTCGTAGGAAACACAATGATTCCGGACTCCCAAGTGCTTCATAAAGAGCTGTTGCTTCATCACGTTGAATACTAAATGTTGATGATAATTTTGCTGATAAAGTGGATGGTTGAATACCAATTGTTTTAGCTAAATCTCTTTGTGTTAAGTTACTTCGTTGAATGATCAGTTTTATTTGTTCTTTTTGTTCCAAAGAGATATAACTGCCTTTTATTTTACCCATACCTTATCATTTCATTAACTAATATATAAAATTTCCTCTTGTGAGACTACTTTTAAGTAGTTTACTCTTGCTTCTGGCTATCGGAATTTGAAAAAAAAGCGCACCAATATGATAAAACCTCAGCAACTTTTATATAGCACCTACACCTTATATAAAGAACATGACGCACTGGGTCTAACAAATCCCCTGGTGCGCCACCCATCACCGTCGATAAGCAGGGTTTGGCTTCATTTCTCGAACAAAAAGCGGCGCACCGTTTCCGTATTACGGTGCTATGTTTCAGGGGGTTTATCTCCCTGCAAGACACGTAGTGTCGAAGAGGTTTTCATTTGCAAGAATTTAATCTGGCCAACAATTAATTAGAATAAATATTGTCATAGTCCTCAAAGATAATCGTTTTTGTTGTTTCATCAACTGAAAAAACCAAAACAAAACTCCTATCGATATGCACACGCTTCAAATGTTGAAGTGGCTTTCTTAAATTTTTATAATGGTGAGGGTTAAATATAATTTCTTCAATTTTATTCAAGATCAAAATGTTTTCTAAAATCGTTGACTTTTACAGTCTTTTCTTTTTGTCGATTTTTCATTTTTTGAATGAATTCGGGTCTTAATTGTGGTTCAAGAAGATCCTCGCCAAATTCTATAACTACTTTTTCAATTGCATGAGATTTATCTTTGAGGTCATACCTAGCTTTGACAATATTTAATATTTGATTAGCTTCATCTGAGATATGTATCATTGCTTGTACCATATAGTTCACCCATACTCCCAATATACAGCGGGTATATAAATCTTTTGGCCAGATTTAGTGCCGAT
>CAZWBB010000013.1:50570-50798 GCA_964632045.1 uncultured Methanosarcinales archaeon | reverse complement strand
GAATAATTCCCAAAACATCTTCTGGACATTTAGCGTTGATCACGCTAAAACGTATGGAAGCATTGCGTGACAGAGTCTTGGCAAATATCAATGATGAGATGCTGGGAAAATGGATTCCTGCCGTTAAGGAAAATGTGATTGAGACTGGTGAAGAGACGGACGATGAGAGTACCATCAATAATCATGCAGAGCGGGGCATGAGAGTTCGTAACCGGGAAACTAGTCTTG
>CAZWBB010000013.1:0-50560 GCA_964632045.1 uncultured Methanosarcinales archaeon | reverse complement strand
AGAACGGTAAGTCATGATGAATTCGGAATTGAGTGGGATGAGGTTGTTCCTGGGGGTAACGATCTGAACCGCTACTGTTCTTATGGGTATGGTTCATACGTCCATCCACGAGAGATCGCCCTTCTAGTTCCAGATGGAAAGATCCATCTTGGTTATGAACTGGAAGAAGGGGTAGAAGCAGACGATAAGTTGGGCCACAAAGTACGTTTCAGCCAGAAGTTTGAAGCATCCGTAGGAAGCGGGCACAGTCGATATGACATTGAGCTCGAAGAAGGAACACTCGGTACGCTGGTAGGATATGATGCGGCGGGTGACAGCATATCTGTTCACGTGAAGGAAAGTAGCGGTCGAGAGAGAAGTTATACAATCTCCCTCGAACAAGCATATGAAAAGTTGGAAGTCTCCAGTCTGGGACAATATCTTCCCCTGGATAAGGAGGAAGAGGTAAGAAAGGCAGCTTTCTTCGACTTTTTTCCAAAGACAGTACTGGACACTGATAGGGTACAATGGGGTGCTTTGGCCCTGCTCATGGGGAAAGATGTGATCTTCTATGGACCTCCGGGAGGGGGGAAGAGTAATGTGGCTAAAGATGTCATCAAAATAGCCCAGCAACAGGACGTCATTTTTAAGGTTGAGGACTGTAAGGTGCAGTGTAGTCCTTTCAGCTTATTTGATGAAGAGTTTGTGAGAGAGCACGACCATGATGCCTGCCCTGAATGCAAGATCCGATACGACCCCAATTTCAAGAAGACGGGGATCTTCAAACGGCCTGCAGCTAAAGATGTAAAAGTGGTCGTTGCCCGTTACGGAGAAGGGCAGGGGATCGAGTTCACCGAGGGGACGGTCGCATTATCCAGGCAGCATCTTGCCGGGTTCAAGCTGCCGAAGCTGGATGGAACAACCTCTGAGGGTATGGAAAGTGAATATGATCCTGAAGGATATCATCCAGGAGTGCTACCCAGGACAAACAATGGTATTCTGCACATGGATGAGATGGACAAATTAAGGACGCCTGCTCTTGATGGACTTCTGGAAGCAGCCAATAGCGAAAGGATCAAGCCAGACCAGCTAAGGTATAGTTATCCAGCTCATGGGTTCATTATAGGGACTGCCAACGACCAGAGTAAGTTCTCAGGGGCGTTGAATGACCGTATGGCACTGATCGCTATCCGATATCCGGACGATCTGGATACCAGTCACCTAATCACCAGGATAGGGTACCATAAAGAACATGTTCCCATAGACGCCGTTTCGATTGGAGACACTCATAAAGAGAAAGGCAACGGCCTGAGAAAGATTCCGATGCCCATAATCATCCAGAACGCTGTCGACAGTGTCTTCCAGAAATACAGGCAGGAATTCAATACCGATGCAAATAGTGAGATTACAGGAAGTAACCGTTCAAAGTTTGATGCTTTGGATGCGGCCAGAGCTAAACTTATCCTGGATCAGCTGTTCTACAAAGATACGCCCAGTATCGCCAGTACAGCTTATGCTATCGCTGGAATCCAGTATGCTTTCTGCACCAGGGTGCAGGGTAAAGGGAAAGGTGACCAGAAGGCGAAGACACAGATGCGGGACTGGGTGAAGAGTAATTTCCACGATGAACTGAAGCAGGCAGCAGATGTCTGGTGGTGCGATACTTACAAGAAGATAGCAGTAGCGGAGAAGATCATCCCCGAGATAAAAGAGAATTTCCTGAAAGAGTTAGAAAGCTATCAGGAGGCGCCCAGAAATGCCATCGATCCATTTGAAAAAGTTAAAAAAGCTTACGACAACGAAAGTGACTCTGAGGCGCAGAAAGCTAAAGTAGAATATCCTTTCATCGACCATCTTTTTCAGGAGCAGTCACAGTTCGCCCACATAGATAACACTCAGCTTATCGAGATGGTCTACTACTTCATGCGCAGCAGGAGGCATTCTGACTGCAAAGCATAGGATGGGTATCGAAAAATATCGGCTGGCCGACTGTACTCTCTTCCGGCTCCCTCCATTAGACCTTTCTGATGTGACGGATGCGATAGAGAAATCACTTGTAGACGCCTGGGAAAACGGCATTTCAGTGGGACATGCCCTGGATTCGATGTTAGATGATAACAAAGTGGTGGACAACCTGACCGAACAGCTCAAGGCGAGCCTAGAATTTCAGAAAGAGAATTCAAAAAGGAATGCCCATGAAGCCGCTGAGAAAAGAATAGACGAGTATGATTCTGAAAAAGAAGGCGAGTTGAAAGAGATCGAAGATGAGTATTCTGAGACCAAGATGGCCAGGAGGAAAGCTGCTGAAGAGAGAAGGAAAAAACGTGAGGCGCGACGCGCTAAATACAAAGCTACCCAGAAAAGACTTGAAGAGATGCGGAAAAGGATCAAAGGGAAACTGAAGAAAGTAGGTGGAGAGGAAGGTCTTGATGCACTTCTGGCTATAGAGGAATCCCTGGAATCTTCTTTGGATTATGAAGTGGAAAGTGAAGCAGAGGATGAAGATTTTTCTTTAGGGGGTGTAGAAGCGATCCTGGCCAGAAGGGGAAGGAAGCGGAAGGGGCGACGGGTACGAAGATCCGGGAGTGCGAAGGAAGCCACTGACTCTCCCTACGAATCAGGCAAGAAAGCAGCAAGTGGAACAGAGACTGAAGAATACGATCCCGATTCCGCTGAGGAGGATTCAGATGGTGAAGATAAGATCTACTCTACCAAACAACCTGCTTCTGGTGTGCCGCAAGTGTATACTCCTCTGCCAAGGCGAAGGAAGAAAGCCAGGAAAAAGAAGGCGGTCGAGCAGACCGGTCACCCCGCAGCTCCAATTGTTGAAAAAAAACTTGAGGAGAAGGTGAGTGAAAATGAGGAAGAGGAACTCACGGAGCAGGGTACGGTATATCGTTTCTTCCACAAGACACCTTTGAGGGAGAAGGTCTACAACTTCCTAACATATAAGGTTTGGTGAAAATGACAGAAGCAGAAACTACAACGGAAGAGAAAGCGGTCATTGAAGCCGTCGCCGGAGAGAAAAGTATCGCTGAGAAGGTTCAAACTGGTCTTGAGCAGGAGATTGAGAATGCTAGTCCTGAATCTTCCGAGATAGAAGAAGCTGTTCTGGAAGAATCCATGATAGAGGATACTGGTTTCTCCATAGCTGAGTATGCCAAGCGATTCTACCATAGGTATATCAAAGAGAAAACTTTCAGGAAAAATGTCCACCACTATCTGGAACTAAGCGGATATCAGAAATTAACCCTTACATTAGGTAGGATTTTCTTTAAGAGCTGGTATGAAAAAAAGACGCATTCTTTGATAGATGACTATTCAACCAAGATCAAAGAGGATCTGGAGATCGCCTATCTGGTCCAGGAAGAGAGGGAGCAGCAAAAAATGATGGAAGAGTTACTGGAGCAGGACGCTGAAGAGATCAAAGAGATCGAAGCAGCAACAGAAGAAGCGGAGACAGAGTTGGAAAAGACTCTACGAGAAGAGGAAGAAAGGAAAAGAAAGACCGAATCGGAATTTGCTGCCAAGTTAGACGACGTTGAGGAAGAGCGGGATTCCAGGCTTGCCAAGATCGAAGAAGAAACTGATGTTGAGGAGATCGTCAAAGAGAAGCTTGGGGAGGCGGTTGCCGGTCTTAAGATTGTATGCAAGGATGGTGATGGAGAACTGACTTTCGATGAAGAAAGGGTTGTCCAGAAATTGGAAGAACGTTTTCTCTCCGAGATAATCGAAGGTATTGAGCATGAAGATGGTGTTGGTTTCATGGCTAAGGTCAGGGAAACATACGATGGTATAGTTGCTTACTGGGCAGAGATGGAGGATCTATCTGAACTGCCGAATGTGGATTGGGTGCAGTCGGTCATCAATTCCAGGATGCATGGTTATCGGTTACCCCAGTATCCATTCTTTATCGCAGGTAAATATGAAGGGAGAGGGAAATCGTCCATAGACACAGCTATCGCCCTTGATACCAGTTCAAGCATGCGGCACAATAACCGTTTCACCGCAGCCCAGAAGACGACTCTGGCTACGCACGCTCTGATGAGGAAACTCAATCCACAAAATGAGACTTTCCTGGCAGAGTACAATGATGGACTCTTTCCAATCACTACTGCTGATCTGATGAAGACTGTAAAACCACGGTTTTGGACGAGGACAGACCTGGCCTTGGAGTGGCTCTATGATACACTTGCAGGAAGAGGCCCTGCGTTCGCCTACCTGGTAACTGATGGTTATCCGGAAGGTCAAAATAATATTATCACCAGGTGTATGGAAGCGGCAAATGCTTTCCAGTCAAATCCCTGCCTGATGCTCCGCATTTTCCTGATAGATGGAAACTCCGAAACAAGAAATATCATCCGTAAGATTGGTAAAGCTGCCGGACCTGAGACAAGAGTAATACCCGTGGACAATTACGAACTGGGAGGGAAGATGATCAGAGACATCTCACAATCTATAGGAGAAATGTACTATGTCAATGAGTTTTGAGGATCTGCTGAAAGCCGATTGACAAAATGGAGCGTTCCAGGCAATAAAAAATGGAAACATTTATAAGTAAAAGACTACTCTCAAGTAACAAATTGTTGGAAAGGGACTTGGGTGTTGTGATACATTACAAAAACGAATAAAGGTGAGAATAAAATGACAGAAGAAGCAAGTAGATTGACAAAACTGAAAGAGAAGTATAGGGTTCCGGAAGCGGCCCCCCAGGTTAGAGCACACCAGGCCTTTGATGCTAACCAAAGTTATGGAACCGATAGGAGTAATCTGAGAAGGATAAGCAAAGCTCCATCTGTAGGACAGGAGACGACCAGCATCGGTGCTTTGCACAAAGAGATGGCCGGTCTGCAGCTGGATTTGGTAGATCTAAATGAAGAACATGGAAAACTTAATGTTGATTTCAGGAATGTTCTTGGTAAAGATGCAATTTATGGTTTTGGAGACGCTCTTCAATTAGCATTCTATACGGTAACCAGGCAGAAGAAAAAGAAAAAGGAAGTAAAACTTGATGCTATCGAGAAGAGAGGGAACGCTCTTGAGCAGATGGTGAACCGGATGGCAGAAGTACTGGAGGAGCAACATCAGAAGGCAATCCAAGGTAAGGAACGGGCAAAAGGCATCCAACAGGAGAATATTTCGCACATGAAATACCTTGACCAGGAACTTATCGGTCACCTAAAAGGCAGCCATTACACTGGTTCTGATCTTACTTCAGCAGAGAAAGAAGTAGGCAAGCTGGAAGCAGAGATGCACGAGATCGAACAAGTACTGATGGAGTATCAGAGTGACATCCAGGCGGCAAAAGCTACACAGGACCTAGACACCATCGAAAGACTGACAGAAGAAGTAAGCCAGGTTTTGGATATCAAATATGGAATTCTTGACGGCAAGTTGAGCGCAGATGGAGTTGTTTCAGAGATCAGGAGAGATATGCTCGATCATGCTGAGGGTGTACAGGCTTCCAAAGGAGCAATTGCTGCAACACGAGTCAATTATCAGGCAACAGGCGCTTTGATTGATGCTATGAATGAATTGGAGATCAAGTACAAGCATGCGATGAGCAAGATGGTGCCAACATTCAAGGTTCAGGCAAAGATTGCCGGGATGGGAACACAGGCTATCGCTCTCAAACAGACTTTGGTAAAAGCTGCGGATATCTCACAAAGATTGATGGATTTCAATGTGAAGCTGGTCACTTATCTGGCTTCGGAATCGTTTGACTTTGTTAAAAATCCGATACAGGACATTGAGAGAGCCAAAGAATGCGAGTACAGGATTAGCTCCTTCATGAAACAGCTAAATCAGCAGAAGAAGGAGTTTGCAGAAGCTATGCAGATGGTTTCCGAACTGCCCACTACTCCGCATTATGCAGTTCCCCAGTAGGGGATTTTGTTTTATTTTATTTTTTACATTTGAATCAGAAAAACAATTAGAGTACAATCCCATGATGCCAGAAATACCTGAACATTCCCTGTACAAAGATGAGATGGCAAATTATCTCTATCGGTTAGATTCTGCTTTGAAAACTTTGGCAGAAGGACTTGTCACACAGGAAAATAAGCATCAAGAGGGACTTCTTAGGGCTTTTGGAGAGGATAAGCAGTGGGACTGGACCAGGTTGCCCAAGAATGAGCAGATTTACCCGACCATCGCTAAGTTGGTTGAAAGGATTAGGAAAGAGTATCAATGGTTTGCCTGGCAGGAATTTCCTGACGACAGTAAGAATAATCAGGGGTATTTTGAGCAGCTCAATATCAATACTGAGTCGGGGCTGCCCTGGATGTACGATTTCATGCAATTACATCGGCTGAAAAGGGAGGCCACCGCTATGCTGCTAGAGATTCCCGGATTTGAAGAATCAGCCTATAATCTTAGGACATTACTGACTTCTGACACTGAGGATATTTCGAGGGTGAAAGAAAAAGCAGCTGAATTACATAAGAAAGCAATGAACCGCAATTTTCTGGAACAACTACATGAAGCAGAATTGCTAGGGTGGGAATTGGGAAAATACAGCCTGCCTCCCCAGGCAACAAGACTTTTGAAGTTAGGGGTGGAAGAATTATGGAATCTTCATTTCATCCAATACTCTCCCGGCAGCAGTATGTTTGAGATGTATATGATTGACACCTGGCAGGATGTAAGAGAACCTCAGATACAGGAAGGCGACTATGGAAAAGGAATGGTCTCCGCAGAATTGCAGTCTGCCCTGAAATTCAGCCCAAACAATGCTGCCTGGTTTATCTTACGCAGTATTGATGAAAAGTTCCCTGGCCTACATCCGGTTCATGTATCCAGGGCTTTAGTTGGTCCATTTGAGAATCGCTACCTGACAAGACCGGATGAGATTCCCACCCTCCCGGTCACTAGAGAGTTGTTGAAAGAAAACCCAGATGCAGGATTGCTTCGTTTCAGTAGGCAGTACTCATACGCTCCGAATCATGTAGAAGAAAACGAAGAACTACGACAAGTGATCCACCGAGAAAATTGGAGTGACGAGATCATCGTCTGTCCAGGAAGGTATTCATCAACTGTGGCAAAGTCAGTGCTGGGAACGCAGGTAAGGGTATTTGAGATGTAGATGAATAGTTATGAAATTGAGGATGACAAGAATGACAGAAAAAAAGACAGAATCATTGAATATAATCGAATTGGATCAGCAGGTAGAGGACGAGGTCAGAAAAGTTAAAGAGATTATTTCAGCAATCCCAAAGGATCGGGTACAGTCAAGAATTGCCCGTATAAGCATGGGCGGGGAGACGTTGTACAGCTTAACACTAGAAAAGTTGTCTGACAACACAAGGAACACCCCTGCCCAGCTTGAATACCTCAACGCTTTTGAAATTGCGGCCAGCGTTTTCAGAGCCGCATCATTGGAATTAAGGAAGGGGATGGATATTCTCGCTCTGGAACAACGTTATGGTGCGCAGCTGGATGCCAGAGAAGAACGTGCTGCCATTAGAGAAAACGGCACTGGCGGAGATGAAGAGGAGAATGACAATCTAAGAAAACGGATAGTTGATGGAATTTTCCTGTCCAACAGGTACGCTCTCCGTTTTGCAGGTGAGGTGGGGTTGACTTTGCTTGGATCAGAGAAAGCTGATGTAAAGAACAGATTTTCTTTTGGAACAAAATATGATGGGAGCAAAGAACGGGATGAGCTGACAGCACAACTCTCAAGAGTTGCCGCTGTAGATCTGGAAAGAGTTATCGAAGACAAGAGATCCAGAAAAGAGGAAGTTGTTGATGAAGACATCAAATATACGCTGGAAGGCATCTTCACCTCCTGGGTCAACCAGTTTAACTGGGATACCTGGAAAGATGTCGCAGAGGGGTTCAACCTGCAGGAAACCAAACTCAAATACGGCAACTACTCCCTACAAGCAGGGGAGTTCAAGAAGAAGTATGATTTAGTGGTCTGCGATGATAAGTTTATGAACGTACAGAAAGAAGATGCTATCGGAGCTGAAGGGAAGTACAAAGATGAAGAGAAGAAACTGGGCACTGTACTTTGGAATGCAGGAAAGATACTTTTTGGCTACAATCACGATATGAGGACTAATCCCAGGGGGACACCACCTTTTGTCATATTCTCTTATGGGGAACCTGGTTGTGGGAAGACCTTTGTCTCTCACGCTTACCTGCGCTCGCTGGCAGAGAAGTTCAGAGAAGGGGGAAGACCGATCTGGATAGCGACCCACAGTGTTACTGATTATGCCTCCCACTATCAGAACCAGACAGCTAATGCCCTGAACGAATGGGGACAGCAGATCAATGATTTTCCAGGAGTTGTCATCGCTTACGTAGCGGATGCTGACATGGTATTCCACTCCCGACAGGATCCAAATCTCACCATTGAACAGAAGCAGACCACATCAGTCTATCTGAAGCTGTTTGATGGAACAGCAATCGACAAAAAACAGGGGAGAGTGCTCTTTGTGATGGATGCAAATTACATCGAGAACATCGATGCAGCTACTCAAAGCAGGGTGTTTGATAAGATTGCTCATGTCAGGAGGTTTGAAGAGCCTTCTGAGTTCGCTGCTCTGGCCAGGAAACTGATTGTGGGCAAATACAAACAGGAGGAGATACCGATCGCAGAGAAGCAATGGGATGAGATTGGCGAGTTCATCTACGAGACACCTTTAAGTACGAGAGAAGTTACAAGCGTCCTGGGACAGGTGATCGGAGATTACGATTGGCCGGAAGACAAATGGTTCTGTTCAGATGAGGAAGCGGCAGAGCTCGTGCAGGCACATCTGGCAGGTATAGATCATAACCATGTCATGCAAACATTTGATAATTATTGCAGTAAGAGGACTGAGATCGCCGACAAGTCAGGCAGTGACATCATAACCGATCCTAACGAGAGGTTCAGGCGGTATCAAGCGAGAGTGGAGCAGTGGAAAGGTGATTTGACAAAAACAGCCAGAGATACTGGGATGAGTGGAGAATAAGAATGTCCAGATTAAGTTTCTTACAGGGAATGCACAGGTTGAAAAGAATTATTAAAGGTGATAAAAGCCTTGATACAAGTGAGTTGGAAAATGACTTTCTGGCTTTCTCTGCTTACAGCTCCAGCAGAGAACTTACTGTGAAAGAGCCGATGCTCTACCCTCTACGTGATGAAGAGATACAGCACTTCAGGAAAGCGATGGCCGCTTCAGGATACTCCTCAGAGGCACCAGAAGCCATTGACATCTCAGGGGGATTCAGTTACACCAAGGGCCTGGACACTCTGATCTTCACCTCTTTACGTCAACTCAATGCCGATCATCTGTTGGACGATCGTTCTTATCTCAATCCTCTGATTGAGAAAGTATATAGTGAAGGAATTCTTCTTGTCAGAGATTTTGCTGTTCATGAATCCCTGTATGGAAGAGTGACTGCAAAGAGCGGCGGTCTGGATCTGAGAGAGGTGCATATTTTCCCTGAAAAGTTCCGTCCCGGGCCGTATACTCTGCAGGTTGAGCTGGACACTCCCAGCAAGACGGTACGTAAGTTCAGGGAACTCCATGAAGAACTTGATCAGTTCACGGAGCAACCTAAAAGTTTCATGCTTGACAGCAGCAAGATTGACTTGGTGACTAAAAAAGCCATCAATCTAAGGAAGCTTCTGGGTTCACTTTCCAGATATGAACGTCCGGAAACCCAGAAATACCAGATAGAGACCAATTCCTGTCTTATCAGAAATGGATCTGGCACGCAATTCTATCTGTACTCTCCCCAGCAGCATAGGAATGTGCTTGTGTACTTCGGCGGATCCCCATTTTCAGAAAACAAGCAGCCGCGGGACCTATTAGTATTGGATGGAGAGCGGCACCAATACACTTTGGCTGAACTTGCGAAGCTTGACTTTTTCCAGCCCAGCCAGCCAGTGCTGCAGCGAAGGATTGAGGAGTTGAACGCTCTCTATGAAAATGCAGCCCGGGCAATGGACAGGCGGTTAGAGCATACTACATTTGAGAAGCTGATTGAAAAATTGCAGGGTGTCAAAAGGACTTTCCAGGAAACCATCAATGAAAAGATGAGAAATGAAATTATCCGTAAACAGTCTCCTGAATTGCTGGAGTTTATCGTCTATCCAAATACAGAGGATCCGATCATCCACGAACTGCTGCCAAGGCTATCCTGGAAGAGCAGTCTGCGCCAATATCATGACACTCCCGATTTCATCGAACGTTTTGAGAGGGCCGATGAAGCCCAACGGGAAGAGCTGCTTAATGCAGTGCTTTCCAACCTTGTCTTCAGCAACCAGCAGAACAATGATGTGAACAGGTGGTTAGAACATAACCATGGAGATTTCTGTGAAGAGCAAGGGATAGTTTTTGTTGAGGAATAGGTGTTTGGAGGAAAAAAATGGCAGAAAGATTAGAAGTATTAGGGACCACAGTTGTTCAGTACGATGATGTTACTGAATTTACAGCAGCTTTGCAAGAAGCTAAGCCAGCAAGGGTACACACGTTTTGTAATAGTGGCCTGTTTGGAATTGGTGGCAGTTGGAACGCATCTTTTGTTGATTCAGAAGTTGCTCATGGATTTGCTACCGGCGACCTTTCAGATGGTTTCAAAGGAAGGGTAAGACCCATCTATGACAGCATGAATGAAGCTGGAGTTCCTGAAGTTGATGGAACACTTAGGGTATCTGAGAGAAATGGAAGTATCTATCAGGTCTTCCAGACAGAGAGGCCAGACATTGAGGAAAGAGCGCAGGCTTCTTACGATGCTTGGGTAGATGCTGTAAGAGATCTTCCTGTTGAAGGCACATTGATCCAGTATCTAAAAGACGGTTCAACCGTTGTTCTGGATGCAACAAGGGGAAATACCCATTTGATAATCCAACTTGATGAAGACTCGGGAAGGACACTGGATGACACATTAACCCGGTTACAATCTGCTGGCGAAGCAGAGGATGAAGGAAAGACCGAAGTTCTTAGACAACCATATGAGACAAGAGACAATACGCCTGTTGTTGGTTGGTTTAAGGACATGATGTGCGAATAAGTATTTGTTTATTCTTTTTTTGTATTTCTTAATTTAATACTAACTCTCTATCCCAACTTCTCTCCAACAACAATTATCTCGTGTCTTCTTACTTTGATTCCACGGCCGGTCATGTACTTCTCTTCGATCCGCTTCAATATTTCCTCGTCTTTCTCTAAAGAAAAGTCTCTAACAGTGAAACTAACTTCCTGCAGCAGCAGAATCAGGTCATCAAGTGTGGGGTAGTAGCAGTCGAAATACATGCTGGCGGTCCTTACCTTCCTGAAGCCACATTCAATAAACTCGGCTTCAATCTTTCTTCTCCGTTCTCCTTCTTCCATATCACATAAATATCCTCGAGGCCCTTCTTCATCGCTGCCGAATTCAAGTTTCACTTTTCTCTTATCTCCAGCACCAGTCTTCTCGAGGTAATAGATTCCATATGGTCTGAGAACCCGGTATGCTTCTGCTGCATTATGAGGAGCAAGCTGAGAGATCACAATGTCAATCGATGCGTCGTCAAAACTGAGACTGCCTGCTCTGCCTTCCTTGAAAATAGTATTATCTGCTTTGGTTATTGAAGCTTCCTGCCGGGCGATTCCAAGCAAGTCAGTACTTGGGTCGATACCGTAATATTGTCTACATCTCTTGGCCAGGGGAAGAGTCTTGTAAGCTTTGCCACAACCAACATCCAACACAACTGAATTTTTGTCAACATATTGCTTAAGTTCAAATAGTGACGTGATCGGTTTAGGATCGCAGTCCTGCCGTTGTGGCAGTTTTGCGTAACCCGCTCCATAGGCAGAATGCCTGCTTTCCAGTACTCTTTCTTCTGTTTTCATGAAGACCTCCAATCATCTATCCCACTACCCATCCGCTGCAGGCAAATTTAAATGGATTGCTATGTCCTAATAGGAAGATTCGGAAATACTCTTCCGAACATACAACAGATCCTCCTTGTTAGGGCCGTTTCCTATCGAAATTACCTCTGCGCCAGTGTAATGTTCTATCGCTTCTATGAAATCTTGTACCTGTTTTGGAAGATCGCTTCCCTCAGCTCTCTTACCTGCAGCGATGGGATTTCCTTTCCATCCGTCCATCACTTTAATGATAGGATAGCAGTAATGCAATACCTGCTCACATGGCAGATCTTCTCCAGGTCTGATTATATCTCCCCTCTTGTAACTCCTTCCATTGGAGTGGACTTCTTTTCCCTCCGGAAGATGGACAACATAAGCTATTGCCAGAGCGATCTTATCATAATCATCTCCTCGGTCGACTGCGGAAATGGTCAGATATGGACCCTGGGCCTGGTTGACCTTGCTGTGAGCAACACAGTCGAACAAGCCAAGTACTCTTGGTTTTCCTGTAGTAGCTCCTTTCTCACCATGTTTCTTGGAAGCGGAGATGGCCAGAGCTACGTTGACATCATACTCTACTCCATCACTGTCAACATAAGTGGTGGGCTGGAAGATGCCGTTCTCCCCGATCGACTGGAAGTATTGCTTCTGGATGTTGTCAAAGTCTTCACAGGAATTCTGCAGATAATGTAGGCTGTCTACATCCTGCCCAGAGAAGAAGTCCTGTGGTACGAATGCAGAAGGATTTGCTCCGATACCTACCCGGGAAGAGCCAGGAGACTTGTGTACGTTTATGACTTTTGTCCTGTACTTGCTGAAATTATATCCTGCTGCTGCCATTATACCTGCTGCTGAAGTGCAGGCCGAGGTTGCCGATCCCCAGTGAGTCTCCACAGAGTTTGACAGGAAGAACGATTGTGGCCCTTCTATCAACACTTTCTTGCCTCTCTGAAGAGCGTCATTGATCATCTTGATCGTATCTGCTCTTTTAGGGAAGTCAGGATTGTTTACTACGTACTTCTTGAACAACTCAATGAGGAAACTTACTTTGTCAACTGCTTTAATGAAGCTCATCAGATGTTCAGGGATCTTTTGGCCATGTCCTTTATTGATCTCCTCGCAAAGATGCAATAATTGCGCTTCTGTGATGTTCATGGTCTGCAACAAGCCGAAATAAGCATGAAGATCTTTCTTCAGTCTCTTGGCCTGCACCTCTTCCTCATTGAACAGATGGTTCATCCTTAATCCTCTTTTCATCGCTTTCGTTGAGTGGATGGGGGACATCCCTTTAAGTGTAGATGAATTTTTTGGATTGCCGATAAGGTCGATCAGTTTGTGGTATGGGGTGACAATATGCACATTTCCAACATACAAGTCAGGGTATTCCACATTATTCCTCTTAAGCTGAGCCAGTTCGTTTTCCATGAAACTTACAGGGTCCATCACACATTCTGATCCGATAACATTCTTTTTGCCTGGGACAAGTATTCCTGAAGGGGCCAGGTGGAAGACATATTTCACTCCGTTCTTCATGACTGTATGACCTGCATTTTCTCCTGAGTTGGCCCTCATGATGATCTCCACATCAGGATGATGGGCAGCTGCATCAGTGGTCTTTCCTTTTCCTTCGTCACCAAAATATGCTCCGCCTACAATAATTACATCAGAACTTTCGACGATTGGGTAAAGCACTTCTTTTTCTCCGACTATGTTGAACTTTCCTGTGTTGACAAAGTCCAGTTCAGGTATTTTTGGTATCTGGCTTAAGTATCCGTACGCCTCTTTCTCAACTTTCCTTTTTTGCAGTGCCATTTTTTTCCTCCGTGTTTTTGTATTATCTCTTTGATCTATACATTCAGTTCTGTCCTGCTGTAATCGAGCAGCTGAAAATTCTTGTTAAGGGCCGGTTGGACATGATTCAGCAGAAATTCTTCTGTCTGCTTCTCTGCTGCTCCGGCGAACCTTTCCGGGTTGAGGATCAAGTTCGAAAGAAACTCTTTGTCCAAGGGGATCTCTGGATCAGAACCAACCCTGTCGATCAGATCATTCATCTGTCCCTCTAACTTCACTTTCTTTCCTGCTTCCAAAGAATGATGTTTGATCTTCTCGTGCATCTGTTGTCGGTCATGTCCCTGGTTTGATAGCTCCATCAGCATCACTTCAGTGGCCATGAAAGGCAGCTCTTCTTTCAGGTGTCTCTTGACCTGCTCTGGATAGACGACCATCCCTTCAGTTATGTTCTGATACAGTTTCAGGATAGCATTTGCCAGCAGGTAAGCATGAGGGATGTTTATCCTCCTGATAGAAGAATCATCCAGGGTGCGTTCCATCCACTGGTTGGCATGGACCTGTGCAAAGTCGAAAGGCAGGCTGATCAGCTTTCTGGAAAGAGCGGTCATCCTTTCTGAGCGCATCGGGTTTCTCTTGTAGGCCATAGCAGAACTTCCGGTCTGATTCTTAGCGAAAGGCTCTTCCATGATCTTAAGGTTTGATAGTAGCCTAAGGTCAACGGCAAACTTATGCGCTGATTCAGCAATTCCTGCCAGAGCTTTTACGATTATCGTGTCAATCTTCCTGGAATACGTCTGGCTGGTGACTGGAAGAACATCTTCAAAACCAAGTTTCTGAGCCACCAGCTTATCCAGCTGTTTGACCTTCTCAAAATCACCGTCGAACAGTTCCAGATAGCTTGCCTGAGTTCCGGTGGTCCCCTTGGCACCACGACATTTTTTCAACATTTTTTCAACTTGCTCTATCTGCTGCAGGTCAAAAAGCAGGTCCAAGAGATACAATGTGGCCCTCTTACCTAGAGTTGTGGGCTGAGCCGGTTGGTAGTGGGTAAAACCAAGAGTAACGGTGTTCTTATGCAGGTCAGCAAACTTTGCCAGGTTGCAGATAGTATTGATGAGGCCTTTCTTGATGATCTTCAGGGCCTCTCTCTGTTGGATAAGGTCAGTGTTGCAGCCGACGAACTGAGAAGTTGCTCCCAGATGAATAATACCCTTTGCAGATGGGCAATGAGTGCCAAACTCATAAACATGGGCCATAACATCATGGCGGATCTCCTTTTCCTTTTTCTTGGCGACACCATGATCGATACTGTCCTGCGCAGCTTTCATCTCTTCGATCATCTCCGCTGTAACTTGTGGCAATCCGAGTTCCCTCTGCGCTTCCGCGAGGGCGATCCAGCACTTTCTCCAAGTCCTGAACTTGAAATTTTCTGAAAAGAGATGCTGCATCTCCTTGTCAGTGTATCTCCCTACCAAAGGGTCTTGATAGGTGTCTTTTTCCTGATAGATGTTTGTTTCCATTCTTGTTTACCTCACCATTTATTATGCCTTGCCAGCATATAAAATTAACTGGATTTTTTTCTCACTTATTCTCATAATCTCCCAAAATAGTTCCAAAAAAGTATAAAAAACTAGAAGAAATCTCCCTGCTCATTCTTATCAAGCAGTAGAGCTTTCTCAATCCTCCCTTTGACATCTCCCACCTCAGCTTGGAACTTGTTTCCTGTTATCATCTCGTAGAGTTTGATGTACC
The DNA here is from genome assembly GCA_964632045.1 of uncultured Methanosarcinales archaeon. GTDB lineage: Archaea > Nanobdellota > Nanobdellia > Woesearchaeales > GW2011-AR9 > CAZWBB01. Next base: position 35,192 of record CAZWBB010000013.1, on the reverse strand, counting down.
TCTTGCTCAGTTCGACGACAAGTTCTACTGGGGCTTCTGGCAGCACTTCATCATTGTACGGATCACAGTTCTCTTTGAACCACAATCTTAAGAACTCCTTGTCGATGTTATCAGGATCCTCGCCCCGGGCAAATTTCTCTTTGTAGGTATCATTGATCCAGAAGCGGGACGAATCAGGTGTATGGATTTCATCTATCAGATAGATGTTACCGTCTTCATCATAGCCAAACTCGTATTTGGTGTCCACTAGGATGAGACCATTCTCTGCAGAGATATCCATCCCTCTCTGAAACAACTGTAGTGCTTTTTCAGCGACATAATCCCAATCCTCCTGGGTCATCAATCCTTGCTGGACTATCTCTTCCGCCGAGATTTTCTCATCATGTTCATCTGACTTGGTTGTCGGAGTGATGATCGGCTTCTCAAACTTCTGATTCTTTTTCATCCCTTCCGGAAGGAGATTCCCACAGAACATCCTCTCTCCTTTCTCATAGGCGGTCCAGGCCGCTGTGCTCGTCACCCCAGTCAGATAACCTCTCACAACAACCTCTACTGGAAATACTTTCAGTTTCCTGCAAACGACAACGTTGGGGTCGGGAACATCTAACACATGGTTGCGGATGATATCTTTAGTCTTTTCAAACCAGAAGAGAGAGGTCTGAGTCAGCACCTGTCCTTTGAACGGCACACTGGCAAGATTTCTGTCGAAAGCAGACTGCCTATCCGTTGCCACCAGATAGATCTTATCAGGTCCGAGGTAGATGTCCCTCACCTTTCCCTTTTTTCTTTCGCCCAGATGGAAAAGGTGGGTTGTCCGAAGGGTATTGTTTATCTGCTGTCTGACGATGCTGTCAGCAACGACTTCATCAGTGATCTGTTTTACGGAAGTGTCTTCCCCACCTTGTTCTTCCTTTCTACGTTCATCTTTTCTATGTTCTTCCTTTCCCTGTCCTTCAATTCCTTGCTCTTCCTTTCCAGGGATATTGTCTGCATTTTCTGCAACTCCGATGGGTGCATCAGGCTTGGTGGCTGCTTCCATCCTTGAGGCGATCTCTCCACCATCGCAGTCGGCAACAGCTTTCTCTTTCATCTTTCTTCTGTATGCAGCTAGCTGTTCCTGGTACTTCCCTAACAACTGAAGAGCAGCCAGGGTGGCATTCTCTCCCCTGTTGAGCCCTACAAGGAGAGATCTGGACTGGTTTAACTTCTCCAGAAGTTGTAAAGCATGGGCTCCCTTTGAATCCTCTAGGAGGGGGACGGTAATGGTGAAATGGTCAACTGCCGAGTTTCCAAGATCATCGAACGTAGCGAAATTTATGTTGATGAACCCTTCTTTTGGATAAGGGTCAAATTGGCAGGGAATCTTCAACTCACGCAGGATAGACAATGATTTAAGAAACGCTTTGTTATCAATATCTCCCGTAAGGTTGATCCCTTGAAATGGTCGAAAGATAGAGGGATTGAATCCTTCTCCATCCATGGGACCGCAGAGGACAGGTACCCCTGGTGGCATCTGCAGGATAGAAAGGAAAGCATCTAATCCTTCAAAATTTCCTGAGCAAGGTACTCCGATCACAGGTATCAAAGTCTTTGAAGCGATCACACCAGGCAGGTGAGCCGCAAGACCGGCCCCGGCGATGATCAAATCATAGTTCCCGTCAGCGAGGATCCGGTCTAACAGTTCCGGTGTCCTGTGTGCTGAACAGATTTTCAGTTCATGTTCGATATTATTCTCATTCAACTTTCCAGTCAACTTAGAATAGACATCTTCATCCGACTTACTTCCAAAAATTACTAACGCTCTCATATTTTCACCCCATTTTAGCATTACTTTTAAACTTCCATCCAGAAATCTTAGCTCATATAAATAGATTGATTTACTTCAAACTATACAAGCGATAATAACAATGCTTAAATAATCATTCTAGGTTTCTCGAACCAGCAACAGGGGGTTTTGATGGGCGTACGAATAGAGGTGATGGCTAAGGATAGTATTGGTGGGGATGTTTCTGACGGTTTGATGCTGAAATTTCCGATAAGAGCTTATAATATTAATGATACTTCTCTGACGGATGATGAGATTAGGGCTGTTGAATGTCTTCTTGCTGATCCTGTAACTGACATGGTTGCTTCTAACAGGTCCGTGCTGACAGAAATCCCTCCAGCAAGTACTGTTGTTGAAGTATCTCCAAAACCGGCGGTAACTGATCCAGAAGGTAAGGAAGCTAAGAATGCAATAGAAAGAGCTATTGGGCGGAAGATCGGGGGAGTATCTTTCTCAAAGCAGTATCTGTGGAAAGGGGTATGTGAATCACACTACCTCCAGAAGCAATTAGGAAATCCGTTGATCAATGAGTTTCGTATCATACCTGCAGGCAGTTGGATTCCTCAGAAAGGGATCGGTTTTCATTTTCCTGACGTACAGCTCCCTCAAGTGAATGCTTATGAGTACATTAATCTGGATGTCGATGATGGACAACTAATGAAGATCAGTGATGGTAGGTTGCTTGCTCTGAACTTGGGGGAGATGAGGGTCATCAAGAATCTCTTCAGACCAGAGGAAAGCTTACCTCCAACCGATTACCTTACCAAAAGGAGAACGGCTGGACTGGATGCAACACCGACTGACGCTGAGATGGAATGTCTAGCGCAGACCTGGAGCGAGCACTGTAAGCATAAGAAATTTAATGGTATATGGCACTACACTACAGAAGACCATAATGACATCTCGGGATTACCAGCAGTGACAGATAGCGTGTTCAAATCAATCATCATGACACCAGCCAAGTTCCTGCTGGAGGAAAAGAAAGTTAACTGGTTAGTATCCTTGTTCGAAGACAATTCTGGAGTGATCAAGTTGAATGACAGATGGAATATTGCACATAAGGTTGAGACACACAACTTCCCTTCTACTCTTGATCCTTTTGGAGGGGCCAACACCGGAACCGGCGGAGTTTTCAGAGATCCAAAATGTACAGGTAAAGGAATGACCATCGTCTCCAGCCAGTACGGGTTCAGGGTTCCTCATCCAAGATCTTACCAGGATCTGCCTCCCGAGATCCTGCCATCTGCTAAGATACTGCAGGGGGTTGTTGCGGGGGTGGAGGACTATGGTAATAAGATGGGCATCCCCACAATGTGTGGACAGGTGTTGATCGATGAGGGCTGGCTCAAGTGTGCAATTTACGTCGGAGCGGTTGCTGTGACTCCGGCAGAGGTTAAAGGAAAACTAACACATACAAAAGAGATCGAACCCGGGTATATCGCTCTCTCTTTAGGAGGGAAAGTTGGAAAAGATGGAATTCATGGGGCAACCGCATCTTCGGTTGAACAGAAGGCCGATGCTGAGAAGGATGTCCAGGTTAATCAAGCAGTGCAGATCGGCGACCCGATAACTGAAAAGGGGGCATTTGAGGCGATGAACATTCTCTTGGATGAGGGACTTATCGAAGCTACCCAGGATTGTGGGGCAGGTGGCTGGAATTCCGCAGTTGGAGAGCTCGCAGAGATAAGTGATGGTGTTACGATGGACTTGAGTGAAGCGCCTGAGAAATATGGGGGGCTTAAAGGATGGGAAAAACTGGTCTCTGAAGCGCAAGAGAGAGTAATCCTAGTGATAAGACCAGAAAACTTACGAAGAGTCTTAGAGGTGTGCGATCATAATAATGTTGAAGCCACAAAAGTTGCTGAGTTCAATAATTCAGGTTATTATCAAGTATTGGATCAGAATCAGACTATCGTCTATCTACCCATGAGCTTTCTGCATCAAGGATTGCCAAAGATGGCTATCAGGGCACATTGGGAACCATGCAAGAATCCAGAACCGCAGATCTTCCTGCCGGAGAACGGTGACTTTACCGGCAGATTCCATCAACTGATCAACCGACCCAACCAACAGCTCTATGATTGGATTATGACCAGGTATGATCACGAGGTGATGGGAGGCAGTATTATCAAACCGATAGTAGGAAAAGGTCGTGGAAGAAGTGATGCTATCGCTTACCGGCCGATCCTTACCGAATCAGAAGTGGCCATCGAGACATGGGGCAGCAATCCTTGGCAGGGGGAGATAGATGCTTACCACATGGGCATGAATAATGTTGTAGATGCTATCGGTAGGGTCATCGCTGCCGGGGGGAACCTCAACAAGATCACTTTTAACGGTAACACTACTTGTCCGAAGCCGGAGAAAGATCCGGCCATCGCTGCCAAAGTGATCAGGATGTTAAAAGGAGCGGCCGATGCTCAGATGGTCTTCTGTGCCCCGACCATTTCAGGGAAGGACAGCACTTCTTTGGAGAGATCCTATATCAGCACTAAGACAGGAGAAGAGATCCGTGTCAAAGCAAAAACAGAATTGCTGATGAGCGCCCTGGCGATCGTAGATGACGATTCCACATTGATTACCTGCGACTTTAAGATACCAGGAGATTTGATCTTCGTCATCGGAGAGACACGGGACGAATTGGGAGCCAGTGAATATTATCTGATGCATGGGGAAACAGGAAAGAATGTCCCAAGATCAAACCTGCAAGAGATCAAGAGCTGTTATCAAGCAGTGAGTGGAGCGATCAGATGTGGGACGGTCCACTCTGCGCAGTATCTTGCTAAAGGGGGATTGGTCATGGCCCTCACCAATTCTGCCATCGCCGGAGATCTAGGGGTAGAGGTGGTTCTGGACAATATCGGAGCATATTTGGCAGCTGAAAAGAAGCTATTCTCTGAAACGACGGGTAGATTTGTGGTGACGGTCCCTCCTGCTAAAAAAGAAGAGTTCCTTACGTCGATGCTAGGGCATCAGGTGAAAGAGATCGGAAAAGTAAGAGAAGATGGCCGGTTCTTCATCAAGGACAACGGGAAGGAACTTGTTCATACCGATGTGAGGACATTGAGGGAGAAAAACAAAGGGGAGATCAGATTCTGATGAAAGAAAAAGTGCTAGTGCTGGACTTTGGTGGACAGTACACACAACTGATAGCTAAGGCAGTCAGGAAGTGTGGAGTCTTCTCTGAGATACAAGACTGTAATTATGACCTTGGAGACATCTTAAGAGATCCGCCAAAAGGGATCATTCTCTCAGGTGGGCCGGATAGCGTCTATGAAAGAGGGGCGCCTTATGTTAATGCTTACCTGTTTGAGTTGGGTATTCCCGTATTAGGTATCTGTTATGGGATGCAGCATGTCAACCACCTTCTGGGAGGCCAAATCTTGCACGGAGAAGAAGTTATCAAAGAGTATGGTGAAACGGAAGTAGGAATTGAAGAGAGACATCAGTTATTTCAGGGTCTAGAAGGACGAATAACTGCCTGGATGAGTCACGGAGATAGTGTCGATGGAGATCACCTGGCACAAGGATTTAAAGTGGTTGCCAGGACAAAGGATCATGTGGCAGCGATCGCTGATGATAATAGAAAGATCTATGGTGTACAATTCCATCCGGAAGTGACTCATACGCCACAAGGAACAACTATAGTTTCCAATTTTGTGCACCTTATCTGTGGGTGTGGTAAAGAATGGACGATGGATAATTATATTGAGGAATGCAAGCAGTATGTTAAAGATACTGTAGGAAAGAGTGATGTAGTCTGTTTTGTAAGTGGGGGAGTAGATTCCAGTTTTGTGGCAACTTTGTTAGCACAGACAGAAGGGATAGGTAGAGTATATCCAGTGTACATCGAGGCGCTGATGCGCAGGAATGAGACAGAGGAGGTTGCAGTAGCATTGAATGGTGCTGGTGTAAATGATCTGACAATCAAGAGGGCAGAAGACAGATTCATAGGTGCAGTAGCTGGAATGAGCGATCCCGAGGAAAAAAGGAAAGCTATCGGCAACCTGTTCGGAGAGTTGATGCAGGAAACCTGTGAAGATCTAGGATTGGATAAAGGAACTACGTACTTAGCCCAAGGAACATTATATACTGATCTTATCGAAAGCGGCAGGGGAGTGGGAAAGAAAGCAGCGACCATCAAGTCTCATCATAATGTTGGTTGTAGTTTTATCGATGGGTTGAAAGCAGCCGGAAGGGTTGTCGAACCGAATAGATTGATATTCAAGGATGAAGTAAGAGCAGCGGCCAGAGAGATCGGCCTTCCTCCAGAGATTTCGGAGAGGCAACCGTTTCCTGGACCTGGGTTGGGTATCAGGATTGTGAGTGGTTCCCCCAGAGATACTGAAGAAGAGGAACTTAGATTTCACGAATGGAGCGACAGGGTGAGTTTCATCGCTGAAGAGGAAGGTTTACAAGGATTCGCCCTCCCAATCAAGACTGTCGGTGTGCAGGGTGATGAGAGGACGTACTCTTACCTGGCTTTGCTGAGGGGAGAGAGGGACTGGCAGAAGATTAGAAGAGCGGCAAAGAGAATTCCCACTGAAGTCAAAGGAGTCAACAGGGTAGTATTTGACCTTGGCCAGGAATTTTTACGAAAGGACTACTTAGAGCAAACCCTCCCCACAATTGTCAATAGAGAGACCGTTGACTTATTGAAAGATATTGATGATGAGGGCAGGAAGATCATCGACAGGTATGGCTTCACATCAAACATAGCCCAGACCATCTTCATAATATGTGGTGCTGATATTTATAACAGCGGCAAGAGGACAGCAGTGCTGAGGGCGGTATCCACAGATGATTTCATGACAGTCTCTCCAGTCGGTCCAGATGGGGTAAAGATGTCATGGGAATGTATGAATGAACTTCATGAAACTTTGTTAGAGAAGTATGATGTCGGAGCTTTCCTGGTTGATCTCACTGACAAACCTCCGGCGACGACATGCTGGGAATGAGAGTGTGCCAAAAAGAATGAAACCAAAGATTTGTGTATTAAAGACAGATGGAACTAACTGCGATAGAGAAACGGCCCATGCTTTCAACCTAGCAGGAGGAGAAGCTGAGATAATTCACATCAATTCACTGAGAAATAATTATGATCCAATCAAGAGGAAGAAGGTCAGCCTGGATGATTATCACATCTTAGCCTTTCCAGGCGGCTTCTCGCATGGGGACTATGTCGCTGCAGGGAAAATCTTTGCCGAAGACTTCAAAATTCACCTTAGAGACGAGATTAAAAAATTCATCGCTGATGGAAAACTGATCATCGGGATATGCAATGGTTTCCAGGTACTCGTAAAGATGGGATTGCTGCCTATGCTGGGAGGGGAAGTAGCTCAAACTGCATCTTTGACGTATAATGATAATGATAGGTTTGAATGTAGGTGGGTGAGGCTCGCCCAACCGGTTGTAGGAGGTATGAGCAACAATACCAGGTGTATTTGGACTATGGGGATCAAGAATATCGACCTTCCGATAGCACATGGAGAAGGCAGGTTCATTGCCTCACCAGAAGCGATTGAACAGATGTTTCGACAAGGACTGGTCGTTTTCCAGTATGTTAACTCAACGGACCAGCCCACTAGTGAATATCCTGCAAACCCTAACGGTTCCGATAAGGCAATCGCGGGAATCTGCGACCCGACCGGCAGGATATTCGGATTGATGCCCCATCCAGAGAGATACAATCATCCTCTGAACCATCCTTCTGCTTTATTGCAGAGGATCAAAGGGGAACTGCCACGTGAGGGAGCGGGTCTTAAGATATTCAGGAATGGTGTTGAATACGTAAAGGAAAATTTTATGCACACCGATGAAAATTTTGTGGAGGACAGGAATATGCTAGAAACAATCACTTATGCTGACGCTGGAGTAAACATACAGGCTGGGGAAGAAGTAGCCGAGAATGTTGAAACCATGCTGGAATCAACCTGGGACACCAAAGTAATCCCAAATATTTCTGGTTTTAAAGCCGTATATGATGATGGGGATGATTACCTTATCGGTGCTACTGACGGAGTTGGGACAAAGCTTCTTATCGGGATCATGTCGGGAAAGGTTGATACTATCGGCCAGGATCTGGTGGCGATGTGTGTCAATGATCTGGCAAGAGTCGGAGCTAAACCGCTTTTCTTTCTGGATTATCTGGCGATAGGAAAGCTTGATCCTGCAACACATCAGGAGATCCTTAAAGGGATAGTAGAAGGATGCAGGTTGGCAGGAACATCATTGTTGGGGGGAGAAACTGCAGAGATGCCAGGAATGTACGCAGAGAAGCATTTTGATCTAGCCGGATTCTCTCTGGGCCGGGTGAATAAACAAAAGATAATCGATGGTAAAGATATTGCAGCTGGAGCTGGACTATTAGGGATAGAATCTTCAGGTATTCACAGTAATGGTTATTCTTTAGCAAGAAAGATCTTCTTCGACATTCTTGGATTGGGAGTTAATGACTATGTCGAAGATTTAGGGAAGACAGTTGCCGAACCGCTTCTGGAACCGACAATAATTTACACTAAACCAATAATTGATTTGCTGGAAAGGTTTCCTAATCAGATCCAAGGCATGGCCCATATTACGGGCGGAGGGCTGCCCAACAAACTACCTAAAGCACTGCCAGAGGGGAGGGAATTGGGAATTGAAATTGACACCGGATCGTGGCCCGTTCCAAAAGTGTTTGACTTTCTAGCGGCCAAAGGACCCGTAAGTGCAGATGAGATGAGAAAGACATTCAATATGGGGATCGGCATGGTGCTGGTGGTAAGTGAAATGAGTGTTGTTCCTGAAATGATTTCTAGACTACGTGAAGGATATGGCCTTAATGCTTATCAGATCGGAATGGTTGTCAGCGGAGAAGGTGTTAAGTATCTGTAGGTATGGTCGTCTTAACATTTTTGTGGTAATACACTACCTTTCCTGAGAAGTCCCCAGGTGAAGAAATAGATCTGGATGTACAGTTTCCATCACACGCACCATATATTTAGCTAAGTTGTTGACCTGTTCCATAGCGATGGATTCATTAAGATGGCAGATCGCTTGTGAATCTTGTGCTTTTCCAGCACTCCAGTCAGCAAAAGTTATGTTGGGATACTCTAACATTCCATTATCAACCGTCCTGCTGACATAATCACTGGTTGTTCTAACTCCTATGCCTGCCGATTGCGCATGCGGAACAAGAATATCTCTGGCCAAAGCGGCCATACCTTCATTGGTAGCGCCTCTTCCGTCACTCAATCCTGTGGGGACAAGCACAGAAGTTTCATACTTACCTTCTTCAGCTTCGGTAAGACTAACACCATCAAATCCATCGCTGATCAAGATGAAATTACCAAGATTTACGTATTCTCTCATCGTAGGGGGCAGCCATTTGGACCAACGGGCAGCCCCTGGTTTTGGATTCCCTTCTTCATCCCCAGAGATTATTAGGGTACAAGAAATATCCTCTTTACTAAGTTCAGAAACTGCATGTATTCCTGCTGCGACACTGGCCCGTGGGTCAATCGCCTTTGAATAAAGGATATTCAGACCTTCCACTTGTTTCCATTTGGGCCCATAGTTTTGGACAGCCACGTCAAATTCTCTCACTTCATCCACTGCCTCCGGTTCAATATAATACATCTTCTTTCCCAGGGAGTCATCCAGTCTTACTTTGCCTTCACAAATATGTTCAAATGCTCTTCCAGCAATGGAATCCCCTCTGAAACCGTAGATAGATACTCCTGGATGCATCACTCCCCCATGCTTCTCGATCGCACCAGTGGCAAAAGTAGGTATGGAAACAATACCTCCCTCCCCTCTTTCTTTAGTCAAATGGTATGTGCATTCATCTCCATGGACTACGATCTTGGGCATAGCCCTAATATGCTTGTTAGGATTGAAATTCAGTCCCCCTACGACAAGAATATTTCCGTTATGTGAAAAGGCTCTTATATCGGCTCCATATTCTCTTTCTCTACTAACAATTTCCCAGACAACTGCATACAAAGGAAAGTTTGCCCCTTGACCTATTCGCAAATCACCCTCTGTCTGGGCAATGTGCCGTGTCGGTCCTGGCGTAGATACCAATAATTCTAAATCCTCTTTTAGTTGTTTAATATTTTCCATTTTACCCTCGTTGTCTAGCTATCTGAATTTCAAACGACCCTAACTTTACTTCCCTCAACTCTCAACCTGCCTTCTGCAAACAACTTTATCCCTTCGATCAGAACATCCTGCTCAGCTCTCTGGACTTTATCTTTTAATGATTGAGGGGATTCATTCTCCTCAATGTGAACTGCTTTTTGCAGGATCAATGGGCCGGTATCTGCTCCTTCATCGATGAAGATCAGGCTGCAACCGCTAATCTTGCACCCCCTTCTCAGAACTTCTTCGTGAACATTCAGATCCATACCACCGGCGTAAGCAGGTAGTAGACTGGGATGGATGTTCATCACTTTGTTCAACCACTTCTGTACAAACCAGGAACTCATCAGTTTCATGTAGCCAATTAGTAGAATCAATTCAACCCCATTATCTTCAAGAACCTTATCCATCTCCCTGTCATACTCTTCCCTGCTTTTTTCTTGTCCATCGAGGAAGATAGCTTTTAAATTGTGATTTCTTGCTCTCTCCAAAGCAAAAGCATCTTCTTTGTTAGAAATTACGACACTGATTTCAGCATCAAGCCTGCCTGCATCTATCTCTTCGATTATCGCTTGCATATCACTACCTTTTGTCGAGGCAAGTATACCCATCTTTAGAACCTGTTTTTGTGTTCCCTCTCCGCTTCCTTCACTCTTCGCTGCCAATTGCTTCTTACAGGCAAGAAGCGTATTTTCCATGAGCATGGCAACGGTCATCGGCCCCACACCCCTGGGAACCGGAGTGATGTAAGATGCTTTATGCATAACACCCCCAAAATCAACATCACCACACAAATTTTCATTTTCATCCCTGTTCATTCCTACATCGATGACAACCGCTCCTTCTTTTACCATCTCATCTTTGATAAATTTGGCAACACCAATAGCGGATACCAATATGTCAGCTCGACGGCAGATCTCGGCAAGATTCTTGGTACGGGAATGGCAGATAGTAACAGTAGCATTCCTGTCTAACAACAGTTTGGCGATAGGCTTACCCACAATATTACTTCTGCCGATGACAACGGCGTTCTTACCTTCAATCACTGTCCCTGTCGAATCGATCAGCTTGATAATCCCTTTTGGAGTACAGGGAACAAGTAGGTTCTCATCCGGTTTCTTGGAGGAAAAAAGGGAACCCATGTTCTCACTATGGAAACCATCCACATCTTTCATCGGATCGATCGCAGCAAGAACATTTCCCTCATCTATATGTTTTGGGAGGGGAAGCTGAACAAGTATCCCATGGATCTTTCCATTGCGATTCAGTTCGCCAATCTTAGTTATCAAAACTTTTTCGCTTGTGCTCTCTTCAAGGACGATCATCTCCGAGTGAAACCCTACCTCAGAGCACATCTTTTCTTTCTTAGAAACATAGATCTTAGAGGCGGGATCCTCTCCCACTCTGATGACCGCTAGTCCTGGCCGGACTTGAGTATTATTGAACAATGCCTCCGTTTCACTTTTTACTTTATCCTTAGTCTGCTGTGAAATCTCTTTTCCATCAATTAATATTGCCATCCCATATCTCCTGTTATGCCCCCTGTAATCCATACCAAAGCAATTTTCGACTTTTTAAGTTTTATGAACAACCTATCCTTCATATGTTGAGATACCACTCGTCTTCTGACGGGTGGTGTTGAGACATGTTCAAAAACCACCGGTCAATAGGAGGTGTGATTTGACTGTTATGATACTGTCATGCCACCGGGGTTGAGGGCGATAGCCCGATCACCGGTGGTTTTTGACAACTGGCATGGTTCAAATGTCATATTTCAGAGCTTTTTTGCCAATGTCGCTTCTGTAATGCATATTATTAAAACGTATCTTCTGCACGTTGGCATAAGAATTCCTGATAGTCTCTTCGATACCTGCAGCAAGGGTAGTCACGCAAAGCACTCTCCCCCCATGGGTAAAGAACTGTCCATCTTCTTTTTTTGTTCCTGCGTGGAAAACTATCCCTTGGTTAAGTTTCTGGTCCAATCCATAGATCGGTTCCCCTTTCTCATACTTCCCGGGGTAGCCACTAGCAGCCAAGACTATCCCAACAGCAGTATCTTCTGACCATTCTAGCTGAATATCATTAAGGTTTCCTTCGACAACACCATAAAAAACCTTGACCAAGTCGGTCTTGAGCCGGGGGAGCAGGACTTGTGTCTCCGGATCGCCGAAACGACAGTTGAATTCAAGAATCTTAAATCCTGAACTTGTCTTTATCAATCCTAGATAAAGGACACCCTTGTAGTTAAGGCCTTCTTCCCTAAGACCGGCCAGCAACGGTTGAAGTATCTTTTCTCTTATCTCAAGCTCGTTTCCTTTCATTACCGGGGCGGGAGAGTAAGCGCCCATCCCTCCCGTATTAGGTCCTTTATCTTCATCAAATACTGCTTTATGGTCTTGAGAGGAAGCCATCTCCTTGCAGGTCTTGCCGTCAAGAAGAAGCATGTAGGATAGTTCTTCTCCCTCCAAAAAATCTTCTATGACGATTGAACTTCCAGCGTCTCCAAAATTTCTGTCCAGCATACACTTGTTCAAAGCATCCAATGCTTCATTTTCGTTCTTAGCTATGATAACTCCTTTGCCAGCAGCAAGTCCATCTGCCTTGATGACAATCGGAAACACGGGATTTGGTCGCGTCCGAATGTACTCAACAGCTAAATTATGGTTATCAAAAGTCCTGAAGTCAGCGGTAGGCAAGCCATATCTCTTCATGAATTCCTTGGCAAATATCTTACTGCCTTCAAGTCGAGATGCGGCTTTGTTTGGACCGAATATCTTGAGGTTATGTTTTTCAAACTCATCAACGATCCCTGCTGCCAATGGCAACTCAGGACCGACAACAGTCAGATCAATATCATTATCCTTGATAAAATCTATCATGGCAGATGTGTCGCTAGTGTTGAGATCAACACACTCTGCAAACTCGGCCAGGCCGGCATTTCCGGGAATTGCGTAGATCTTCTCTACCAGGGAACTCTGCTTGATCTTCCATCCCAGCACATGTTCCCTCCCTCCAGAGCCGATAATCGCAACTTTCAATTTTTTATTCTGCAGGCGTTCAGAAAGGCGATTATCAGAGATAAGTTCTTTCTGCTGGCAGGAGATCTTAGTGGGGTAATAGCCGGTGAGGCAGGCAGTACATAGCTCCTCCTTCCTGATAGATACTTTAAGGTCCTCGATGTTCATATAAGTCAAAGAATCGGCTCCGATATGTTCCCTGATCTCTTCAATGGTCTTGTTGGAAGCGATAAGTTCTCCCCTTGTGGCAAAATCTATCCCGTAGAAACAGGGGTATTTGATCGGGGGGCAGGTAGAAACAAAATGGATCTCTTTTGCCTTTGCAGCCTTTAAGATCTTTACGATACGTTGAGATGTGGTGCTCCTTACGATACTGTCATCGACAACAGCTACCCTAAGGTCCCTCAATGTTGAGCTGACAGGATTCAGCTTGAGATTGATGAGATTATCTCTCTTCTCCTGTGAATCCATGATGAAAGTTCTGCCGATGTACCTGTTCTTGATGAAACCTTCTCTGTAGGGAACTCTCAATTCTTCTGCGAAGGCGATCGCTGCAGTACGTGCTGAATCCGGGACAGGAATAATGACATCAACCTCTTTGTCAAACCTTTTGGCTAATCTCTTTCCCAGTTCCAGGCGGGCGTTGTAAACTGTCCTTTTTTCTATTACAGAATCAGCTCTGGAGAAATAGACCCATTCAAACATACAGTGCGCACAAGAATCGTGCCGCAGTATCTTTGAGGAGACGTGAAAATCCTTATCGATGAAAATAGCTTCCCCTGGCAAGACCTCCCTCATGAAACTGTATCCCAGAGAGTCGAGCGCTGCTGTCTCGGAGCAGATTATGTAAGAATCTTTCTTCCGTCCCATGACTAGGGGTCGGATCCCTTTTGGATCACGGAAGGCGAGTAATCCATCTTCAACGAGCGCAACTACGGAATAGCTGCCGGCAATATTTTGATAGACCTTGTTTACCGAAGAGAAAATATTGTGTGTCCTCTCGAACTCGTTAGCGAAGATATGCAAGACCGGTTCAACATCACAGGTGGAGTCAAGCAATACTCCCTGCAACCTCAGTTTCTCTTTCAGTTCGTAGTAGTTTGTAAGGTTCCCATTGTGGCCCATGGCTATCTTCTTTCCACTATTCATGACGAAAGGCTGAGTGTCTGTCTCTACATCTGAACCAACAGTGGGGTATCTTGTATGTCCTATCCCTACGTTTCCTTTCAGCTTTTTCAGTTGTTCACAGGAAAAGATTTCCTGCACCAATCCAGGAGCTTTTTTTGTCAATAGCTGGTTAGTAGAAGCGTCGAACGTGCTGATCCCAGCAGAATCCTGGCCGCGGTGCTGTAGACATAACAACCCCAGATAGATGTCTCCAACAACATCTTTGGTATTGATTATTCCAATTACTCCGCACATCTATTTGCCTCTTTTTGTGGATTCTATCACGACCTTTGTGCAAGAAGATTGAATATCACTTATATGCATTATGATTGTATGAAGTATTTATTGGAGAATAATGATTGGGCTAAGATCCAATGAAGAGTTCTCTTATCACTCGGAAATATATATCCTAAACTGAATATCTATAAAAACGACCAGGATAGGGTTTGAAACAGCGGAAGAGGTGTACCATTTACACAAGCTAGTATAATCTACGTATCATAATCTACGTATCTATGCAGGGAGAGGTAAACTAAAATGCTTGAGACATTAGCAAAGATGGAATATCCTGGAAGATTCATCATCATCGGCCGGGATGAGAAGGGAGAAAACAACATTACGGTCTACGGAATCACTGGAAGGAGCACTTCCAGTCAGGCTAGGAAACTCGAAGACCTTGACAAGCACGGAGTTGTCCGGGTAAATACGACAGACAGAAAAGTCCTGGAGAATGGCAATCCAAGCCTATTGCTTTACGAAGCGATGTTTTTCTACGACAGCATTCCGAAATTCGCCAATGTAGATAAACCTGAGTTCAGGGGGCCCGTGGTAGGAGTCAGCAACGGCGCGCAGACAAAGTTGATCTATAATGTCATGAAACGCCGTTTCCACTGTCGTTCGATTCCGGGGCACGTGCTTGCTGAGTCTTTGAACAAGCCATTCTATGAGTTTGATCCTCAACACGGATGGGTAAACATAACTTCTTATGAACCGGATGAACCGAACTGGACTCCCCGGATCAGTGGTATCGCTTTGGCGGAAAGTTATGCATTCTATTCCTCTGTACGGGAAGAAGATGGTGGAAGAAGGGGTAAGTTCTGTCAATTTGATTATTCTCCCGGGGAAGGAGGATTGATGTCTACGTACCAAGGTGAGAGTCGTGCCCCATTACCATCATTCTCGGGGCCATCTCTGGAAGTGAGATTAGATAATGAAATGATCGGTGAAAGTGCCCTGGAAGCAGCTGAGGCAGCTTATTCAACCCTCAATGAAGAGTATCGTGTATGTGTGGCAGCGGTCTTTGCCCCTTTGCAGGGGGGTGAATTTGAAGTGGCTATCGTGAACAGGCACGATGAGTCTACTGAGGAAAAAGAGAAAGAGGTGAAAAGATGAGAGGTACTGATGTAGCTCAGATGAAAAAGAGGTATAGGACAGCCGTAGAAGAGAGATTTGATGAGGTGGTTGAACCTCTTCTGAGCAAGGTTTCTGATTTACGGTATGGTGAGAATCCCAATCAATCTGCGGCGATCTACAGAAAATTTGCGGATTGCCCTGAAGTTGAGATCAAATCTACAAAGACCGGTAAAGGTGGACTGTCTGCGACTAATTTCATGGACATCACCCGAGCGATGAACATACTTAAGTTCTTTGAGGCTCCCTCTGTCGCTGTGATGAAGCACCTCATCCCTTCTGGCTTTGCCACACAGGGCAAAAGTGACTCTCTGGAACAGATCTATCTGGCAGCTAGGGATGCTGATGCCCGAAGCGCTTTTGGCAGTGTCGTGGTAAGCAACATTCCCATCGATAAGGCGACAGCAGACGCGATCAACTCAACTTATGTGGAAGTAGTTGCAGCTCCAGGGTATGACGAAGGAGTGATGGAGATTTTTGAAAAGAAGAAGAACCTCAGAGTTGCCAAGATCAGAGGATTGTACAAGATTCCAAGATACACTTCAGACTCATTTGACGACGAATCATTTTATGACGTGCAGGTCCTTCCTGGGGGTTATGCTATTGTCCAACAGCTTTATCTCAGCAGCATCAAAGGGATAGAATATCTGATAACCGATCCGATGATAACTAAGAAGAAGAGCGGTAAGTCTGTGGTGGTGGAAAGAGACCCGACGACACAGGAAATCTTTGACCTGCTCACTTCCTGGTATGTTAACATAGGCGTGAGAAGTAACGGCATAGTCATCGTAAAGGATGGGGTCACTTTAGCCATCGGTTCAGGGCAGCAGGAGAGAGTGGGGGCGGTAGAACAGGCTATCGTCAAGGCCTACCAGAAAGCTATGGACAGAGAGGGAATCTCCTATGACCCCCTTATGGGGATCGCTGAGAAAGACAAATTGAATGGTAATCCCTTGCAGGGAGCAGTAGCTTCTTCAGATGCATTTTTCCCTTTCCGTGATTCAGTGGATACTCTTGCCAGGGTCGGCATCTCAGCTGTGGTCCAACCCGGCGGTTCAGTCAAGGATTTTGAAGTGATCAAAGCTGCTAATGAGCATAAGATGGCGATGGCTTATACATTAGAGAGGTGCTTTGCACATTTTTGAGGGTGGGGAGAAAGAACATTTGAGGGAAGAAAAATGGTAGAAAAAGAATTTTTTCAAAAGATGTCTGCACTTGGATTGGCCTTAACGTATGATGATGTCCGATTGAAGACTGGTTATTCCGAAGTGATGCCGGATGAAGTCTGCCTCAAGACCAAATTTTCGCGTAATGTTGGTATGAACATTCCTGTTGTCAGTGCAGCTATGGACACGGTTACTGAACACAGGCTAGCTATTGAATTGGCAAAATTGGGCGGGATCGGAATAATCCATAAGAATCTGAATTCAGAAACGCAGGCTAATGAAGCAGCAAGGTGAAATATCATCTTAATGGGCTGATTGAAAAACCGATTGCTGTACAGGAAGATGAGACCATCGAAGGGATTCTTAACAAGCAGGAAGAAAAAGGCTATTCATTCCAGACATTCCCTGTACTGGATTCAAGGGGGAAGCTGGTGGGGATATTATCCCAGAATGATTTTGACTTCTGTACAGAACTTTCTTTAAGAGCTGGTGACGTGATGACCAGGGAGCTGCTTACTGCAAAACCAGATACGGAGTTAAGGGCAGCTTATGAACTGATGTTGAAACACAAGAAGAAAGTACTCCCTCTGATAGATGAGGGTTTTAACCTACAGGGCATGTACATCTGGAGTGACTTAAGGAGGATAGTCAAAGGAGACAATACTGATTATAATCTTGATGCAAAAGGGCAGTTGCGGGTGGGGGCTGCTATCGGCGTCTATGATGATGCTTTTGAGAGGGTAGAGAAGCTGGTCCACGAAAAGGTTGATGTGGTAGTGATCGACACTGCCCATGCTGACTCCAAACCAGTGATTGAGACATTACGGGAGCTGAAGAAGAATTATGATATTGATGTGGTCGTTGGAAACGTTTCACAGAGTGAATCTGCCATGAACCTGATCAAGAATGGGGCTGATGGGATAAAAGTCGGCCAGGGGCCGGGAAGCATCTGTACTACAAGAATCATTGCAGGTATTGGATCGCCGCAGGTAAGTTCAGTTTACAGCTGCTCTCTCCTGGCTGAGCTGGAAGGTGTCCCTGTGTGTGCTGACGGAGGTATTAGATACTCAGGAGATATCACCGTAGCGATTGGGGCAGGAGCAAATTCTGTCATGCTGGGCGGTCTTTTGGCCGGAACTAAAGAAACCCCTGGTGAGATCATCTTCTGGAATGGGAGGCAGTGGAAATCCTATCGTGGTATGGGCAGCCTGGGAGCGATGGAAGATGGCCAAGGCGCCAGAGAAAGGTATGGGCAGCAGGATTCCGGGAAACGTCAGATGATACCCGAAGGTATTGAAGGATTGGTCCCTTACCGGGGTGAGTTGAAAGATGTAATTTTTCAATACGTCGGCGGTCTTAGAAGAGGTATGGGTTATGTGGGGGCAGCTGACATCGAAGAACTGAGAGAAAAAGCTGACTTTGTAAGAATCAGCTCTGCCGGGCAGGTGGAATCACATCCGCATGACGTGCAGATAACGAAGGAAGCTCCTAATTATCCTGGTAAATAATGATGGCAACGATAATTGATGGGAAAGAAGTATCAAAGATAGTAAATGTAAGAATCCAGATGGAAGTGAAACAACTTGTTGAAGAGAGAGAAATTATTCCAGGTCTTGCTGCTGTCTTAGTTGGTGAGGATCCTGCTTCACAGTACTATGTGGGGAGTAAAAGAAAGAGGTGTAAGAAGTTAGGCATGAATTCTCAACTTTGGCAACTACCTAAAGAAACGGGACAAGATGAACTTACTGATCTGATTAATAATTTAAATGAAGATATTAACACACACGGGATATTGGTGCAGCTTCCTTTACCTGAACACATAGACCAGCATGAAATAATGGACATTATTAATCCCGATAAAGATGTTGATGGTTTTACTTCCAAAAATATTGCCAAACTCTATCGAGGAGAAGAGTGCTTTGAACCTTGCACTCCTAAAGGCATCCTGACCTTGCTGGACCATTATCAAATTCCAACGGAGGGAAGAAATGCAGTGATTATCGGTAGAAGCGAGATTGTTGGCAAACCATTAGCTCAGATGCTGATGGATTACCGGAGAAATGCGACCGTTACTGTATGCCATTCAAGAACTAAGAATTTGAATGAAGTATGTGCTCAGGCAGATATACTTGTAGCAGCGATCGGCAGGGCTAATTATGTTACAACAGATATGGTCAAAGAAAGAGCAGTAGTCATTGATGTTGGGATTAATAGGGTAGAAGATGCCAGTAAGAAGAAAGGCTATCGGATAGTGGGAGATGTGAATTATGAAAGAGTTGAGCAAAAAGCATCTTACATCACTCCTGTTCCTGGCGGAGTTGGACCTATGACGATCATAAGTTTAATGGATAATACTTTACAGGCGGCAAAAAACTCGGTAGGGGGAAGACAATGAAGAAAAAACTGATTGAGATACTATCTGAACAAGGTTATACAACTGATGAACGTCCAATGGACCATTTTGATCTTAGCCAGGACAGGGACAGAAGAGGGAAAGGATGGCATTATGGAGAGATTATCTATGTTCCGTGGAGAATGGAGAAAAGACACACCATCGAAAGACAGACATATCATGTTTGGAATGGGCGTGGTGTAAGCTTAAAATCCTTATTTGAAAAGCCCCTTCTGCTCCTGGCTAACTCAAACAAGGTTGACGGGGCCGTACAAGCATATAGGTCATTGGAAAGAGATTGCCTGGTCGTCCCAAAGAGAAATCATGATGGAGATACTATTGGAGACGTTGTTTATGAGATATATCTTCCTTAGATAGAAGAATCAACTCTACCTGGGAAACTAATCCCTTCAAAAACTGACCATCTGCATTTTGTCTTCAAGAACTCCTTAGACACAGCTGTCATCCCGGAAAGGTCCAGAACAGTGAACTTTCCTTCATACCCTTCTTTGATCTCTCCAAACTTTGTCCCCAGGAAACGGTTTAAGAATCTGCCAGGATTATGGCAACAGACTTGGGTAATCCTCTCTGGGGAAATCCCTCCTGCCTTGATCAGCCAAGACACAAACAGAGCATAAGTGTCTAGGTGAGGTACACCAGAGATCCCTTTTTCTTTCTCATCTGGCAGATGGGGAGCATGATCAGTTGCCAGATAGTCAATTTCCCCTCTCTGTAGACCTTCAAGTAACGCCTTTCTGTCTTCCGATGTCCGCAGGGGGGGATTCATCTGCAGCAACTTTTTATTCTGTTCTGTCAACATCGTCTTATCAAAGTACAGGTGATGCGGAGTCACTTCCACCGTTACCGAGAGGCCTTTCTTCTTTGCTTCGTTGCACAGACGTAGCCCTTCTGCTGTAGAGAGATGGCAGATCTTTGTCTTTAGGTTATATTTTTCCGTCAGCACCAAGGCAAATCTTATTGCTTCGATCTCTGCTTGTGCTGGCCTTTGCTCTTCATGAGTCGCTTTGTCTTTGTTTTCTTCTAATATCTCCGGACATTCGCAGTGGAAACTTACCTCGCAGCCTTGATAGTTTGCCATGGTCCTCTCCAGCTGCTCATTGGATGAGAAGAATAACTCCCCTACTGATGGACCCATGAACACCTTGTAGGGAACTGCGAAAGATAGGGGTTTAGTGTCGGGACCAATACCGGCATAAAGCAACACAGGGATCTCAGATTTCTGAGTCAGCTTCCTCTTCGCGAAATAACTTTCGTCATCTATCACTGGAATCTTGTTATTAGGCATTTCTGCTATAGCTACAACACCTCCGTTCAACGCTGCCTGAGCGGCGGAGACAAAATCTTCTTTGTAATTATGCTCGCCGCTAAAATCCTCTCTAGCGTGAACATGCAGATCGATGAAGCCAGGGAAGATTAGATGGTTATCATCATAAGAGTGTTCAGCTTTTCCTAGATTTTCACTAACCTCTTCAATCAACCCAGTCTCTTTGTTGACCTTCACTTGCAGCCATTTAACTCCGTCCGGATGGACAAATTTTCCTTTTATGATCATGCATGTGTTGCCGCTGTCCATGGTATGTAGATTGATTCCTTTCTTTCTCATCTCCGCTAGACTAAAGAAGGTCCCCTGTTGACACGTCAGCCTGCCACCGCATTCACATTCTCCACACATGCCCATACCACACATGTTGTTCGTTTCAATAGAAGCAAAGATATTTTCCATGTCAGCTCCCAGAGAACGCTGGATATCTATTGCCCTGGCCATCAGAGGAACGGGGCCGATGTTGTAGAAGCAGGAATGAGAGAGGTTCTTTTCCAGCAGATTTTCCTTCAGTCTGGAGAGGACTTCTCCTTTTCTTCCTTCTTTGTCAACAACTGGGATGTATTCAGCCGATCTCTCGATCTCCTCTTTGAATACTGCCTGTTCTTTAGAGGTGATCCCGTAATAGACAGCGACTTCCTTTCCTTCCTGCTGCAGCTTTTGGGCAAGTTTAGGAGCAACAGCAATTCCTGTCCCACCTGCAATGATGTACGCTTTTGGTTTTTCGCTGATGGGGACAGACACACCATAGACACCCCTTACCATCAACCTTTCTCCTTCATTCAAACTAAAAATGGCTTTGGTAAATTTCCCTCGCTTCCTAATGATGAATGTAAGAGGTTCATTCTTGGCGATAGAGAAAGGTTTTTCCCCAACACCGGGAATCCACAAAAAGGCAAACTGACTTGATTGATAATTCATCCTGCCAGTCAATTCGATGATACGCAGATCATCACCGATCTGTTTGATGTTTGTTATTTGGTATGGTTTGTATTCCGCTGTTCTTTTCTGAGAGAGAAATCGTTGGGATCTATCTGTCCCTTGTTGAGCATCCTCTTTCAAAGCGGATAGATATTCCGGTCGATCCTGCATCGCAACCCTGGCAAAGACACTTCCCACCCCGATAACGTCCGCACCGGCTTCTCTCATCAACATCACATCGCTTCCAGAACTGACTCCTCCCATGCCTATGATGGGTACAACTTCTCCAACAGCTTTCCTGATCTCTCGTATCTTTTGCAGAGCAATCTGTTTAATCCACTCACCGGACCTTCCTCCTTTGTGTCCTTTTGGATTATAGAGGATAGGTTTTTCAGTATGTGGTTCATGGAAGCACTGTGGACCAACGGTGTTGATCGCAGAAATTCCATCAGCTCCTCCATTCATTGCTGCTCTGGCGATCTCTCCGATATTTTCCACGTTAGGGGTCAGTTTGGGAAATAACAGCGCGGAAGTATGCTTCCTTATCTCACGCACATACTCTTCAACGATCTCTGACGATGACCCGATACTTGAGCCAAAACCTTCTTTTGCATGAGGACAGGAGAAATTTAATTCCAATATATCAGCAATATCCTCGAATTTCTTCACAAGAACGATAAAATCGCTGATTGAACTTGCAGACAGAGAGACATTAAGGACGCATCTGAACGGATGTTCGTCCCTCAATTTCTTCAGCTCGCGGTAGCCCTCATCCATCCCTGGGTTTTTTAGTCCGACTGCATTTCCATAATTGCCAACATCCTGTTCAACGATAATCGGCTCTCTGTTTCCGGGATTATGTTTTACCTGGTAACTTTTTGTTGTGATGAGTTCTACTGTAGGGATGTTTTGGTCGACCCATCTTACTAGATTGAGTTTGGTTGTGAAAATGCCTGAGACCGTTCCCAGCTTGATTCTGTCCTCTTTTAAGAACTGTAAAACATCTTCTTTCTTTTTCAATTTCCCACCTCCAGATCACAAGTACTTTGCCATATCCTGCAGTACTTCGTGGGCCGCTCTCTTCCTTTCTTCTGCTGTGGGATACCTTCTAATGGCTCTTCCAATTACTAGTATGCTTGAACCCTCCTGAATTGCATTTCCTGGTGTGAAAACTCTTTTCTGATCATATCCAGCAGGCCTAAAAGGTCCTTTGATCCCTGGTGTCACGAAAACAAAATTCCCTGGCAGGGCATTCTTTATCGCAGAAAGATCAGCAGCAGAACAGACAATTCCATCCAAGCCGGCCTGGTGTGAGAGTTTGGCTAAGTGCAATACCTGCTCATCAACTCTTCCCTGAATCCTCAACTGTTCGCTCATCATTTGTTGATTGATGCTTGTTAAAATGGTCACTCCAATCACTAAAGGGATCTTATTACCAGAATTGTTTGCACCCTCCCGAGCTCCCTCTTTTGCTGCTTGCATCATCTCCAAGCCACCGGAAGCATGCACGTTGAACATGTAGACACCTAATTCAGCAGCTGCTTTTGCCGCTCCTTTGACGGTGTTTGGAATATCGTGATACTTGAGGTCCAAGAAAACATTTGCTCCATGTTCTTTCGCTATCCTGACAACTTCTGGGCCAAAGCGGGTGTATGATTCACCACCAATTTTGAACAGTCCAACAAGAGGGGCAAGCTCTTCTACTCTTGCTCTCACTTCATCCAGAGTATTCAGCCCATCTAGCGGCAAACATATTTTTTGTCTTGCCAACTGTTCTTTTTCGGTAAGATTATACACCTCTTTTTTGCAGGATTCAATATTTTCATCCAAACTCAATTTTTCAACACCATATTTTTCAAAGTATTCCTTTACTATCTTAATAATCTCTTGGTCAGTTCCCAATTTTCTGAACAGTTGCGGAAGAAGCTTGCAGCTGTTGCTGAGTGAGAAGAAAGGCACTCCCTTTTCTTCAACTGCTTCCTTGACACTCGTCCCATCATCCCTTTTCTCCATTCTATTAGTAAGGCTGAGAACAGCAACTACATTCACTCCCGCTTGTTTCAAGCTGTCTACAGTATCAAGTAGAGAACCACCGGTTGTAGTCACATCTTCAATAACAACCGTTCTGCCTTGCGGCATACCTACAAAGAACTTATCCTTTACTGCACCATGCTGCTTTGGTACTGCTCTTCCCATGGCCAAGACATGGCTCCCTTTACTAAGATTACCTAAGCTCTTTGCCCATTTGAACTGAGTAAGGACGGCCAATTTTGTAGCTCCCTCTGGCACACCATAAAAAGTGTCCACTTCGATACCTTTCTCTTTCACAAAAGAGATTACAAAATCAGTCAACTTGTCTAAGAGAAATACATCTCCTGCGACATTTCTCCAATTGACATACCAATTAGATATTCTTCCTGACTTAAGTGTAATCGGTTGCTCAAAAAGACCGATAACGTCATTCTCCAAAACATAACTGTTAAATTCCTGTTGATTAAATACCATTTGTCTCACCTCGTTTATCTGCTTCTCCTCCTCGGTTTTCATCCAGATATATGAACCTGTTCTCTGCATATATATTGGGAATCGATTCGGGAATCTCACAATACTTGCAGCGCAGTAAAATCTTACCATCAACTTTCTCTACCAGATGCTTGGGGCGTGCATGCTCTTTTGTGATGTTTGTGACACAGGCCTGATTGCTGCACTTGACACGGCCTTTGATGTAATTCCCTAATACTGGGCGATACTTTCTTGCTACTTCTCCATTGCTGATTATGCTGACTGTGGCTTCTGGAGCAATAAGTGCGATCGCTTGTTGTTGTTCCTGAGATAGCTCATAGTAACAATGTAGCTTGAGCATGTCTTTCACAGGTTTCTTACCCCCTTCTACCGGCATGTAATCAGAGATTACTTTGGGTACTCCTTTGCCTTCCAAACCTAATACACCTGCCAATCTTCTGGCCATCCCGGCGGGGATATGGTCAATTACCACACCATCTCTCTTGATGCAGCCTGAGCGGGAGTATTTTGGATCCAGATTTTGTGCTATCTCCCTTACTGGCAGTTCCATCAATTCTAGTCCTTTAAGGTCTTTCCACTCGCAGTAATCGGAACGTTCTGTTTTCATCCTTCCCAGGCAAAGGGCCAAAAGAGCGATTCTGACATACAAACCGTTTGATGCCTGCAGATTGGTCATGTTCTTAGGATGATAGTTCATATCGTGGGCGATCTCTTCGAAAGTCTCTGCATCGACTGGTTTAGGATGCATCAGGAATGGCGCCCTTTCTCCCATCTCATCATACATTGCCTTGCAGATCTTGCCTTTTTCTTTGATCGAGATTAGATCTTCTCCTTTGCCGACCCTTTCTTTTTGCGGGCGGGAGTGGTAGGCGATGAAAGAAGCTGTCATCGCTTCTTTGAAATTATCTTTATGATCATAAAATTGGACACCTTTCCTCCTCAGGTCTTCCAGGCGGTGTTCACTCGGTCCGAACCTCTTGGGATAAGCGAAATGGAGTTTGAAATCAAAGAGATGGGCGACGGACATCAAAGAAGCATTTGTCCTGCCGTGAGCAAGATCGTTCAACAAAGCAAGATCCATCCCTTCTAAGCTTCTTCCATTAGCTCGAGCAAGTTCTCGCATGGTGAACAAGTCAAGGAAACATTGTGTGGGGTGCTGATTTTTTCCGTCTCCTCCGTTAATCACGCTGGGAATACTGTAACCAAAGGGCAGACTGATCTGATTATGATGCGATTGCAGATGATTGTGAGCTTTCTCCAAACAGATCTTTGTCCATCTGGGCAATCCTTCAGTAGTGCTTCTCATTACGATCGCATTGTAAGAGAAAACCTGGAACATTATTGAAGTGTCACCCCATGTTTCTCCTTTCTGAAGGGAAGTGTATACCTGAGAAGGGAACCCATCCACCCTTCCTCCCGCTCTGATAACGGCTGTTCTGGTGGAGAAGAAGGTCCTGGTGCTGTTCTCCAGAAACAAGGTGCCGACAAGCAGACCTTCCAGCAGGTTATTGACATCCCTGCCATACTTGCTTTTGAATACAGCATTATACGAAGGATCATGCATCGCTTTCTTCACGTCTCTCGCAGCATCCAGAACACTGATAATCTGTTCCTTAGAAAAATCCCGCATTGATATTACATCTTTCATCCTACACCCCCTTGCTTGCTGCTCGTTCTCTTGTAAATCATATATAATTGTTTCTAGTCCCATCAAGGTAAGAAAAATCAATGCAAACTTCTTAATGGTTTGTTGTTGGGGTTTCTACAACAGGCCAGGTGCCCGGAAAATGGGAAGTTTTATAAACTAATGTCTCTTTTTAGTAGTTAACCGGTGGTGGTTGGTGAGCGTTTGAGGGGAGGAATTAAAATGAGCGATACGAGTTTGGAAAAGATAACTTTAGGAAAGCGAGTTGCATACGGAGCAGAAAGTTTGGTAAATTATATCCCTAGAAGATTAGGTGAAGCTGGAGAAGAGAAATTGGGTTTAGTCGGCAAAGTAGGGGGATGGACAGTTGGGTACGTAGCAGAAGTAGCTGCTGCTGGAGTAGTTGGCTGGTTTATTCCATTTGGTGGTGCCCTCCCCTATTTGGTTGGAGCAATGTCTCCCATACTTGGCGGATATAAAGCAGTTACAGAACCGGAAAGTACTGATCTGACCCATATTTAGTTTTTTTTTCTTTGTTTCTTCAGATAACTATTTAAATTTCTACGATTTCTCTGGCCAGATGAAAAAAAGGACTAAGAAAAAACTGGCCAAATTTGGTAAGAAAGCATCGCTGGGAATCCTTAAGCTGCTCATCCTCTACCCAGCAAGAGGGATCTGGTGGCTGTCAAAGAATTCATACAGTAAGATTGTTGAAGCAAGGAAGCAAGGCAAAAAGAGGAGTGAACAAAAGCAGTTTCAGGAGAAAAGACCGAAGAACCAGGCAAGGTTTTCTTCTCTAAATGAAATAAAGAATAAACAGGGAGATTTTTCATCATTTGAAAACAAGCTGCTCAAAAACAAGAGCACAATCGGTATCATCCTGGGAGCTAGGGGAACTGGCAAGAGTGCCATCGGTATGAGGTTGCTGGAGAATTTCAAGGCCAAAACGGCCAAGAGGATTTACGCTTTGGGTTTCAAAGAAGAGACATTACCCTCTTGGATCAAGGTTATCAATGACCTCTCACAGTTAGAGAACGGGGCGATCATCCTCATCGATGAATCAGGCATAGAATTCAGCAGCAGAAAGGCCATGACTTCTGCCAACAAGTTGCTGTCAGACCTTCTGCTTATCTCCCGCCATAAAGACATCTCTGTCATATTCATCTCCCAGTCATCAGCCAACCTGGAGATCAATGCCATCCGCCAGGCTGACTATCTGATTCTGAAACCAAGCTCACTATTGCAGAAGGATTTTGAAAGGAAGAAGATAAAGGATATCTATCAGAAGGCTGAGAAGGACTTCAATGAGTTGAAAGGAGACGTTGGACTTACATATATCTATGCTGATGTCTATTGTGGTTTTGTGAGTAACGACTTACCCAGCTTCTGGAGTGAGAAGGTTAGTAAAGGCTATGGGAAGTAAGTAATCAGACTAGGGTATTTTTTTCTTGGCTTCTGCTATGGGGTGGAACTCGCTTGCTTTCCACACACTGTCAAACATTACTGTAAAGGAGCTGGCGATATCCTTCGAGATTATGTGGATGCACGTGAACTCCTCTTTGTAAGAGAAAATAAATACATTATCATCAATGATAAGAATGGCAGATGGACTAATGGAAAAGCTTTCCCGAACTTCTGTGTGCTTCAACCTTTTGAAGAAATACTTAGAGGAGAGATGATCCAGATTCAGAGAGGAGAAGAATGATGGAAAAAAAGAAAATAGCGGTAACGTTGACTGTGATTATCGTTAACAACAACCCTGCTCTCCTTTCCGTATCTATGCGAAGCCTTCGCTCATCTCAGGGAGTTCGTATCTTCTGGTCAACATTCTCATGACGTCAGTTCTTTCGCGCGTATCGGTTTTATCAAAATTCCTTCTGGCCTTTCTTCGAAGACCCCATAGTCTCCTGGTTTGATTTGGTAATGCTTCAGCACATGCTGTGGGAAACGCATGATCATAGAATCTCCAAGTATCCCAAACTTGCGTACCATCTTCCTCCTGCCTGTCAAAACATCAAATTTCACTAGCTCACTGGAAGTGAAGAATTCTTCACCACACTTAGGACACCTAAGACAGTCTAACTCTATCCCTTCCTTAATGCACTTAGCTGCTTTGACGGCGGTATTACATTTGTAGCAGTTATTCATGAATTTCTTCATTTTATCCTCCCCGGAGGATTGCTCAAAGCTCGAGTTGTCATTTTCTTCTGTCCTCCGGCTTTTTAGTTATGGGTTTAATGTGAATGAGGATGATGTTCTCGTGTTCTACGTAAGATAGACAAAGATACTTTTGTTGATAAGGGAAAAAGACATTGAATTTGTTTTGCCTCCTGGAGATGAGGTGATGCTCACCCCTTTCCAATATCTCTAACACAAACTCAATTGGTTTGTTGATCATGTCATATTCTTTCTTAAAGTGCCAGGTAAATACCAGCAGTTTCCTTTTCCAGTACAAATCTTCACCAAACACACTAATCACTCCAGATATCTATTCTAAATTATAGATATTTATAAAATTTTCGGTGTAAATGTCAAATACCCGCCGTAGCCCCCCATACAACAAACCTTTATCAGCAATCCTAACCCTAAAAGAAGCATGGATAAATCAACTATTGATGATTGCATACAGAAGGCAGACGGTCTGATCAACTTCATCCCCCGTGAGTTTGGGAGGATAGGAGAAGATAGGTTTGGATTGGCTGGAAAATACGGTGGTATTACGATAGGTTACAGCGTGGACATCCTGCTGGCAGGAGCGTTGCCTTTCATCGGAGAACAGGCGCCTTACGTAGTCGCTTTCCTCTCTCCAGCCCTTGCTTTGTATACTGTTGGTAAGACAGAATAGTAGAAGGATAAACCAGGTCCCTTAGAAAAAACTGCTCAATCCCTTCTGCGATAACTTTCCTTTCTTCTCCTGCAGCTTGTCCAATTTGCTTCTCACACGATCCTCATTGAAATCGTGTTCCTTTATCAACAAATCAAGCAGGGCTTCCTCATCGATCTTCTCCCACTTCAGTTCATAATCATCAGAAACAGGAATGTGCTTTATCGTGTCAAAAATCTCCTTCCAGGAAAGGTCAGGATAATGTTTTTCCCATTCTGCCTTCTCAAAAAGGGAATTATAATCACCAGAGAACTCTTTTAGCAGTTTGAGGGCTGTTTTCGGCCCGATTCCTTTGACGCCGCCAGGATTGTAATCAGTTCCCACCAGTATGGCCAGAACAATGAGCTGATCCAGTTTCAGATGCAAGTGTTCAAGCACTTCCCTCAGCTCAATAATCTCCGGCTTCACAGTAGTATAGGCGAACTTGCCAGCCTTTTTCCTTTTGCCGGCGATGGAAAGGTTGCGCACCAGCAATGGGCAGCAAAAGATAAGGTTGTCATAATCCTGGCTGATGGAAGCATAAGCATCTCCCTTTTTTACCATATAGGCAGTCTGTGCTTCCCCCTCAGAAGGAGCCTGGACGATGGGAAGTCCAAGGGTAGTGATGATCCTCTTGGCATCTTCCACCATGTCTCTGCTTAGGACGGCAGTACGGGAAGCGAATTTCCTCATCCCTTCCACATCACCAGCTTCTTCGGCTTCTTTCAGTTTAAGAGAGGCTTCTTTTTTGACCGCCGTCCTCTTTTCCCAAGTCTTCTGTTTGATCGCCGGAGGTTTGCCGTCGAAGACAAATACCAATTTGAGACCCTCTTCCATCAAAGAAGTGGTGCGGTTGAACAATCCGATGAGGTGAGAAGTGATTCTGCCTTTTGAATCGGTCAAGGCAGAACCGTCGATAGAGCGGATGGTAGTGAGGAATTGATAAAGAAGGTTGTATGAATCTACAACAACTACTTTGTCCTTTAGGTCTTTGATGGAGATTTCTTTTTTAACGATGAGATCTTTGAAGTTTAAGCCCATGATTCCTATGTGGAGGTGATGTTATGTAAATGTTTCCTTTCTTGATTGTTTCTTTCTATTAATGATCTATGAAGAGATCGAACATTATCATTTGTATGATATTTGACAGAACATCCAACCGTACTGCCAAGATCAGGGAAAGAAACCAAAAGATATGGATTTCCATGTACTGTGGCAAAAACTGGGTGAAAGTCGTTGTTTGATTTAGATATTCTTTTTCTTAGGGCGAACCCTTTCTGGTCATCACGTTGTTCAATTCTAAACTCCTTCCACTTATCACAGGACCATCTCCAAAGCTTGTACGGATAAGATGCTACTTCCATTTCTTCGATCAATTCTTCTGCCTCTTCCCCAGAGGGCTGCCAATTGCTCCACCCGTGAAATGTGCGCCCTACTAAATTGAATCCAATTACATAATCACCTTCCAGACCAAATATCTCGACCTTGGAGGCAGGGAAGTGTAATAGAGGGTACTTTGCGTTAATATTTTGCACCACAGCCGACTCATGTTGGCTAAGTACGCCCAATAGGTTCTGCTGGACTTCCGGGACATCTTCCTCAAGCTCTTTATGGTCATAAATCTCTTGTAGGTCCTCAACATAAGTGTCAATTGTCTTAAGTATCCCTGTAAGCTGAGATTCAATTCGTCTGATGTTGGTCCTTAGTTGGAAAAAATACTGTAACTGATAGGAGAGTTCATTTCTGGCTGGATTATACATACTTCTATCACAAGCAGCCAACATTTATGAAACTTACTATTGGCGAGTAGTTCTGGGTGAATGGGGTGTGTGTGGTAATCAACAACAGTTCACTCCACCTTCTTCAAAACAGCATTCTCAAAGGCTCCAGAATCGAACATCTCTTTTGCTCTCTTAGTAAGATCATCGGTGTACAAGAACAGAAGGGGCAGTTTCTTCATCTGCGCTTCCATATAGGCTGTGGAGAGATCCTTCTCGTCGCATCTCTTCTTGTTTTTTGTCTTGCAGAAATAATTTATCTTTCCCACTACAGAAGGCACCTTGATGATGAAATTCATCTCTGAATTCTTCCTGATGATATCCTGCTCTTCTATATCGATGGTGAGTTCATTGAAGAATTCTTCTATTTTTGGTAAGAAAGTGTCGGGAACAGGGGATTTTTTTCGAGTGATCTTTTCTTTCAATTTTGCGAGCAGCGGTTTCTTCTTAGGAGTTTCTTCTGCAAGGGTTCTCTGTTCTTCTTTCTTCTCCACTTCCTGCCGCAATTCGCCAGTACTTCTCACCTCTGGTTCAAGTGAAGGCTGTGCCTCTGTCTCCTTTGGTAGTTTGATATCTGGCTCAGCAGGCCCTGGTTGCGGCTCAGGATGAATTTCCTGTTCCGGCTCTTTGTCAGGGATACGCGTTTCAGGAACAACTTCTTTGGCTGCAGGTTCCTCGACGGCTGTAACCTCTTCTCTCTGAGCAGTCTCTTCTTCATGAGCAACCTCCTCTTTCTGAGGTGCTTCTCCTCTCAGAATTTCACCAATAACTGCATTAGTCTCCTCTTGAGGCAGCAGATGCCACTTCCAGAACAGTTCTGTACTTCCCTGAGCATTGACGTTTAGAGGTACAGCAAAATCTTTAAGTGAACGCAAGGCAACTTTCGCTAATAGGTCCAGCTCTTCCTCCCTCAACACCTGCCTTTCCTTCAACCGGTTCAGGACATCCAGGTCCTTTACGTTCATGTTACCTGCTGCAAAGTCATACAGCTTTTCCTCGTGCCCGGGCAGGAAGTAAAGTGGAGAACCGCCTATCTTCAAGCTCGAGATCTTGATCTTTCCCTGTGACTTAAGATCAGAAAGATGGGCTGAAGCCAACAGGATATTTGTGTCCAGATGCTTGGCTACTTTTGCTGGAAGAGTTGGTCCCGTTATCTTAAGAAAATGGATTATCTTTTCGGAAGTGTCCATCTCCGCTCAGGGGAGTTTTGGGTTTAAA
Source organism: uncultured Methanosarcinales archaeon (assembly GCA_964632045.1). Lineage (GTDB taxonomy): Archaea > Nanobdellota > Nanobdellia > Woesearchaeales > GW2011-AR9 > CAZWBB01. Next base: position 3,801 of record CAZWBB010000013.1, on the reverse strand, counting down.
TAGTTTTTGATGGTGGAGGAGTAAGTTGGATATTCACTTCACATTCTCCAAAACAAAGATGCTCTCTGTCTGCCCGATTCCAGGGATCTTCCTCAGCTTGTTGAGGATGATGGTACTTAATTCATCCATATCCTTTAGCCGCACTTTTAACAGGATGTCAAACTGGCCAGTGATATATTTCACTTCCTCTACTTTCGGCAGGCATAACAGTTCTATCCTCAATTTCTCCAGATCATTCTTGTTGCCGAAGGCATAGATGTCATAATGCACCAAAACGTAAGCCGTCAGGATATTACCCAGCTTTTTCTCGTCCAACAAAACACTGTACTGCTGGATAACTCCGTTCCTTTCCAGCTTCTTGATTCGGTTGTGGACAGTGGCGACGGGGATAAGAGTCCTACGGGCTATTTTATAGGTTGATAACTTGGAATTTTCTTTGAGGGTTTCCAAAATCTGTGTGTCCTTATTATCCAGACGCATAAAGTTGAGTAAACATCTCATTATTCTTAAATAAATGTAGTAATATCTAATTATACATCTAATTCTGACTGAAATAACTATTAATAGTAGGATGACCTGTATTTAGATCACGGAAATTTGCGAAGGAAATCTCTGGAATTCATTCCGGTGAAGGAATTGGCAAATTTCCGGGATGTTACCAACCCCGCTACGCTCTGGGTACTCGGAGAAGCTTCGCTTATCTGGTATCCCTTTCGGACTTCAGCTCAGGGTAGTTAACACACAAAAACAAAGGGGGAAATTCAATGAAAAGAGAAATATCTATGCTGGTTTTGATGATTCTATTGCTGCCTTTAATATCTGCCGATGCAGACGTGCAACAGACGGATGGTGGAGAAAGCTATGAGTTCTATTATGCCTGCTCTGTCGGACACTGCGGTCAGGGAAATGATGAAAGGCATATGTATGCCACACAGACATTCATCCCACAGGATATTGAGAGGATAACCAGAGTTCAACTGAAACTGAAGACTCTCCAACCTACTCAATGGGATCCCTGCAGAAGCGGTAGGGAGACTTTTGATGTACAGATCAGAGACAGAAACGATAATACCATCGCTTCAAAGCTTGGTAACAGGATCTGTGGACTGTCCATCAACAGTTTCAGCTGGGAGGATGTCCGTTTTGACAACCCGATAGATGTACAGTCGGGAAGAACGTACAAAGTAGTAGTTCTCTACAAAGGAGATGCTCTCCTGCGTTCCCCAAATTTTGCCTGGGAAAGAAGCAACCATGATGCATACCAGAATGGAAGATCTTCAACAAATGATGGTGACAGCAACAATGACTTCACTTTTAGGATCTATGGTGAATCCTGCGAGGACGAAGATGGTGATGGGTACGGTGAAAGCTGTGCAAGAGGAGATGATTGTGATGATGACGACCCAGAGGCGCATGCGGATCGCACTTACTATAGGGACAATGACGGAGACGGGTTTGGTAATCTCCATTCAACAGAAGAATCATGCGGAGCTCCTCAAGGATATGTGGAAAATGATGATGACTGTGATGACAATAACGGTAACATCCACCCAAACGCAGAAGATGTCTGCGATGGAGTAGATAACAATTGCAGGGATGGAGCAGATGAGGAACATAATCTCAATGACGACAACAATAATTGTGGTAGCTGTGGAAACGTCTGTGCAGCTCATCAGCAATGTCAGGATAGAGTATGTACTTTAGCTGAGGATGCCTGCAATGGTAACGGTGATTGTGAGGGGGGTTTCAGATGTCAGAATAACCAGTGTGTGATAAACATAAACCAGGCACAAGCCCTGCTGCTTCCTCCTGATTTTTTTCTGTCGGTGATCAATGATGTCGAAGTTAATGGAGTAGATACGGGTGAGTTTTCAGATGTTGTAGGGAGTTTTGATGACGGATGGGATCGGGCGCAGACGCAATGGGATGCAGTTATACTTACCGGAGAATCGATACGTGGTTTCATAGACTTCTATGACATGGTGAGCATGGAATACGGGGGTTACAGGTACTACTGGGCAACTGTGGATATGGGAGGTCATTCAGTGCAGGTCCTGCGGATGGCCACGATCGGCAACTGGCTGGATGATTTGATATACACAACACCTGCGCTGAGGAATGCTCTTAATTCCATCGAGACAGCCAACCAATATCTGCCGCTGTTTGACATAGGAATTTCTTTCATCGTCGGATTTTCAAGAGGGCAGGGGGATAATATTGAAGATTACACGTTTAATTCGATCATCTATACGGGTGGAGAGATGATCAGCGGCGTTTACAGAGTAGTCCACTTTTTTAGTGATATAGGTGCTACAATAGTTGGAAAGGATGACGAATTACTATACCCTACATTCAGTTCTGTACGTGATCTGATGAGTGAGTTGATTGATTATTACGAAAATGAGGCCCCACGGCATGATTGTTCCCGGGGTCCGGATGAATATTTTTCCTGTGCAGAATATGTTTGGGAAACTTTCAACCATCCTTTGGTATTTATTGATGAGATCTCTTCCGATCAAGACAGAGGATCAATAACTTTTGATGTCGAAGCCACAAACTATTGGGCTTACTTCAGCGGTCGCGTATATCTAGGAGCGACAATACTTGATGAAGATGGAGATACAGTATGTAATCTGCCTTGGCAGGAACTTAATTATGAGCCGCTTGAAAGGAAGAACATAGAATTCGAATGGGATTTCCCGCAAGACTTACGTCGAGATCAGGAATACACTCTTTCTACAAAGATCTGGTTCGATTGCTGGGAAGGATGTGACAATGGTGATGGCTGCTTTGCTGATGGTTGTTGTGACAACATGGAGAGATTCAGTGAGACAACCTATGATTTTGAGATCGGGAATCATCCGCCTGTGTTGAATGCACTTCGTTGCAATGGATTCGCCTGTGGAGATGAGATAGACATATATGAAGGACAACAGCTTGAAGTGACTGTGGTCGGTTCAGACATTGATGATGACGAATTGTGGTTCCGGTATGATTTTGTCGGTTCTCCAGAGATGCCCTGGTTAAACCATGTAGTCCTGGACAGAGATGGAGATTGTTCAGGAGACAGTCATTGGGACCCATGCAACTTCCGTTGGCTGCCGGATCAGGATATGGCATCGACCTACGATTTCAATTTTGAAGTGTATGACCAGCACACCAGCGATGATCGCAACCTGAGGATAAATGTATTGCCGAACGCTCCGGTTTTGGACTCGCCAGAGAATCATGCCACCATCTGGGTGAATTCTCCTACTTTCCGCTGGCAGCCGGTCGCTCACAGAGATCATTACCAGGTAAAGGTCTATCCCCACGGTTCAGATGAAGAACTCTGCTGCAATGATGCGATCTACAATGAGCACTTCCGTCTACCGGAGCAGTTTCAACTGGAACACGGTGGCCATCAATATGATTGGCAGGTGTTTGCAGTAACTAATGATGGGGTCACCTTGGAAAGTGATACCTGGCAGTTCACCGTGAATTGCAGGATCTCTTCTGATTGCGGCGAATCGAGATTCATTGAGCAGCCTTTCTGCGGGATAGATGGAACGATCCATCAGCCATACTTGGAATTCAACTGTCTTAATCCAAACTCTCCCCAATCGCAGTGTGTCAGTGAAGTATTTGATTTCCAGGTTGGCGGCTGTCAATTTGGATGTAGTGAAGGCATGTGCTTGAGGGGCTGTCAGTTTGACGAGCCAGCTTGCGCGGACAATGAGCAATGTGTTGATGATCAATGCATCCTAAGAGAAGGCTGTGCTTATGCCAATCCTGTCTGTGGTGATGATTTCATGTGTGCTG
>CAZWBB010000012.1:0-53105 GCA_964632045.1 uncultured Methanosarcinales archaeon | reverse complement strand
AAATACATTATCTCCCTACCTAGGAATCCCCACCATTTATGGTTGGGGAGGATGTTAAATTTGATTATTAATAAAATTTGTCAAAGAATCTTTTCTCTTTTTGCACCAGCTTATTCTGCCCTGTAATCAACAAAGTGCTTACAGTAATTTCCTAATTCCTTGCCTTCTAGCTGTTTTGGAAGAAATTTGTCCTGTGGGAGATCAAAGAACTTCTTAGCCAGATCATCCACGATGTGACAATCATCATCCTCATTGCCTACGTAAGCTCTATAAAAGCAAAAATCGCATTTTCTTTCTACCGATTGGCCACACGCAAGATCCTGTGGATTGTCGTACTTTTGTATCTCTGCAATAAATGGTTGTCCTCTTAATGTGTCTTTATCTTCTATTTTGCTCATTTTTGTCCCCCCAATCCCCTCTACATACCGCGTGGAAGCCATAATATATAAAATTTTTGGGAATTTGGGTAGAAGAGTCCTAATATATCACAGCAAGAACAACAAAGCAGCTCCGACAGCGATCAACACAGCAAAGAATCCAAGGACAATCCTGCCAAATTCTTTCCCTCCAAACCACCAGGCGATCCCTCCTTTTACAGCAACATTCGTCAGGGCAGCAAGTACTATTCCGTTTCTGGCCGTAGATTCGGCCAATTCTACCTTTGCTAGCTGGGAAAGGGAAACAGTGATCGCATCCACATCGGCAAAACCCGAAATAATGCTGACTAGATAGACCCCTTTTGATGAGAGGTAGACATCAGCAATTTTTACAAGAGCCAGTATCACAGCAAAGAAAGCCCCAAACTTAAGCGCTGGCCCGATGGTGAAAGGAGAGCCAAGTTTAATCTTACCTTTAACTTTCTTCGATTTCTTCCACATAAAATAGGAGAATCCTGCTGTAATCACAGCCAGTGTCAGCATCGGAGCAAGCATCTGGGAGAACAAGCTGCGGTTCAGTACAAACACTTCGATGAGAATCCTTATAAACATTATTCCATTGGCCAGAACAACTCCCATTACCAGGGCAGGATACACTTTCTTCTCTTTGAGACTTCGGGCTGCAAAACCCGTCGTAACAGCTGTGCTGCTCACCAACCCCCCTAAGATTCCGGCGAGGGTAATCCCTTTCTCGCCGAACCATTTCATCAGGATATAACCAGCAAAACTTATCCCTGAGATGAATACAACCATCAACCAGATGATGTATGGATTGAATATCTCAAGGGGACCATAACCTTTATTGGGCAGGAAGGGTAGGATCACAAAAGCGACCACCGCAAATTTCAAAGTGTCACCCATCTCTTTTGCACTTATCTTTTCTGCAAAACCATGCAGCATCGATCTTGCAAAGAGGATAATAGTTACGACGATCGCCAGAAGTGTAGAGAATGACAGATGTCCATGGTAACAGAGCACACCTATGAAGAAGGTTATGAAACCTGCCATCTCAGAAGTTGCCCCCATATACTTGGAATGTTCTTTCCGATTCATAGCAAAATAGGCAGCTATGATCAACAATCCAGTGAGGACTATCCCTGCAAGCAGCAGATATATAGAATATAGTTCTCCCATGTAGGCAGAGAGCGCTCCGAAGAGAGCTATCAATGGAAAAGTCCTTATGCCTGCGTAATCATGTCCTCTTTTTTTGTAGCGGGCATATTCCCTCTCCAGACCAACAAGTGCGCCTAATACAAGGGCCACAGTAAAATTTTTAATGAGGATTAGTTCTAACATCTATCTACCTCTTGATAGAGGAAAGATGTTTTGGTTTATATAATTAGTGGTAAAAGTGTGGGTAATGTGTTGGCAATAAAGAGCAGAATTTATAAATTAAACAAATACAAAAAAAACTTATACGCATACCAACGTTTCTCTTTCTTATTCTTCACTTGAAGTTTCTGACAAAGACACGTTTACAGCTTTTGGACCCCTTTCTCCGTCAACGACGTCGAAAGAAACTTGATCATTCTCTTTTAGAATGACTCCTTCATTCAAGCCGGACTGATGTACAAAGTACTCTTTTCCATCGTCGGCCACTATGAATCCAAAACCCTTCATGTCATTGAAGAATTTTACTCTTCCTTCCATTTTATTCCTCCACTAAGATAAACTTAGTTTTTACTTTCTTTTTCATTAAGTACCTTCTTCTGGCACTTATCACAGTAAATTACTCTTACTTGTCCTCTCTCTACAACAAACCTCTCTCTACAAAATCTACAGTATTTTACGATTTTGTAATCAACCATCATCAAAACCTATCCCTTTTTTTCCTGAAACATTCTCTGCAGAATACAGGCCTACCTTCTGTGGGCTTGAATGGTACTTCACATTCATTTCCACAATCTGCACAGGTAGCTTTATGCATTTCTCTTGGGGTAGAGTTTGACCAACTCTTATTGAAACTTCCTCGATCATTATGACCATGTGTTGATCCTCTCCGGTTATCTCTTCTCATTGTTATACCTCGCTTCAGAAATAGTGAAAAATCTTTACTCTTGATTTTGAACAACTAAATCCGTTTAAGTAGTGAAAAACAGGACTTATTTATAAAATGTACTGAAAAGTAGGCTAAAAAATTCTATATAGCACAAAGCGGGATATTCTTCTTTTTTACAAAGCTATCCCAGTCAAAGTAATGTGTTTCCAAAATGGTATAATGATTAAATTCTAACATAACTTTATAAATACGCAATAAAACAAAGTGATAATGGCACGATTCAAGCAGAAGGCACCAACTCAATATAAAGATAGAGAAAGGCCTTCCAGGAAGAGGGAATCCGGAAGGAGAAAAGAAAGAAAATTTGTAAGGAGGGATTCAAAATCTGGTGGAAAACCCGAGGAAAGAACAACAGTTACATGTGATTCATGTAAGAAGAGGTGTGAAGTGCCATTTAAACCTAGTTCTGATAAACCTATATATTGTTTTGATTGTTATAAGAAAGGTTCTAAATCTAATGGTTCTGGTAAAGATTATAGTAAAGGGTTGGCGGGAATCAACCAGAAGCTTGACAAGATCATGAAAGAGCTGGGTATTGATTAAATCCGTCCTTAACATTGATGATAAGTTAGACCCGGAGCCGCGCAATTTGCTACTTTCTGATTACAAAATCACCAAAAACTTTAAATATGTCAATACTTCACAACAACTATTATGAGCAAAACAGATAGGGGGGTCAGTCTAGTCACTACTGATGACGCAGCCGCTGCAGTTTCTGATGCTAGTACTATACTGTCTGATACTGAACTGATAGACCACTCTCTTATCGAAAATCTGGAAGAAGGTTTTGTCATCGACGATCCTCACAGAGAAGGGGAGTATGTCATCCAGGAAAAGTTGGGGAATGGAGGAGAGGGTTACAGTTATCTTGCCGTGGACAAAGAAGGTAAAGCAAAGGTAATAAAACTGGTCACTACAGGCTCTTCTACCGTATCTCAGCTGGAAGAGAAACTTCGTACTGAATTCCGGAGGGTGAATACTGCTCTGGATACTAATTATACTTCTTTCCCTGTCAACCTACTGGATATCGCTGTAGTGGGAGATTACATCGAAGGGCTGAATCTTGAGCAGGAAGTGTTGCAGACAGAAAGAGTGTTCACCCAGAATGAAGTCGTTGAGTTCATGATGCAGATCGCTACTAATTATCTGCAGCCTTTGCATGAAGATAATCTTGTTCATAGGGACATCAAACCACAGAACATCATATGCACTCATGTAGATGATGAGGATCAAAAAGGAGAAAAGAAAGTAAGCAAGTATTCTCTGATTGATTTTGGTCTGCTGCGTGAGAACAAGGCCAGCGCAACGATAACCATGACCATCAAAGGAACTCCTGGTTACTGCCGCATCAAAGGGGAGTATGAGACTACTGACGACCATTATAGTCTGGCAAAGACCGCTTACTTCCTGCTGACAGGAAAACATCCTCAGTTTGTGGGACATGACAAGTATGATGCGATGCATGATGATGAGATATTCACTGCGTTGAAGATAGATGACAGACTAAAAGAAATCCTTTTCAGGATGCTGGGACATGAACAGAAGAATAGGTTTGAGAACTCCGAGCATTTGGCAGGTGAGCTAAAGAAGCTGCAGAAGAAACTGGGAGGGACTGAGGAGGACGAAGTTGGTCTTGACATAAGTTCTGCACGTGCTTTGACCAAATACAGGGAAGCATCTGTTCCACCTATTGCCCTGCAGAGGAAGATGAATGGACTTATGGCAGTGTTTGAAGAGAAGTACGAGTGCACTCTGCCTGGTAGGAATCCCATGAGTAAAGAATACATGGAAGAACTGGGGGAAGTGCTCGAAACATTAGGGTACGAGGAAAGGAAGATTGATACTACATCTGAGGGGATGACGCATCAGACCACTGCCTATTTTCGTTTAAGGAAGGCTTCTGAGAACATTGATGTATTGCATGTAAGCAACGGAACTGAGGGTAAGAGGTATTTGAATTACTTCTGGGTAAAGGATGAGAAGAAGGGAGAGGAGCTCTGCAAGAGTTTTGAGAAGAAGGAATCACTTTACTCCGTGCCCAAGAAGATCTCTCTGTATGTGCCACTTGTGGGAGGGATAGTGGGAGGAGCGGTCGGCGGAGCCATTATCGGATTTGAAAAAGTAGATCAAGTTGGCGGTATCTTCTTAGGAGGGATCCTTGGCGGGATATGCGGAGGGATAGCATCAGCAGGTTCATGCATTGCCAATTACGACATTGATGTTGAAACTTTTCATAATTATGGCCAGCACAAAAATGAAGACAACTCCTACTTATGGGGATTGTTTCTGCTTACCTTTCCACACGTCGTGGGAAAGCTAAGTTACGATATAGGCAATCTGGGTAGGAAGTTAATATATAATGACAGGAAATCCTATCAGGATATTAACGCTTTGGGAGAAGCCTTGCAACCAGCAGAATTCTTTACTTATGAAGAAAAGACATGAAGAACCCTACCAATCTTCAACTCTTTCTATGTTTTCCAGGTAGCTGCCTGCTTGTTCCATTTGTTTTTCCCATGGATATTTCTGATCATCACCAATGTGGATTGGGGGGATCTGAGGAAGGGGTATGTCTCTCCTTATCTGGATATCGATTCCATTATTATCCTGTACACGCCCATAATAAGCATCCCCCTTGAGCCTTCTAGACAAAGTTATAATATCGCCATTTGAAGGTCCCCACCAACCGTATGCGCGCCGGTAGCTGCTTCCAGGATCGTAGCTGACAACATCTGCTCTTCTGACGGGATTTGGGGTTTCTTCACCAGTCTCTTCATCATAGAGATAACTATCATAGGTATATTCAGGTACTCCGGTCGCTTCGGCTTCTCTGATGTAGATAATTGCCCGCGCGTTGACCCTGCGGATCTGTGGGGTAAGGTTGAGGTTGCCAGGCATCCAGGAGTTTAATACTACATCAACCTGATTTACGTAGCGGACAACCGCATCCTCTGCGTCGCCTACTTTAAACTTAAGATTAGGATGAGAATATGTGTCTTTGGCCAATGTTTCTTCATCTGGGTCCATACCAATAACATCAACTTCTTCTGTAATCGCAAGTAGATATGGAAGTAAACCTGAGCCGCAACCGATATCAAGTATCTTGGGCTTTCCTCCACTTTGATGGACTGCTTTTGCTACCTCAACAAAACGTTGGATCTCCGCCCTGCGGGGGGCCCAGAAAAGGATTATATTGTTCTCATCCGAACCGCAGATGTTATCCAGAGAGATCTTGCTTACGGGTAAAGCACCCATACAATATTTACTGTGTTCCATTTTGGAGTGATCTAGAGACGGTTGTATTTAAAGTTTTTGGCAGAATAGTGACTGGAGAGTAGCTAACCTGGGGGATGAGGTACACTGGAGAATTCTATCACTTCCGATAGATATAAAATACCCTCTTCTTTGGACACTTGGTGTACTGGATCTGCCATCTTTTTTCTACCAGTCTGCGTTGCAGTCCTTTCTTTGCCCGCTGGTAGGTGCTTTTTTTTTGGATGGGTGGCACTTTCCGCTCTACCTTCCTGATGACGTAGCGCAACTCTCCAGTCGCACCGATGAGATCCTTTCTAGCTTCTTCTTTGAATTGCTTACAGGAAGCGGAGGAGTAGGGAGGAGTCATCTCAATATCAGCTAATACTTTCTCTGCTACTCTTAGAACATAAGTCGCCGCGTGAGCAGCAAGCGACACCTTGTCTGTATTGAGAATGTTATAGAAGTATTCTCCACCGACAGCTTTGAGAAGGCAGCTTTTTGCTTTTGTGTTGCGGACGCATCTGGCTGCTCTCCTGAAGTCTCCTACTTGGTATTCAGTTCTGAGAGAACACTGTTCAAGACAGGAATTGATTTTCTTCTCCAGATTACCTTTGGCGTGGGTAGGAGAGGGTAAGAGAAGTAAGGGGAGGGCAAGAAGGTATTTTCTCATTCTTAATTACCTCTGCATACTAATGCAGATATCTCGTCACGTTTCTCCATCAATCTATCTTGGGGATCCTCTTCAAAGAAAAGTTCATCGGCAGAGGTTGCCCGTACTCCTGCTAGGGACAGCCCTATAGCCAAAGGTAAGATGTAGCCTCGCATACTCCATAGGGATGGACTCTACGTATAAAACGGTTTGTAGTAGCGATAATTACAGCTTCCTGTTGAAATAATCTCGCAAGGTACTCAATAAACAACAGCTACAACAACTCCCCTTACGTCATCGTAGCGAACTTTGAAAGGATCGGTGAATGTGTTATTATCTCCTTTTACGATATAGAAAAATCCTTTTTGATCTTCACCTTTTTCAACGACACGATGGATTACAGTCCCGTAGGTAGTCTTATAGGATATGACGTCCCCCACACTAATGGATTGAGGATTCTCGGGAAAGATCTCGATGGCGTTGGCATCTTCATCAATGAATGGATCCATAGAATTGGTGTCGGTGAAACCTGCCCAGATGGCATCAGGAATGTCCAGGATGACTCTATCATCATAAACCCTGATCTGCTCTTCTTTGACCCAATCGCTGGGAGAATGAACTTCCTTACCGCCGAATAGGTTGATTGGAAGCTGTTTGTCGGTTAGAGAGATAACGCCCATAGAAAATACTAATAAGAGCAATGCAAATAGGAAAAAGATTTTACGACCCCCTAACATATATATTGGAGAAACGAGGAAATATATAAATGTTTCTTTTTGTTGGTGGTTAATGAGCACACTTACTCGCCAGTAATGAATCAGTAGGACGTTTCATAGTAACGGTTGTGCAGACGCGCTGCACTATGTTTGCTGAACGCCGTTCCACAGTAATTATTTAGCTTTCAGGAGTTACGCAAAGTCGTTTTTGCCGTTCATTCGACCGATGCACGGCAACCTTTAAATAATCCTCATTCTTCTCCTGAGATATGCGATTCAAAAAGCTGGTGAAAGTATATGAAGAGTTGGAAAAGACCCCTTCGGGGAACGAGATGCGGGAGATATTGGCAGAATTCTTCAAGGAAGTCCCTAAGGAAGATATTGCTATGTTCACATACCTCACTTTGGGAGAGATAGCTTCTGATTATGAGAGTGTCGTCCTGGGAATCGCTGAGAAATCTGTATTGAAATCGATCGCTACTGCTGGTGGGACGAGTGTTCAGAACGTGAGAAAGGCTTTGCATGAGAAAGGAGACGCTGGTCTGGCTGCTGAGAAGATTCTGCAGAAGAAACCGATGACTCTCATCCCTCTAGGAAAGCTTACTGTGCATGAGCTTTTTGAGAAGCTGCATAAGATAGCCAAGATGACCGGTTCTGGCTCACAGGATCTGAAGACAAACACTATCGCTGCCATGTTGCAGAAGGCTTCCCCTACTGGAGCAAAATATGTTGTGAGGATCGCTCTTGGGACGCTGCGTATGGGGGTGGGTGATATGACTGTCCTGGATGCGCTTTCCATCGCTTATACAGGAGAAAAGAAGAATAAAGCAGTACTGGAGGCAGCATATAATATATGTCCGGATGTGGGAGTCATCGCGGAAACACTTGTGAATAAAGGGTTGGAGGGTCTGGAGAAGATCGATATTCATGTGGGACGGCCCATCAAGATGATGCTGGCCCAGAGAGTGAAAGAATGGGAGGAAGTTGCTAAGAGGATTCCAGGAAAGTTAGCTGTTGAAGGCAAATATGATGGTGAGAGAGTTCAGGTACACAAGAACAAAGAAGGAGAGGTAAGACTTTTTTCAAGAAGACTAGAGAATACGACTGAACAGTTTCCCGATTTGGTGGAGTATATTGAAAAACAGATAGATGCAAAAGAATTTGTTGTTGAAGCAGAAGTTATCGCTATTGACGAAAAGGGAAACCACCAACCTTTCCAGGTGCTGATGCAAAGGAGAAGGAAGTATGACGTGGAAGAATACATCAAGAAAGTACCTGTGCAGGCGAAGTTCTTCGATCTTCTCTTCCTCAACGGTAAATCTTTCATAAATGAACCTTATGGGAGGAGGACAGAAGAGCTATCTAAGATCATCCATAAAGGAAAGCATCTTACCATCGCAGAGAGGATCGTCACTGATGACATGAAGGAAGTGAAGGACTTTTTCAACAAGATGCTTAAAGAAGGCTATGAAGGGATTATGATCAAGTCGCTTTCGGGAGTGTATCAGGCTGGAACGCGTGGCTGGAACTGGATCAAATGGAAGAAAGAGTATGCATCAGAGATCTCTGACACATTTGATCTGGTTGTTGTGGGGGCGTTTTATGGTAGAGGGAAGAGAAGCGGTACTTATGGAGCACTGTTGTGTGCTGCTTACGATGGCAGGAGTGACATGTATGAGACGGTCTGCAAGCTGGGGACAGGATTGACGGATGAGATGCTGGAAGAGCTGCCTAAGAAGCTTGATCGGTATAAGAGAGAGAAGCAGCCAGCACGGCTGACTATCAAGAAAGAAATGATTCCCGACGTCTGGTTTGCACCGGAGATGGTGGTAGAAGTGCTTGCGGCAGAAGTTACAAAGAGTCCTTATCACACTTGTGCTGGAGGCTATGCGCTGCGATTTCCACGCTTCCTGCGGATTAGAGATGATAAGAAAGCAGAACAAGCGACTACCAGTAAGGAAGTTAAGGAGATGGGTTAAGAGTTTTTATTTCTTCGAATCGAAATACTTGTCAACGAGAAGATCCAAACCTGTTCGATAACGGGAAGGGAATCCGGAAAACGATTCTTGATTAGTGCAGCCATTTTTTTCCCAGCTCCACCATAATAGAACTTTACAAAGCAACGTTCCAGTACACTGTCCATAAGCACTTGGTCACGGAAATCCAGTAGTGCTTCGACTTGTGGAGTATTGGTATCCTCATATACAGCCGTCGCTACAACAATCATCGCTTTATTCGGCTGGGAACGTAAAGTCCCCACAAGAGAACACTGTAATACGGAATATTACTCGGAACCAGCAAGGAAGAACTATTAACTGCAAGGTAGGTGTTTTGATTAACTCACTAATCTATGACATTCCCATTCTTTTACTACAGTAAAACCATACTCCTTTTCAATTAAATCGGTGTAGCCCCAAAAATGCTCATCTTCAGAAATAAATAATTTCTTCCCACTAGAATCATGATTACTATATGCTGAAATTATTTTTAGATCATCGTCTTCAGGTATTTTTGGGTTTTTCGTTAGGGGTCTTTGGTTATCTACAAAAAATGTTTTAGTAGAGCTAATATTTTCATCTTTCTCTATATCAATAAATTCTTTACTCAACTCTTCATAAAATTTCTCTAATTGTTCCAACATCTCTTTTTTGAATGAAGTTCCAAGCATTTGAACATTGCCTTGCTTTCCCAACAGTTCATTATAAGATCTAAACAAATTTTCATCAAAATTTTCACTAGGAACAAACTTAGTTCTTATTTTATTCTTCTCTCTTAAATGTTCTAATAATATATTCAGTTGCTTAAAATTTTTATGTGCTACAAAATCTTTCTGAAAAAATATTTTAAATGCACTTCTAATATTTAATTTACACAGATGTAATATAGAACATTCATCAAAAGCATAAACATTTTCATTTAAATCCATCTTATGAGGCCAATAACTTATTTAGGTTTGGGTTGTCTAAAGAAAACGGATACTTTCTTCCAGACACGGAATTTACAAAATATTGATAATATTTGTTAATTCTTATTTTATCTTTATTTGCCTCTTTTATTTGTTGTTTTAAGAATGGAATAATTTCATTAATGTTATTTATAAAATAATAATCAAACATATAACCTTCATAATCATAGTCTTCAGGAATACGTTTAAATCTAACTTCTTTTATGAATTTAATGAGGTAGTAACAATATTCAATTAAAGCTTTTAGACTGACATCAATAAGAGTATTCTCAGGCAATAATTTAGATTCCTCATATAAATCATACATATCACAATAAACAACATTAATCTTTTGTCCTAATTTAAATCTGTCTTCAGTATCAACTAGTAATTTTTTATGCTCGTTCTCAGAAATTTCGTCTGCTCTTAATTCACTTAATTCTTTTATTTTATTTCTTAACAAATCAAAATCTTCAGTTGTTAAAATCTTATTTAACTTAGGCTTAACTGAGTTTAAAAAAAGATTTTTCCCTCCTGTTTTGAGAATAAATTTCCGGCTTTTAATTCCATTTCCAAGAACATATGGCTCAATCTTAAAAAATTTGTTTTCATTCAATTCAACTAATTCAGCATTATAAGATCCATATTTATTTAGCATAAAATCAACATCTATTGGAATAAAATTTAAATTTAATCTAGCAAGCAATTTATTTAATTTTGTTGGAGATGTCACTATGTTGTTTTTAGAAAATTCTAAAATAGTACATATAGCTTCATCTCTAGTTAATATCATTTATACCACCAAAGACCCATTTACTATTCAAAAGTAGAGGGCCATTTAAAATACTTTCTACTAGAAAATAACAGCTACAACCATCCTTTTTTTTACTCAAAGCTACACCTCTTTATCATATCTAAGAAAAAAACTAAGTTTTTAATCTTTTCTATTCACTTAGTCATAATCAAAACACCTTGAACTTACTATGCTGGTTCCTGCGTCATACTTCAATTTTCGCGATGCTCAAATTGATCTGGGTGTAAAGCCCAGACAATATAACATAGTTATTGTTTAATTTTCAGGAATAAATGAAGTTGTCTTTCCTGCTCCACTACATTGAGTACATAGAAAGAATGCTCCTAATGGTTGCAGACAGAATTCATGTGCATTAACTTTAAAAATCAATCTACTCATGTAGGGACTTGTGAAAACCAAAATTGTATTCATTGATGGGAAAGGCAATCCTGATAACAAAGAGAGGTTGTGTGGTCCAAAAAGGGTGGCACATGAGTTGTCAGGTAGATTAGGGTCAGAATTTGTTCCGTATCATGTTTCCTTTCAGACAAAAACTGCTTGGCCGATCTATTGCTACCGTATAATACGCCAGATTCAACCACAGATCATCCACGGGCATGGTTCGTTGAACATGGGATTACTCTTGGCAATACTGAAAGCTTTATTCAAGAAGAAGACAATTTTGACTTTCACGGATTTTAAGAAGAATGTTACAAGTAATTATAAGATTCTAAACAGGCTTGATGGAATTGTCGTGCAATCAGAGTATGCGAAGAGAAGATTGGTTCGTAGTGGTGTGAAGAGTGAGAAGGTACATAAAATATTGTATGGCGTCGAAGATATATTTTTGAAAGGTGAGGTATGCAAAGAGATTCGGGATTTTGGCAAGAAAATTGTGCTCTATTATGGGGATGCGCGAAGGGAGCGAGGATTCCATCTGCTATTAGATGCAATACCACGTGTTAAAGAGGATGTTTTCTTCGTGGTTTGTATCAGAGCGATTTATGACAATATTAAGTATAATACGTTTAAAGACAGAAAGAATGTTAAATTTCTGACTATGGATCAATATCCCTGCTCAACAGCAGATATTGTAGCTTCATCAGATGTTATCGTGCTACCGTTTGTGAAGAATACGTTCGAGCCGCCGCTGACATTGATGGAAACCACCTCTGTTGGAAAACCATTAATAACAAGTAGTGTTGGAGGAAATGAAGAGGTAGTCTCAGAAAGTGACGTAATAATGGAGGAGCTTAGCGGTGAGTGTCTGGCTCGCTGTATCGACCGTTTTTTTGAGAAGAGATCTCCAAAACATGTAAGAAAGTTTAGGTGGGATGAAACATTGAAAAAAATGAAGGTGTTGTATCGATGAAACCATATATTTTTAATTTTGATTATGAGAAAGCTCTGTTTGGGACTGAGGGTGAAAAGATTTTGTCCTCAATTGAGAAGAATATTTTGACACGGATGGCTGGCAATGTACGTGGCGAAATGATCCTTGATCTAGGAACCGGTTCAGGCCGGATTGCTGGTGTTTTGGTGAATAAAGGTGCGAATGTGCATGGGGTAGATGCAAGTAAAGAAATGCTGGAGCAGGCACGTAATAAAAAGTTGGGTAAGTCATACAGGTTGTATCAAGGAGACATCACTGATTTGAGTCGGTTTAAGAATGGGATGTTTGATAAAGTGGTGTCATTTCGAGTTTTAAAGTATGTTAAGGACAAAGGCGTTGTGCTCCGGGAGGCTCATCGAGTCCTCCGGAATAAAGGTGATATAATTCTAGAAATATCTAATAACAGAAGTTTTGAGCAGGTTCTGCGTTGGCTCGATAAGGCTACAAAGGGACATAGCGATCGCTATGATTTAATCGATAAGAACAAAGTGGTGCGCTCCTTGGAGAAGATCGGTTTTGAGATAGTAGACATCAAGCCAACGACTAAGGTACCACATGCGATTTGGAGAAGAATTGGTGTTGTAGGTGAGGTGCTTGATAGGGTTATGAAATTGGTTACCCCTACATCATTTCTTTCAAGAGGATTGGTGATCAAAGCAAGAAAGGTAAGAGATTAATCATTTGGCCTGAACCAAAAATTCTTCTTCATAGATGAGTCAATCACTTCATGTTATTCCTAGTCCCTTCTTTAATATGATACTCAATCCCTGCATCCTCACAGAATTCAATAACTTTTTTTGCACAATATTCATAAAATTCCTCCATTCCATGATATTCCTTACTTCTTTTATTATAATTCAATTTACCAAAGATAATCTTGTCTGCAAAAATCACTTCCTGCAACAGTTTCTCCAAATCCTGGTTTCCATTGAGATTAGGAGTCGGGTATGGTTCTATGCTCACCCACGTTCTCAGACCTTTACGATGCAGATACTTCAAAGCCTCTAACCTCCTGTAATACGGAGCAGTATTTGGTTCAAACTCCATCCTGAAATGGTCATCGAGGGAGATGATAGTAATCCCATACTCATTTCTGTTACCATATCTCTCTGTGTCAATCAGTTCCTTTGGAAGAATCCCTTTTGTCAATACACGACATGGGATATTCTCCCGAGCCAGCCTTTCGATAATCTGAAGAGACATCTTTCTGACTCCCCTCTCCCAGTACATGAAAGGGTCTGTCATGAAACAGAGATGGATATTTTCTATGTCATCTTTGAATTTAGGAATTTCCTCTTCCAGCAGTTCCAGGGCATTGCTGACAAGCCTTGGCTGAATCCATTCTTCATAACTCTTAACCCAGCCAAATGCCTTTGCCATCACCAAACCATAGCAGGGAAATTTGCAGCCATGCTTACAGCCCAGGACGTGGTTAAGGCTGTAGTTGGCATATTCTACCTTGCTCTTCCGCAATAAAGATTTTCTTGTGATAGTCTTCAAGATACTTCCCCCTGCACTTGCTAAAAGAGTGAGGAGATTTAAAGGTTTCCTGTCTTTTCGAAGATTTGACGCTTCTAGACAAGAAATTCTTTTATAACAAACAAACATATCATGACAATGGATGCCATCTATTCTGAGAGGGCTGTTCGTAGATTGGTAGAACTGCTTGATGACAAAGTAAAAGAACACCTGGAGGAGGTCATTGAAGCCTATCAGCAGCTTGAGATGTACGAGGATGCTGCTAAACTTTTAGAAGAGTATGGAAATGATGATAGAGCAGCGCAGTTGTATGAGACAGCGATCGCTCATTATGAAGAAAATAATCTTTTTTTCAAGGCAGCTCTGGTCGCGGAGAGGATAGATCAGACAGAAAGAGCGATCGAGAACTATATCAAAGCAGATGAACCGGAACGTGCTGCAGCTTTACAGACATCCGAAGAGACTTCTGATGAGATAGAAGAATCGGCAGATATTTCTGAAGTAGTTACCGATACGATTCCTTACGACCCTCATACAGGAATAAAAAATGATCTGGATTCGCTGGCATTTGCTCTGGACATAGCTGGCTATCCGGATATCTCTCTTTCCCTGTATAAGTTGACAGGCAACAAGAAAAGAGCTTCTAATATCATCATAAAAATGATCATTGACCAACACTTATAGTTGATCCCGCTTCTGTGTCAAAAAAATCTCAATCGCAGGTATCAGATCATCCCTAAAAGCGATATCCCCAAGCTCATTTATCGGAACCCATCTCTGTGAAGCAGTTTCTTCGGAAAACTTTAATTCTTCTCCATTATGTCTGAAGAGGTAATAATGGACCATTTCAGACTGATCTGTAGCAACTACTGGCCTTTTCATCAGGAATTCCAACCGATCTTCTTCAACAGATATTCTTTGTTCTTCCCTGAAACCCCTCAATACACCATCCAAGTAGCTTTCTCTTACCTTCAAGTGTTCTCCCACTGCCAAATCGCCCATCGATGGATAGAGATCTTTATCCGACGAACGTATAGAGACGAGCATCTCGTTCCTCTTATTCACCATGAAAGCACCGACGCCACGATGATAAACTCCTTTTATCCTCCTATGCCCATGACATTCTTTTCTGTAACAGATGACGTCCTTGCTATATAGCTTTATAGGTTGATCATTCTGGTCAAATATCTGAAACCATTCGTACTGTTTCTCACCAGTCTTTTCCAGAAGTTTTGTGTTCTCATATGTTGTAGCGAGGATTATGTTATCCTCTTTCTCTTTGATGTTCAGGTTTCTTTTAGTGAGTTGTTGTAGTGTGGTTAAATTCATAGGAAATCATTAGAATTGGTCGCTTTATAATAGTTTAGGAATTAGAATCGAAAAAATAAAAAAACCCACCGCAAGCAGTGTATGCTTTCATAAATCATAACTTTTAAAATTAGCAATCCCCTTACAGCAATAAATGCGAGCTATCTACTCACTTATTACCCTAATTGCATTAGGTAGTTGTCTGGATTACCCTGAATGGAAAGATGCAAGGGATGCTGGCGGGGATGTTGTCAGACGAGATTCTGCAGCAGATTCAACAACAGATATTGAGGATGTGCTAACTAAGGATGTACTATCTGATATCTCTGACATACCTGATTCAGACATTAGTCATGATGCAAATCAGAGAGACACCTCTTCACAACCAAATCCACCAGACCACTGCAGTATAAGAACATTCGATGACGAAAGTGACATCGCTGACATGACCTGGCAGGAAGGGATGTGGGTCAGAAACCCGGAAGGTTACGTGCAGCAGACAGAGGGAGGAACGGGAGGTTGGAGAACCGCTTATTTTGATACCCTTACCTCTGACGATTTTGAAGCCAGTTTGAGAATCAGGATGAGAGAGGACCTGGATCCGCAGGTTGGCGTGGTGAACAAGCATACGGGCCTGCTTTTCCGGTACTCAAGAAACAGCAGGGGCGGCTTAGATCCGGAACTGGACCACGGTTATGTCCTGCAGATGGAATATTTTGATGGAGATGCTTTTGATCTCTCTCTGAACGATATCGGCAAGGGACGTATTGAAAGCACAAGGATGCATTGCGGTTCGATCGGTTGCCAGCATGACAGATGGTATGAACTGAAGGTAAGGGCTGTGGGTAGTAACATCACTGCCTACCTCAATGGAGAACGGAAATTTTCAGTTTTTGATGAAAAATATTCTTCCGGCCACATAGGTTTTGCTTGCCATGCTTTCGGTCAATCTCACTTTGACGATCTCCAAGTCTGTAGAGAAAATGATAATTGCGTGGTAATATTTCATTTTGATAATCCTGATTACCTGGAGAGCTCATGTGATGATAGCAGTCTAATTGATCATGGTTCTGAAGAAACTGCATCTCCCTTCGGCCAGGCAAGACGGTTCGATGGACAAAGCCACATGGAACTTTTGTATCATCCTAAACTGGACTTGATAGAATCTCTCACTGTTGAGGCGATGGTGAAGCCATTATTTGCTGAGAACAGTTTTACTGATTCTTTCGGCAACATCGTCACCAAGGCGGCAGGGACCGCTGATGACCTGCACGGTTATGTCTTATGGATGAGACAAGGATATGTTGGAGGTAACATTGGGTTTTTCAATGGAGAGGTGGGAGAATTCCATAGTGTCAATACTGCTTATGAGCTGCCCACAGACAGATTCACCCACCTCGCTCTTACATATGACGGGCGTAAGATGAGATTATACATCGACAGTGCACTTAAAGATGAAAAAGAACCCAGAATGTCGATCTACCACCCCTCTCCTCTTAACCTGTTAATCGGAGGAGCTCTTGGCGGTAACAGATTTATCGGTGACATTGACGAGGTAAAATTAAGGAGTGATGCAAAGAGATTCTGATACCTCAAAACACAAAACCTTTTAAACGATCCAAAAATCCCTGTAAAGATGGCTGATAGATATATTTGCGCGGGATGTGAGAAACCTATTGAAGATATAAAAAAGGGAATCTATGATAAGGTACATGAGCTCTACTTTCACAATTGCTGTGAAGACATGCCTAAAAAAGGACCTTTCGGGCCAAGATGTATTGACGTATGGGCTTACGATGAAGCGCGTCGTTCCGGAAGCTTTGTCATGACCGATCTGAAACCGATCAACGGGATAGAAAAAGTAGTTACCCAATGAATCAGGAATTAACTGGTACTTGGTTCTTCAGTTCAGTTAGGTCTAGATTATTATCCGGTTCAGGTAATTGCCTTTCATAAGTCAAAGAATCAACATTCTTTACCTGCCTACTGACTTCATCAAAATGATCTTCATATAAAGCACGTACGTCCTTCTTCCAACCATCTCCCATCTGGGTAATCTGTTTTTGATTGTTGTTCCAATTGGACAGATAGCCGTAAAGGGAAAGAGCGCCTAACGCACCACCAGCAATCATACCTGCAATTCCCCCTACCATCTCGCCAAAAATCAGATTTAAGGTTAAGGCTCCTACTGCCCCTCCAATAAGACTGCCACCAAGCATTGAACAAATAATCATCGGATCATCACCAATAGCTTTCTTTGCATAAGGATAAGCCCTGCATACAACATCTCTTTCCCGGTAGATCTTTGACTGGTA
The DNA here is from genome assembly GCA_964632045.1 of uncultured Methanosarcinales archaeon. Lineage (GTDB taxonomy): Archaea > Nanobdellota > Nanobdellia > Woesearchaeales > GW2011-AR9 > CAZWBB01. The sequence continues at coordinate 35,757 of CAZWBB010000012.1, read as the reverse complement.
ATGCTTCAAATCTGCCACCACATCATCAACAGCCAGGATCTCATTGACTGTAGACTCTACTCTGCTCTCCAGATCAGAAGTTACTTTGTCAAGAAACTTGTACAATCCACTTGGAGATGTGCTGATTGGTCGCTTTATGCTGATCATAAGAAATTAATACAGCCCACCTTATTTAAATGTTACTACATTCCAAGAGTCTTAACCCACATAACCAATCTTCTCTCCCGTAGTTGCTTCTGCAAGGTTCTTCTTTGCTTCTTTTTCAGCTTCTTTCAAGGCTTCTGGTTTCTTAATTTTTCCAAACTTATCTTCATACCTTTTTATGTTCTCTTTCAGGGATGCCAGAAACTGCTTGACAAAATATGGTTCAAACATGGCTACTTTATGGTTAAGTACCATCGTCGGCTTGCCATCTGGTCCAAACTGCGGCACCATGCTTCTGAAATCAAAAACAAACTTATCTGGTGTATGGTTGATCGTATATTGACTCACTAAGACAGGTTCCCTGTCAAAATTTTGTACTCCTTGCATTTCTTTTTCCATCTTATTCCTCCACCTACTTGATATATCCACCTTTCTGCATCTTCCACAGTTTCCTGTAAGGTCCTTCTTCTTTCAGCAGCTGCTTGTGACTACCCATCTGTATGATCTTCCCTCTTCTCATCACTATGATCTGATCCGCTTTCATGATCGTACTCAGGCGGTGAGCGATGATTATGGACGTTCTTCCTTTCATCAGTTTCTGCAGATCCTGCTGGATCTCATGTTCTGTCTGACTGTCCAGCGATGAAGTGGCTTCATCCAGTACAAGCACTTTCTTATTGGCCAGGATAGCTCTTGCTATAGATACTCTCTGTTTCTCTCCTCCGGAAAGCTTGACTCCTCTTTCTCCAACTATCGTGTGCTCTCTCTTTGGAAAATTTTTCACTACATTATCCAGCTGAGCAAATCTCATCGCCCTCATCACTTCCTTTTTACTGGCCCCTGGCTTGGAAAAAGCAACATTGTTGTAGACAGTGTCATCAAACAAGATACATTCCTGAGGTACGATGCTCAACTCAGAACGCAGCGACTCTTTCTTCACATCCCTGATGTCCTTCCCGTCAATCTGTACTGCTCCTTCCTTCACGTCATATAACCTGTAAAGGAGCCTGACAAAGGTTGTCTTACCACAACCGGAGTGACCGACTAAGGCGACTTTCTTGTTCCTGGCAATTTTCAGGTTTAAGTTGGAAAAGAGTTTTCTCTTCTGATAAGCAAAGTCCACGTTTTTGAATTCGATGTTGCCGTCCCTGATCTTGAGCTTCCTGGCATCAGGCCTGTCTTTTATCTCATTCTCCATCTTAGCATACTCAAACAGTGATTCAAAGTCGGCCATTGCCCTGTAATAGTTTCTCACCCCATGTACAAAAGAGAAAAGCGGAAATATCACATTGCCAAATACCGTGTAGATGAAAGTAAGTGTTCCTAAGGTGATCTCCCCATTCAGGAAATCTACCAGCGGGAAATAGATTATGGCCAGTGTGCTCAAGGTCAGGATAAGCATATGTCCAGCATCCAGCCATCTGTAGTAATCCCAGTGCTTAATCATGGCCAGTCTTGAAAAATTGCTTACCTTGGCAAAACGACTCTTGATACTCTCTTCTTTACCAAAATATTTGATGGAATCAATATTAGTGAAATAATCGCTGATGTGAGCTTTCTCAGTATCCTCTGCCTTATTCGCTTCTACGTTCGCTTTCATTTGACCATGCTGTATAAAGAAACTGTAGCCGATGAATACAACTACCGTGATCAAGGCAGCCACTGCAGACTGCCAGCTATAATAAAAGAGTGCGGTGGTCACCATCACCAGCTGCAAGACCAGCGGCAGTACATTGAAGATAATCACGTCAGTCAGCATCTCTACCGCCCGTCCTCCTCTTACAAGACGAGAGATCAACGAACCGGTCTTGTGCGTCGTATGGAAATCGTATGACAGCTTAATGATGTGGTTGAAGAGCTTCCTCTTCAGCTCATAGATGATATTGGCATCTAATCGGTTGATCATATGGATATGCAACCATTTCAGCAGTGATCTTGATATCCCAACTGCCAGAAGGATCCCTCCCAAAACCAGCAGAATGCTTACAAAGGGACTTCTGCCCAGCGTTCCGGCAACAAACTCAGAACCCCTATCAATCAGCACTTTAAAAAGAAACCTGTCCACTATGCGGCTAGCTTCGAAGAGCAGTATCACTATAAGAAGCCCAACAAAAAGCAGTTTATACTTCTTGAGGAAGCTCCAGTACACTTTCAGGTTATACTTGAAGTCGATGTCTTTTTTCTTTTTCATCTTATCAAACGTCACTTTTTGGATTGTGACATCATTCAGCAAACTTTATATACTTCTAATCCTTTCTATATGCTTAGATGCCAGACCTAGATTTAATATATGATTTATTCTCCCGTTCCAAAAGGTCTAGGTATCTCTCTGATGATGATTACGATGAAGACTTAGAACTAGAAGAATAAAATATCCTTCATCTGGTTGCCGGAATCATTCTATACAAAAATGGGTACTTATTAATAAAGGTATCGCAAAATAATATTGATTCTACCTCAACAAAAAGATGCATGGCTTCTTTCAACATGCTGTGGTAGGTGTGAAAGTGATCTTAGAGAGTATTTTCTGTTATGAGGAGTACAATATCAGAAAAAAACACTTCACCAATAACAACTTTTCTACGAATTTCCAGGTGTAAGTATGTTGTAGTAACAACCCCCCAAAAGATTTATATAATAGCGCTGTTCTGACACTTATACAGATTACATAAAAACTATCGGGGGTCGATATATATGGGAGGAATGAGTACAGACTGGACGCCGTCCAGGAGTTATGACTGGAGTGATGATGCAGGTGTGACCAGAAGAAGCGCCAGAGATTACGCTAAGGAAGACAAAAGGGAATACAGCTCCCCAAGTACGAAAGGGATAGCTGCGCCTATTGGCAAGAAGATTTCGACTGAAAGTCCTTTGGCATCGATCCTGGTCGTGGATGTCACGGGATCAATGGCAAGTTGGCCCAAACTTATCTTTGAGAAGATTCCTACGCTGTATAATGAATGCAACGTTGCTTTTCAGGGACTAGATCCAGATGACCTGAAAGCAGGAAAGGATGTTGAGGACGTCCTGGATATATCTGTGATTGCTATCGGCGACGCATATGTTGACAGACATCCTTTGCAGGTTGTCGATTTCAGCAAGGGGACAGAATTGGTCAACGGGGTGAATAAGATCTATCCAGAAGGTGGTGGGGGTGCTTTCGGTTGCGAGAGTTATGAACTGGTCGCTTATTATTTACTAAACCACTGCGAAACCCCAAATATTCCTAAGGGAGCGAAACCAACTTTGATCTTTGCCTGTGACGAAGATTTCTATAAGAAGATAAAAAAGACACATGTCAAAGACTACATCGGGGATTCCCTGACCAGCAACCTTGATTCAGATACTGTAATGAAAGAGCTAAGCCATAAGTTTGATACTTATGTATTGCGACCAGAGCCAGAGGGGACAAATGATGTGTATAAGCGTGCACAAAAGCATTGGGAATCGATCCTGGGTAAGCAGCGAGTTATGAAAATGGACGATCCGTCAAGGTTAGTTGATTGTACGATAGGGATCAGCGCTTACGCAGCAGACAATTTTGATATCGGAGAAGACTTGCTCAAGAGAAGGCAGACACCAGAGCAGGTTAGAGATGTGCTGAAGACACTGCAACCCTTGACGGGAGAAAAATGATTGGAAGGAATTAAAATGGGTGGAATGGGTACAGACTGGAGCAGTTCCAGAAGTTATGATTGGAGTAGTGATAATAGTGTAAGTAGCAGAAGCGCACGGAGCTACGCGCAGCAAGATCAGAGAAAATATACGGGTGGGAAAGGATTGCCTGTGAAGAGTAGGACTCTAGAGACAGAGAGTCCTCTGGCAGGAATACTGGGGGTTGATACGACCGGATCCATGAGAACATGGCCGCAGCTTATCTTTGAGAAGATCGCGACTCTCTACAACGAGGCGAACGTTTCACTACAGGGCATGGATCTGGATGACCTTGCTCAGGGAAAGGAAGTAGATGATATTATGGAGATGTCTGTATTCTCCATTGGTGAGATCAAGACTGATCGTTATCCGATCCAGGCAACTGATTTTTGCAAGGGACCTGATCTGGTGAACAATGTGAATAAGTTGCACCCAGAAGGGGGAGGCGGTAACAATGCTGTTGAAAGTTATGACTTAGCTGCATATTTTGCGCTCAAACGTTGCAAGACACCAAATGTTCCCGAGGGAGCCAAGCCACTGTTCATCATTGCCGGTGATGAAGGATTCTATGATACTTTAATCGCAGATGACGTCAGGCACTACATCGGGACCAATATCCAAAAAAACCGTCGTACTACGGATGTCCTCAAAGAGGTAGCAGAGAAATATGACACCTATGTGTTGAGGCCAGAAATTTCCTATAGTGCTACCGTAATGCGTAGAGTTCATAAGCAGTGGTGTGACGTACTTGGATCACAAAGAGTATTGAAGATGGATGATCCAAAAAGACTGGTCGATTGTATCATCGGAATCTGCGCTTACTCAGCTGATAACTTTGATCTGGGAATGAACATACTGGAAAGGAGACAGAGCCCGCAGCAGGTTAAAGATGTGCTGAAGACATTGCGACCGTTGACAGGGAAGTAAATTATTTATTGTTTTTTATTGATGGTGGTTTGAGGTATTACAGGTGAGAAAAAATGAAATTAATATTGACTGTACCCGCTTACGCGAGGTTCGAAGAAGTTGCCAAGAAACCAGCAGTTGAAGCTATACGCTTGAATACCACACTTCCTCTACGACATGGAGATTCTTACGAGGACGTACTTGCTAACGTAAAAGCCCAGGCTGATCCTAAGCCAGTTCTGATCGATCTTAAATGCAGACAGATGAGGATTACTGATTACAACGTGAAGATTCTCAATGATGGAGAGTTCCATTATATCACCCTCTCACATGATATCCAAGTTGACACTCCAGTTGAGATGTATCTGGATGACGGGAACTTTGTGGGCAGGATCGAAAGGATTATTGATGGAGATACACTGGTAGTGCCTAGTTCTGTAGAAAGGAGAAGCGGTCTTCCACTGACATCACAGGGTGAGGTTGGAATCAGACCGAGCATGTCCATCAACATTATGGATCCTTCTTTGGAGATCGACGGTTATCTGACGGAAAAAGACAAGAAGTATATCGATGCAGCAAAGAATCTTGGGATGCATGATTACATGCTTTCTTACGTGGAAGAAGAAAGTGACCTGACGGACGTCTGGGACCTACATCCGGAAGCGAATCTGATAGCAAAGATCGAATCAAAAGGAGGTTTGGAATTTTTCAGGGACGTCTATCCAAAATATCAGGATAAGGTAACTCTTATGGCTGCCCGAGGGGATCTTTACATGGAGATGGACAGACCAGATCACGTTATCGATGCCTGTGAAGAGATAATCCAGGCTGATGAGAAGGCAATCCTGGCTTCCAGGGTCCTCAGTTCTCTGAAAGATGTTGACAAGATTCCTGACTGCCAGGATCTCTCAGATGTCTACTGCTGGATGCAGAGAGGATACAAAAGATTCATGGTAGGAGATGACGTCTGCCTGAAAGAGGATTCTGTGAGGGCGGCCATCGGTCTTTTTGACGTGATTGCGGACAAGTATCGGAAATATGGACCACCCGTTGGAGTTAAGACAAGATCTTTGTTGTCTTTTCTGAAAGGGAAGAAAGAACCATGCTGGAAATAGAAAATGAAAAAAACAATCTACTTTATTACAGGAAATCAGGCTAAGTTAGCTGAAGCCAGAACAATATTCAACGGTAATGGTGTCAATCTGAAAAGCAAGAAGATAAAGCTGAAGGAACCCAGAAGTTTTGACCAGGAAGAGGTTGTCCTGGAAAAGGCCAGGCAGGCCTTCTGCAAGTTAAAGAAACCGGTTATTGTCGATGATACAGGCATCTACTTTGATGCTTATCCAAATTTTCCAGGCACTTATACCAAGACATTTTTCAAGACTATCGGGTTCAGGGGGATCAAGAACCTATTAAAAGGAGAGAAGAGAGGAGCCTACTTTGAGACGCTGATCTGTTACAAAGACAGCAAGGTGACTAAAGTATTCTCTGGGAGATGGAGGGGCCGGATCGTAAGTCAGGTAAGCAGGTTCTTCAATCCTGACTGGCAGTACAACAGCATCTTTATCCCGGAAGGATTCAACAAACCGTTGGTAGAGGTGACGATGGAAGAGAGAGCGAAGCATTCGCATCGCAGAAAAGCGTTTGATGAGATGAAAAAGTATTTTGCAGAAAGATAATATGGAGGGGAAAAAATGCAGGAAGTAATTAGAGAGACTATTGGAGAAGCATGGTTAGGAGCAGCCAAACACATCTTTGAGAATGGGAAACCGATGAAAGATGATGACGTGGACATCAGAGAGTTCCTTCATTTCGTCCTGGTCATCAAGAAACCGAACATGCAAGATGAGATTGTAGAGAAGCATGGCAACAAAGAGATGATCGACTGGATGATGGCCAACTTTCTGGAAGATAAACGTGTTCCGGAACTGAAGAATGCCTGGAGTTATGGGAAGAGAATCTTCAACTATGACGGGAAGGACCAGTTGAATTGGGTGACAGAGAAGTTAAAGAGGAAGCCGGAAGCAAAATCCGTTACAATTCCTATGTTAATGCCAAACACGGATGATGCATACATTCCCTGCGTGAGCATGCTTGATTTTAAGATCCGTGACGGTAAACTTATGATAGTAGCTATGTGCCGTTCGCTTGACTTTGGTAAGAAGGCTTATGCCAACATGCTGGCTCTTCACAAAATCCAGCAGAAAGCTGCTGAGGAGATAGGGATAAGTTGTGGTGAAGTCGTGATGTATGTCGTTTCCGCCCATATCTACGATGAGGACTATAAGATGATGGAGCAGATACTCAAAGGAATAAGCTAAGGAGAAATATTGGCAAAATTAATTGATGGCGATATGCTTATCGCAGAAGACCCAGAAGACATCAGGAAAAGAAACACTCTCATTCAGCAACCAGTAGAATCAGCCTCTCCTCGTCATGGTCTCGTCGTTGGAGGACGCTATGATTTAGAGTATCTTGAATTCAACAGCAAGAAGTGGCATATGCTCTCCAGCGGCAGATGGGTGCATTCTATTACTACAGACTCTGAGGACATATTCTTCGGCGAAAGCGATATGGTATGCAATCTCTTTAGAAATTACCGGTTCAACTGTCAGTGTATGGCAAAAGATCTGCTAGTTGTAGAAGGAAAGGTAATCGGTTGTGGTTATGGTATCATTAATTACAGTGATCATAGGGCGCTCCTATCATCTGAAATTCGTAAATACTTTTTCGAATCAGTCATGACCAATGATGAGAATTTCTATGGCCTCTGTAAGAACCTTGCTTCTAGCGACGACCAAGAACCCATACACAGCTTGTACAAACTTAAAGATTTCTGGCCGTCTGACGAATTAATCACTTACACAGAATCTCACTCAAATCCCTGTCAGGCACGAATAATCCCCTACGGCTCCTGCGGAGAGTATCCCTTTTCGTTCATATCCTCAGCAAATAGCCACTTTCTTGACATTAACGGTGAGATGATAGAGGGATCGGAAAAATATGATCCCATCCATTGTGTTCAATGGTTGGATATAGATGGTCACATAGCCGACGTATTGTATTCCTCTGACAAGATCCATCAGGCTAAGGTAGATCTCAGAGAGAAAAAGATCATTGAAGAGATTCCCCTGCAAATCGATGAAAACCTGGTGCCCCATACATTAGCCATCGTCAGAAGCGAAGAAATGCATCAGAGGTTAACAGAGTACGTGGAGATTAAGATTGCCAGGGATTAAGGAAGATGACAGAAATTTGCATCCTATCTGTAGAGGATATTACCTATGGCAGGACTACCTACGGACTCTTGTTGGGGAGCGAGTGACATTCTTCCTGTGAAAGCGCCTGATTTGCAAAGTGATGCAGATGGGAACCACTCAAAACAGTCTCCCAATATCACTCAAATCAAATAAATAAACATTTTTTTCATTTATTTTCTCTTTGAATGACTTGGCAAAAAGAACATAATATTCTTTCCTTTTGTCGTTATGCCAATGTACATGCCTTGCTTTTTCTTTCAATTCGCTAAGAATACTTCTGGCATTTACCTGACTCTTCCATTTGCATTCGCCAAACAGAATATCCTTTGTTCTATCATTAATGGCACAGATGTCTATTTCGTAAGTGTTCTTCCCTTTCTCTGCCCTTGGAATTTTACCCCACTGCTTGCCCAACTTAGTGAAAGCAACCTGATTCAACAAAAATTTTTTCCTTATTAATCCTTCAATCAGATGTTCAAACATCCTTCCACCATACTCACTAAACTCCTCTTTTATCCTTTCCAGGACATCCCTTTCCTGATGAGCTTCCAGGTCAGTTTTGTTTGGGTAGACAAACCGGAACCAAAAATTAAAATAAGGATCGATAATGTTGTAAATCCGACCTTTAAACCTCCTGGACTCGGTTACAGGAATGAAGTCAGTTACAATTTTCACTTCCTTCAAAACATCAAGATACTTGGAAACCATGCTCTTATCCAGACCAGTAAAATTACAAATTTTGCCAGCAGTCTGATGACCAAAAGAGATTGCCTTCAGAATCAGCTTATAGTTGCGTGGTTCCTTAAACTCGTCTCTGAGCAAAATCTCTGCCTCCTCGTAAAGGTAAGAGCCCTTTTTCAAGACTCTTTCCTCAACATTAGACCAGAAACTGACTTGCGGATTAAACTTTAACAAATACTCAGGGATTCCTCCTACCACTAACCAAACACGAATTAAATCTTCGATCCCATAATCAGGAAGAAAATCTCTTAGATAAATAAAATCCAGAGGATCCAAAGAAAAACTCCCTTGCCTTCTCCCATAAAGTGGACTCTTGGAGCTGAGGACTTTTCTCTCCATTATGGAGATTGAAGAGCCGGTTAGTATAAGTAAGATGTTTTCTTTACTGAGAAGCTCTTCCCATATTATTTGAAACACGGAAGGGATATGGGGATTAGCAGTAATCATGTAGGGAAATTCATCAAGAATTAAAACAAACTTCTTCTTAGTTACCTTGGCAAACTCCTTATGGTTAACAAGACTGGAAAACAGATTATGCCATCTCTCAAATCTAATCTCTGCAAAGGAGTCATCTCCCAGTAAAGCCGCAAATTTATTCTGTAACGCCCGAATATTTTCCCTGTCGCCCTCTGTTGAACACAGGAAATATAGGCCTTTTTTATTCTTTGAGAACTGGAGTACCAACTCGCTCTTCCCGACTCTTCTTCTTCCATAGATTATCACCATTGAAGAATTCCTGCCACTATAAGTTCTTTTCAAAAATTCTAATTCCTTTTCCCGGTTTACAAATTGTTGAGACATAAGTATACTACTTTGCTCTCAACTATATAAATCTTTCTGTTCTTTTTGTGCTAATTATATTTTACCATTCAGTAACAAAACATATATAAACAGATTGTACTTTTAATCCTACAGGGGGTCTGTTTGAGGTATACAACTAGTGGGGGGAACGAAAATAGCAGAATCAGACATCTATATTCCGACGGTAGAAGAGATTGCCAGGAGTGATCCTTATGGATTACTATGGTGTGGGATTGGTCTTTACTATTTCAACCTGCAGGAAAGAACAACCCATGCCCTTGATATCAGTACTCCCATCGGCTCAATCCTGGTTGATGGTGACGAGGTATATTATGGAGGGGACCGCGTCTACACCCTTTTCGGCAGTTATGAGAGTGATCCAGCAAGAAAAAGTATCTACTCTCTGTTCAAGTACAGGAAAAAGATCTTATATCACGATATTACTGGTCTGGCTACTTTAGATGGGCAGTACCTGCTGCAACAAACTGATCTGAAAGGAGGCACTCAATACAATATTGAATCCTTCTCCCAGTATCCTGAGGGGAATCTATATGCGACGCTTAGAATTATACAACCGATAGAAGATATTTTTGATCTGGTAAGTGTCAAAGATGATGGAAGAAAATTATCTTTTAGTACAGAGATCAGAACTCACAAGTTACTGGATTCTACAAAATTCCTTGTACTTCCTGGATTCGAACATGGCACAAGGTATTCAGTCATCAGACCATTCACTGGTGCTGGTCTTATTCAAAACAACACACCTATCAAAGGTACTTACCATGGAGCCGATTTCAAGATCCAAACAATCACCTTCCTCGGCTTAACCGGAAACCTAGCCGAACTTGTCTACACCGGCGACAATTTTAACAGAATGGTCAAGGTAACGGTTGATCTGGAGAAAGCACTTGCCATAAAAAGGGAAGATCTTTCATTTGCAGGAGAGATGTGTGGTGGAGCCAGTGATATCTGCCCTGTGTGGAATCCTGTTTTGCATAAGAAGCTTATTGAGAGAGGTAAGAGAAGATGACAGACAATAACATACACATTCCAACTGTAGAAGAGCTGGCCACTTCTAATCCAAACGGACTTCTCTATGCAGATGGTCATTCATTGAAGTACCTTGACCTGGTATCCGCCCGGAATAAGGTGCTGACATCAAATGTTGATGATATCTGGGCCATCCTTGCCCATCAGGGAGAAGTATATTACGCCGGACCAAGGGAACCACTGAAGACATTGTTTGGCAAGGAGAGACTTAGCAGGCCTGATGCCTGGAGCATCAACTCAATCGTATGCTACAAAGGAAGAGTCCTTCACGCAATTCAAAATAAGGTTGTTGACACTCTAAGCAACAAGACACTGCTTTCTACCGAAGATTCCGTAATCTCCTGCCTGGCCTCTGACAACAGGAACCTCTATGGCATTTTACATCCTCCTTTCACAAGCTCACTAAGGGAAATCGTGCAATCAGATGAAGGATACCAGTTCGGGAAGACTATCTTCAACCATCATGGAAATTTTCCTCTTCTCGCTTCAATTAAGTTTTTTCATTGGAAGGACGATATTGCCTTCCTGCATTGTGAAGGCGCAAAAGTGTTCTACATAAATGACAAGACAATTGATGGTGTGCATGTAAAGGGTACTCAAAGAATAATCCGTACTGCAATCCTGGAACAGCAACAGGACGAGCTTACCGTCTTATATTCAGGGAAAAAATTGAATCGCATAATGAAAGCTGTGATCAATCTGAAAGAGCGTACCACTACTGCAAAAGAAACGATGGTCAGCGGTTGTTTGGATTATGTGCTGGCGCTGGAAGTGGTTAGGGATAAGAAACTGCATGATAAGCTGGTGGGGTGGAAGAATGACGCAAGGTAGAAGAAAATCAAGTATCCACATCCCGACCTGGCGTGAGATCGCTTATGGACCTACAATATACGGTCTTCTCTACAGCGACGAATTCAGCCTTAACTATCTCAATCTTGAAGATAGATCGAATCACCTTCTTGCTACTGATAATTGTATCCTGTCAATGATTCTGAAAGAAGACGAAGTCATCTACAACACTCTCGACAATGTCAAATACTTGTTGAAGAATGATAGATTCACTGCTGCTCTTGACGGTACTATAAATACCATCCAGGATGTCGACGGAAAGATTAGCTTCGCTGCAAAAGAAAGATGGGTGCAATACAAAGGGTTCAGATATTATATTCCGCAAAAAAGACAGATACACTCCCTTCTTCAGGATGAAGCTGGCAATCCTTTTGCTCTAACTGGAAGTGCTGGCGGATGTGTTGTCTATCTGACTGAATTGTTCTATGGTGATAAGCTAGCCTATGGAAAGGATGTCTGGAAATGTAACTCCAGTAGTATGACACCTAACGCTACTTTAATCCCCTGGGGAAAAACAGGAGGAAACAAGAAGAATTACCCTTTTTCTATCCTTGGCTGCATCAGCAGCAGATATCTTGACCTGAACGGAGAAGAGATCAAGGGAACAAGAGTAGGTGGTAGGCAGGCCATACAGACAGTGAAATGTCCATCCATCTCCGGTGATACAGCTACGGTATTCTATGCCGACTATTTCCTTCGGAAATTGATCAGAGCGGAAATTGATCTGAAAAAGATGGAACTCATGAAGAAAGAGGTTCTGTTGGATGATATAAGTGACTATATAAAGGCGATAGAACCTGTTACGACCGAATCTTTACATCAGAAACTGATCGAGAGAGGTGAACCAATATGATGACAGACAGACCCATCCACATCCCGACCGTAGAAGAGATCGCCAGTAATGACTCTTACGGAATACTCTTCTCAGAAGACAGTCGCTTACGATATTTTGATCTGTGTTCTAAGAAAGCTTACAAGTACCAAACAAAATATCTGGTCAAATGTATTTCTGCCACGCACGACGATGTTTATATCCTTGGTGAGATGATCGATGGCTGGAGGATCGCTTCCTTGTTCAGCGAAATTGAACATCGTAGGGGACTGAATGTCTATACTGTAAGTTCCTATGAAGGAAGGATTGTCGAGGTGGGACGCAAAGGTCTGCTCGATACTCTTGAAGAAAAGGTAATCCTGCCTCCTTCTGAGATTATAAGCAAAGAAGCCTATTCTCTGACTACTGATGACCGAGACAGATTATACATGCTAAGCAGCAGGAAGGGAAGGATCTGTCTGCTGCCGATAAGGAAGAATTCTGTAGGAAGGCCCATCCTGAACTACGGTCTGAGTCATTCACATTCGTGCAATGCAGAAATATTCAACTGGGGTAGTCTTGATGGAAAGGACGGTAGGAAGTACAACTTCTCTGTCCTCAGCTGCTGTAACCTATTCCATCTGGATATAAATGGTGATGAGATTGCCGCAACCGAAGAAGAAGGTCCAACGATCCGGGCGGTGAAATGCCTGAGAATACTGGATGATCAGATGGATGTCATCTATTCAGGTTACGAACTGCAAAGGATAATGCGGATCAGGATCGATCTGCATAAAAGAAGAGTGACTGAAAGAGAGATACTGCTGGACGGACTGAGCAATTATGTATTCAATCTTGAGGTGGTTAAAAATTATAACCTGCACCGGAGGTTGATTGAGAAAGGAAATGAGCTGTATGCGGGGGGCAGCGGGCAGTGAAGCCATCAATATAGAATGACTACCAAACAGAAAAAACGTACCGATGAGCAGCTAAGCACACAGAGCCCGGCTTCCCAGCCCATCCACATTCCGACCATAGAAGAGATCGCTCAAAGCAAACACTCCTACGGTTTGTTTTATTGCCGTAAAAATGCTTTCTACTATTACGATCTGGAAAATGAACTGAACCACAAAATCGAAGATGAGCGAGAAGCCCAACAGATCGTTGCATTTGACGAGGATATCTATTATTCACATGAAGAGACGATTCGTTCCCTGTTCGGCAACTTTAAGAGGGAGAGAGTGAATGATGAAAATGTTAATCTGCATAAATTACAGGGTCGGCTCTGTCACAGCATCAGAAACATGTTGTATGATACTCTGAGTAATGAGCCCTTGACAGTAGAGGGGAGGCTGGAACAGATTTATCAGATTAATGCAATAGTAGAGTGCAAGGAAGAACTCTTCTGGATAGTAAACAAAAGGTTTGAAAATGCTCTGATAGAAGTCCATCAATATAATGGAAAATACTTTCCTGGACAGAGAGTTATTTTCTACGGTGAAACTGTCAGTTCCAGATGTCAGACTGAAGTGATTCCAGGTGGGTTCATGGGAGAGAACGGCAGGAGATATGATTTCTCAATCTTCAGCCAGGTTAGGGGATACTGCTTTGATATCGATGGAGAGATAATCGGAGACAGTCCAAGATCCCGATCTGAATCATTCACTGCCCTTGGCTTGCAGAATAATATCCTGGAAATTGCCGTCTCGGCCGGATATGGCATCAATAAGCTAAGCATTGATATCAAAGACAAGAATATTCTGGACAGCACTTCACTTTTTGACTTTTCATTCGGGAAAATTTCCCTTACAGCAATAAAGGATCATGCTTTGCATCAGAAATTGATAGATCATGCGAGGAGAAAATGACTGAAGATACTCAAACATCACACATCCACATTCCGACCGTAGAAGAGATTGCCAGAAATTATACCCCTGGTCTGCTCTATTCGGACAGCAAGACGCTGTACTATCTTGACTTCAGCACCATGGAGAAACATTACCTGTACATGGGGGGGTCAGCTATCTGGGACATCAAGATCGTTGAGGAAGAGATATATTATGACTATGAAAATGGCAAGATAAAATCTCTCTTTACAGAATTTAAGTCAGAGGAAAGATTGCATAACATCTTTTCCATCGAACAAGATAAGAAGCGGATCGTTGATGCAGGTTACTATGGACTATTTTCCACATTAGATAACAAAATATTAATCTCAGGTAAAGAGATAGAGGCCAAAGGTTATGACAACATCTGCTCTTTAGCTTCTCATGAGGGAACACTCTACGCCCTGCTGGAGCACCATGAATGCAGCAGCCTGTTGAAGATAGCTGTTGTTGATGGATTGTATTACCTGGGTAGGGAGATCCTCTCTTGGCAAGGGGGAAATGATCATGTGCCTATGATGGAAATAATTCCGTACGGTAGTATGGCAGCAGAATGTGCCAGTGGAGGTGATTTTTCAGTTGTCAGCAGCGTGGGCAACACTTACCTTGACGTTAATGGTCTTCGCATCATCGGAACGGAAGCAGAAGCAAAGGAATATATTCACACTTTCACTATCACTGGCCTCGTCGGCAACAACCTGGAACTGCTGTACACAGGGGATGGTATGAACCGGATTGTTAAAGCAAAGATCGACCTACAGAAGAAGGAAGTGCTGGAAAAAGAAGATTTTGTAAAAGATTGCTTTGGAGTCTGCGCCATGGAAGCAGTTACTGATTATGATCTGCATCAGAAGTTGATAGATCATGCGAGGAGAAAATGACTGAAGATACTCAAACATCAGACATCCATATTCCGACAGTAGAAGAGATCGCTGGCGTTAACCAGGCATATGGATTGCTTTACTCAGACCGTAAGCTATTGGAATACTATGATCTGGGAAGCGGAGAGACCTACATTGTACTGGCGGGCAGCCCACTAGTAAATGCTGTTTTTGCTGCCAAAGATGCTGTCTACTATAATATCAACTGTCGAACAAAAGCCATCTTCGACAACTTAGCTTCTGATGAAAGGAAGGGCAGGATCAAGACAATTGTTGGATATCATAATCGGATCATCGACTCCGGTTCAGGGGGGACTTTTGATTCGCTGGAGAACAGAATGTTGTTTTCTGAAGAAGAGATGAAAGAGAAGGATGTTGAAGAATTCATCTCATTTGCAGTATCTCCTGACGGCAAACTCTATGGGTTGGGAAATTACTTTGACAAATATTTCCCTTTGATAGAAATAAATACTCAAGGGCAACCTTCATTAGGTGAAACCATCTTTAGCTGGTACAGTGCTGGAGATGAGTATAGTGACTTTCTCCTATTACCCTGGGGCAGCTTTGAAGGAGATGATAGAAAGAAGTATGACTTTTCTATCCTTAGTTGCGTGAATATGCACTGCCTGGATCTGAATGGAAGGATGATCAAAGGTAGCAGACTTAGTCTAACTCAGCAGATATTGAAGATTAGACAGCTCAACCTGTGGGGCAACCAGGTTGACCTCGCTATCTCTGGCAAAGGACTCAACCAGATCGTAAGGATGAAGATTGATCTTGCCAGGAGGGAAGTTATCAAAAAAGAGACTTTGATTGATAAGATGAGACATAGAATAACGGCTCTTGATACTGTTAAAAGTAAAACCTTGCATGAGAGGCTGATCGAGAGAGGAAAATTAACCAGGGGGTAAAAATGACGGATACAATAGACGAAATAAGAAGTAGAGTCAAAGAGGCGCAAAAGAATTACATCAATAACTTGGAAACCATAGAAGGTATCCTAGTCAACGAAAGAGGCTACCCTTCCAGGAAACCCGGAGGAGAGGACGTAGTAGTCATCTGTTCAGGAGGGCTGGATTCATCGATTATGCTGGATATTGTCATCAAAGAGTACGGCTGCAAGGTGCACCCACTCTTTTTCAGAAGGGGAGCAACGAACGAGAAGCTTGAAGAAGCAGCGTTTGACTTTTTTGTCGATTTTTACAGACATAAGTATCCCATAAATATGAGAAATCCTGGGAAGCTAGAGTACCAGATTCCCCCTAAACAGCTAAAAGGTGATTTTCCAAAAGAACTGGCCATGACTGTCGGCCACCCGCTACGTAATTCAACAATGCAGAATCTGGCTGTGATGTATGCTGTTTCGCTGGATGGAAAATATGACATAAAAGTTAGGACAGTCTTCACCGGTTCAGTGGGAGAAGATAACACTGAACCTGAAACGGGATTGCTCAGTCTGAGGGCGCAAACATTAAATACTTGCATCAATCTGGGTGATTGGGGGTGGCAAGTAACCTCTCCATTGACCGATACTGCTCTGAGGGAGGAGCCAATATTCAAGACACAGCTGATAGAATATGCTCTGGAGAGAGGCATTCCTCTGGAAAAGACAAGGACCTGTTTTGGAGGAGAGGAGGAAGCATGCGGCACTTGCGGTGCCTGTGTCAAGAGGTTAGATGCGTTTGAGTATGTAAAAGTAAAGGATCCTGTCAAGTACAGGATAACAAAATAGGAGGCAAAAAAATGATAGAAAAAAGTATGATAATCATCAAGCCAGATGCGCTGAGGGGAGGAGTTGAGTTTGAGGTACTGGAGAGGTTCAGAAGGAAGGGGTTTAACATAACTGATATGTATAAAGCCTCTCCTTCTGAACAGCTCTTAAGGCAGCATTATGCAGAAGTTATCGCGGATAAAGGAGAAGATATCGCCAAGAGGATCATCAAGTACATGACCTCCGGTCCTGTTGTGGTGGCGATACTGGAAGGAAATAATGCCCTGCAGGCAGTGAGGACGATGAGCGGGGATAAGACCGAACCAGCAAAATGTCCTCCAGGAACGATAAGGCATGATTACTCTAGCGACTCATACGACTTAGCGGATGCGCAGGAGAGAGGAGTAGCTAACATGATCCACAGTTCCGATTCAGCAGAATCTGCAGAAAGAGAGATTGCTTTATGGTTTGGTCAAAGAGACGGCCTATATGGGGAGATATCTTCAGCAATTGGCTACAATTTTCCTGATCTGATCGAAGATATCGTAAAGACAGCAAATGAGAAGAAAATGCTCTTCCATGGTATCAAAAGACCGCACTATGCAGAGAAAATCAGAAGACAGGGAGTCAAGCCATTGACTCCTGAAGGCGGACCGCTCAGTTTCTGGTCGACAGGTCTAGAGATGTTCCACCCGATGATCGACTCTGCTTTCTTCCGCTGGTCGGGAGAGTTTGATCCAGAGAGACCGGATATATGCGAACGGAACCTTGCTGTTACAGAATATGCGGTTCTGGAAGAATTCATCGAAAAACTCCCTCAATTCAAGGAAGATGGCTATTGCACGATTCCTGAAACGGTCCCTTATGATGCAATTGCTCTTATTAATGTGAAAATTGAACACTTACCGACGGAGGATCATTATCAGGCCAGAAGGATCGGCCAGGAAGCAGAAAAGCTGCTGCTGAAAGGAGTTATGGGACAGGTGTATGGAAAGTTGGCAGCAGGGACAACGATAGAATTCCATTTGGAGACGCAGGGACAATGATAAGAAGAATCGGTTTCCACATTAAAAGTCTGCCGGAGTTTCGTAGGATCGGCTCTGTCAAAGGCGTGAATCTGGTCGAATTGAAACCTGACAAGATGCAGAGGAACGGTGATGAGCTGTACTCTTTCGATGGAGAGAGATTTGAGATAAATAAAGGTATGGCGGAAGAGATCAGCGACTTCTGCAAGGAGAGAGACATCCAGTGCCAGCTACACTTACCGTATGAAAGGAAGAATGACCCGCTTGATGAGAAAGGCCTGTGCTACGGTATAAGAGATCATCATCCCCTTCTGCTGGACCGTTTCAGGATGGTAGCAGAGCTGCATGATAAGTATTCTATAGGTGAGATAGTAGTTATGCACCCACCTCAGCTTCTTGCTAAAGGCAAGCATCTTTGCAGCTACAATGACGGTCTGGAACATGGGAGGGAATTTCTCTATCAGCTTGACAAAGAAAGGAAAGAAAAGGGATGGCATTACAAGGTAGGATTAGAGAACATGGCCGCTCCCAAGAGGGATAGCATCACTTTGGGATACAGTATCAAGCAGCTAAAACATCTTTTAGGAAATACAGAGACTATCGGATTGACGGTAGACTCAGGTCATCGTCTGCTTTCAGATGAGATGTCTGTCGCCCGGATGTTTGGTACAGCTCCAATCGTCTCTATGCATTTCCATACTAATCCAGGGGTATTCCACGATGTAGGTCATGATGACGATACACATCAGTTTGCTGAGCCGCAGAACCTGGAACATTTCAGCACCTACATCAGAAGCATCAGAAGGTATAGCATACCAGTAACGTGCGAAATCAGCGATCTTGATAGTATACCCAACCATGTAATTGAGGATTATGTGGCAAGGATAAGATATGTGTTGGAATAGGAGGTAGAATAATGACAGTGAAAGTAGTGGATGGGGGGGAGATGTTTTTCAAGGATGACATCCAGATAATCGATGTTGAGTTGGGGAGTCCATTGAGCATACCAGTGCCTTTACCGATCATCGACAAGGATGAGCTGCAGATATTTTACAAAGGGCAGATATATCTGCTGACGGAAGAAAAAGGTAAGGAAGCGATCCCCGATGCACTATTCAAGGCATACACCTGTAATTTTGGATTGAGAGAGATAGCTACTGCAAAAGAGCATGAAGTGGATTACTTCACCAGGAATAAAAAGCATTTTGATCAGCAGAAATCAGATTTCATCGAAAGGACCGTAAATGGAATTGATGTGCTGGATGATGAACTGAAAGGCACACTGGGGCCACAGATAAGTTCAGAATTGGTAGAGAGGATTACCCAGGAGTACGCCTCGTTAATTTCTTCAAGCACAGCTGCAGCTTCTGTGTTTGAGTCATTCACAACAGACAGATTGCTTGTCAGGGACGGACGTGTATATAGCCTGCTCACCATACCTGAGTACATCGAAAGGTTTGAAAATGGTATCAGGCCATCATTCTACAAGAAGTTGCTTCCTTTCTCCGTGTCCGCCACCCCTGAAGAGATCTATAAGAAGATTACAGAAAATGAAAACAATGTCCGACGCAACGCTTTCCCCATGCTTAGAAACAAGATCTGGCACAGCCAACGAAGTTCCAAGTTTCTGTTGGATGACATTTACTGGATCCCTCAATATGAAGGAGGTCTGGATGAACTACATAAGAAATACAAAAAGCTGCTTGGTCGCAAGGTAAAGATCGATGCAGCAAAAGAATATGCCTAAGGAGGATAAGATGACTACTGATAAAGAAAAGGAAAGGACACTGCACCACTTGGGATCTATGCTGAAGAACATGCCCGAGCTGCATGACAGGGAGTACAAAGTTGGATTAAATTTGGATGAGAATACTTTTTTTCAGAAACTGGTATCGGAAGAGCTCCTGGTCAAAGGAGTTAGGGTGGAAGCAGCAAATTATTTCCGTGGCTTGCTCTTCCTGGACTATCTGACGGGAGTGATTGAAGATGATTATGAAATCTGCGACAAACTTGTCAAAACATCCAAGAAATTAAGGAAGGCAGAGAAAGAGTTGGACCAGCAGCACAGGGAAGCATCCTACATGCAGCTAGGGGCCGTGATTATGGCTGTTGGCCAGCTCACTAAGGAACGTGACTATGACGTACAGGCAATAAAGCAACGTTATGATGCTAAGAAAGCGGATGTTGACTTGGCAAGAGAAGCGGATCCATACTATTCTGCACTGGCTTTGCGTGTTTACGACCTGGTTGATGAGAAAAGAGCAGTTTTGCTGGAAAAAGTGACCAGCAGGACGGAACTGCAAGCTGTTGTCTTCACAGACTGTGCTTTAGAGATGCTTGAGACTCCTGAGTACAGGGATGGAGTTAATGATTCCCTACATGCGAAAGACTACTTCACGGCAACTATAATCGCTTTGAAAGGATTGAATGAAGAAGTCACTGAAGAGAAGCTGGAGAAGTTATTGTGGGAAGGATAGATTATGGTTAAAGAAATAAAGCCTCACCGGACGGAAGACACTACCTCCCAACCCATCCATATTCCAACCTGGCAGGAGATCGCTTATGCAGACACGACTCATGGTCTTCTCTTTGCAGATGAGGGCTGTTTATGTTATCTGGACATATCTGCCATGAAGAAGCATAAACTAGCTGAGATAAATGGCTACTGCCGGGGTATTGCCTGTTTTGAAGATGATGTTTATTATAATATAAATGTCAGATATGTTAAATCTTTGTTTGCCGGTTCTGCGCACTTAAACTATCGGAGTTCTGCCAATTTCCTGCACAGACATAAAGACAGACTGCTGGACTGCGGTCGTCATGGTATAAGGGACATACTCAATGATCGTTCGGTCATCCACATGGAGGATATACATTGTTGTTTTCACTCATTTCAATCATTGTCTACGGATAGTGAGAATAATCTCTTTGCGTTAGTAAGACACATAGACAGCCAATTCAGCCTGTTTGAAATCAAAGAAGACTTAGATTATCCTATTGGAGATACAGTCGTCCACTACAAGGTGGATGTCTCTCAAGGACAGGCCATGATTATACCCCATGGCAGTATCTACAACGAACAAGGTACTAAGCGCCCATTTTCAATCATCAGCTGCGTCTATCCAAACTACCTTGATCTTAATGGAAAGAAGATTGACGGAACTGAAAGCGACCACAAGATTTCACGAGTTATGAAACTGTCACATAAAGGAAATATGCTGGAAGTAGCTTACCTTTCCGATCATGGAGGTATCAGAATCAGACGTGCTATGATTAATCTGGATATTAGAAAGGCGGAGAGCGAGGAGCTTCCCATCCATACACCATCCCTGCACAGAGGACTGGAAGTGGTTACTGACTACCAATTGCATAAGAGATTGATTGCAGAGGGAAAGAAAAAATGAGCGATGAAAACAAAATGGATACACAATGGTTGAAAAAGATGCCCAAGACTGAACTGCACTGCCATATGGGCGGAGCGATGAGGCTTGATACTGTCCTTGAACTGGCGGACAGATATGGAGTAAGGTTGCCAGCAAGGGATGATAAGGAGTTGAGAAAGCAAGTAGTCTTCAAAAATAGAAAAGAAAGATCACTTCCTGCTTACCTGGAAGGGATAAGCATCTGCGAATCGGTGATGGTAAAGGCGGAAGCATTTCAGAGGGTGATGTATGAGATCTGCGAAGATGCAAGCAAAGAAAATGTAAAGGTTCTTGAACTGCGCTTTGGTCCTACTAATTATGACAAGAGATCTAAACTGCATGAAGTTGTAGAAGCTGCTCTGGACGGCCTCAAGAGGGCCGCCGAGGATTTCCATATGTATACTGGATTGATCATTTGTGGCATCCGTACTGATAAGGAAGCTACACGCAGAGCGGCAGAGATCGCCGTCAACTACATGGATGATGGAGTGGTTGGTTTTGATCTGGCTGGAAAAGAAGCTGGCAACCGCCCGCGGCAATTTATCGATGTGATTCAACCAGTTCTCCACAACTTCCTTCCAGTAACCATCCATGCTGGAGAAGATGACACTGTAGGCAGTATCGCAGAAGCGATCGTCTACCTTAATGCGAGGAGGATCGGACATGGTGTTTCCATAAGAGAAAGTACGAAATTGTTCAACTATGTAAACAAGACGCGTCTGGGGATAGAGATCTGCCCTACCAGCAATGTAGACACCGGTTCTGTCTGCTCCTACGCTACCCATCCGGTAAGGTCATACTTTAAGAGAGATCTAAGGTTATCCATCAACACTGATAATCCGACCATCTCTGACACATCGATAACTAAGGAGTACGCCCATCTAATTGAAAGCCTGGGTTTCACCCAACATGAGGTGTTCAAGCTGGCCAAGAACGGCATCAAGTCGGCCTTCCTGGACAGTCGCACTACCAAATTACTACTTGAAGAGTTCGATGAATTCACCAGGAGGGTTGAAAAATATGGATGAACCAGACATCCACATTCCCACATCAGGTGAATTCTAGTTTTGCTCATTAAAAATTTGATATTCAGATGAAAACTGCCATCACTCCACAGTAGGATTGTGACCGCAACATTTATATATGATTGCATTATTTAATAATACCGATAGTATATGAAATGCAGTGAATGCATAAACATATGGATGAAATACAATGACAGGAATTAAAAATAAAGCTATTGCTTACGCGGTTTTGGGAGGAGCTTGTTTTGCAGCAGGCTATTACAAAGGAATTTGTCAAGGACAAGGTACAGATATGCCAACCGGGATTGAATCATTAATAACCTATGGAACTCCTTTAGGAGGCGCTGTATGCGGAGTTGCAATCAGTAGGAATATCGATCCCGATGGACATTCTTTAGTGCGAAATTTTGATTCCCTCCTTGGTCTTTCCTTAGGTGGAGCTGTTGGTTTAGGAGCTACTTTGATTGGCAATCTATGCGGTTATTTTTACAGTAGGGTTGCATAGGAGATTTGATTTTGTACTTAGAGAACTGCTCTGCATTTAGATATGCTTAATTTATTGTATGATAGGGGGCTGGTAGAAAGTTCAATAGGAGACATCACTTACACATCTATAATATGCCCACTTCAGACATATACATCCCCACCCCGGAAGAAATCGCCAGGGTTGAACCTTATGGAGTTCTTTACGGAGATTTTGGTGAACTCAAGTATGTAGATCTGGACAAGGGAGAGATTCATACTCTGGAAAGTGAAATGGTCGGAGTGGTGCACAGCATCACTGCTACAAAGACAGATGTCTATTACACAGATACTATGAATCAGATTATATCACTGTTTTCCAACCTCAATGTTATGAGAGATAGTTTTGTGAATGAAGTTCTAGAGCATAAGAATAATCTATTGGATTGTGGGAGTTATGGATTGTACAGCCGGGAAAGAGAACTTATCTCAAAGGAGGAGATGAGTGAAAGAAGAATTCAGAACTTTAATTCTTTAACAACCGACCGGGATCAGAACTTGTATGCCCTGGTGAGTTTCAGAGGTAACGCCCATGGACTGATCGCCCTGGAAGAGAATGGAGACCATTATGAATTAGGTCGGGAGTTGCTTTATTACACCAACAATCACAAAGATAAATGTCATGCAGAAATAATCCCTTACGATAGTACGGTGATGGCAGATGGAAGAAAATATGATTTTACTGTGCTGGGATGTACTTATCAGGAATTTTTGGATCTTAATGGCAAGAGAATTGGGGGAATCAAGATGGGCAGGCATCAAACACTGACTAGAATACGTCCTATTCATCGGTTTGAAAGTAAAATTGAGGTTCTGTATTGTGGCCTCAACATGGAGACGATCAAAAAGGCCACTATCGACCTGCAGGAGATGAAGGCGACATCCGATGAGGTACTCCATCCTGAAATCTCTTCCCTCTACCTGGGGGATATTGAAGTTGTGCACAGTGTATGTCTGCATAAGAGATTGTTGGAGAGGGTGAATAATAATGACGGGTAGAACAGACATCCATATCCCCACAATAGAAGAGATTGCCAGGATCAATACCTACGGCCTCGTCTATGCCGACGGAACATCACTTTACTACTCTAGTTTGGAGGAAAAGGAAATACGCCACTATCTTGCAGCTACTGAATTGGATATTTGTGGAACCGCTTTTCATGGAGATGATCTATACTATAATTCCGGCCATCAACTGTGCAGTCTTTCTAAAGGGATTCAATCGGACAGCAGGAGAAAAGGGATAGATTTTCTTCTCTCACACAATGGAAGATTGCTGGATTGTGGGGAGGGTGGGATCCACGACCTCATGGAGAAACGACTAATCTCACACAAGGAGATGATGGAAAAGGATATGGTGGGTATCCAGTGCCTACTGACAGACCCTCACGATAACCTGTATGCTCTCGTCTACTGTCATGGACCCTTGCATAGGGCTCTCATTGAAATTGAAGAGAGGCCTGGAGAATACACTTTGGGTAGAAAAATTCTCAGCTACCAAGAATCGGAACATCAACGGGGTCATTCTCAGGCCGTGATTGTCCCTTATGGCAGTCTACAAGGGGAAAATGGTAGGAATTATGATTTCTCTGTCATCAGTTGCGCCGATAGCTCATATCTGGACGTTAATGGAGAGAAGATTTTAGGAACAGAGATCGAGGGGAAGCAGCTGATCAATAGAGTTGCCTGTTTGGGACAGTTAGGTAATACTGTTGATCTTGCTTACAGTGGAAATGAAATCGGCAAAATCATACAGGTCCGGGTTGATTTGGTGAAGAGAGAAGCGATCGAGAAAGAGATCCTAATAAGCAGAGTTCATAGATACGCCAATGCCCTTCTGCCAGTAAATGATGAAGCATGCCACAAGCGTCTGTTGGAAGTCGGGTAGTAGATGATATCACTTAGCATAATCAAAATATATCTCAAAGAACTTACGGAAAGTTTTCTTGTAGTGTGTCAGAGCAAACCTCATCAATACCACCCACTTCTCCCGATCAGCTGCCTCCAGAGCTTTGAGGTAAGTATTCCTATTAGTCTTACGGATGATTATGGGAAAATAACCTTTCCTCATCAAGACATAGTTCAACAGAAACCTGCCCGTTCTACCGTTCCCATCACTGAAAGGGTGAATCCTCTCAAATTTGGCATGGAATTTGAAGGCTAACTCAAGTGGATAAAAGTTATCTTCATTTTGCCGATACCATTTAAGGAGGTCATCCATGTCGCGATGAATGTTTTCAGGCTTGGAAAGAGGAGCGCTAGGTTTGCCCAGAAGCATAATGGGAACCTTTCTGTAACCCAAACGATCGTCAATCCTATCCATAATCTTTGCATGCATTCCTGTGACAAAATTGTGATCAATCTTCTTCCGTGTCTTCTGTAAGTATAGGAAAAGGTTGTACGAGTTCTGAGCATCATATATTTCCCTTAAATCTTTCCCTTTACTTATTCTTTTTTCAAAGACAATCTCAGCGACATTCTTCAAAGTTAGCGTATTTCCCTCCAATGCATTACTCTCAAAGACATAATTTGCTATGAACCTTTTGTTCAGATCATCAAAGTTCTTGGGATGAAGCTTTCTCATTATTTGTTTGTGTTTGAAATTCATCTCCTCAATTTTGCCTACTTCCTCGGTGTTTAGCGGATATTCAAACTTGCTGATTTTCCTGCGAATAAGATCAACACTCAACTTCACTTTTCTTTGCAACAACTCTTCCTTGAACTTTCTCTTTTCTTCTCTGATTTTCTTTTTTGTGAGAATGTCATGTGGTCCGAGATATTTGACCAAGTTTCTTACATGATCACCAATCCTTACAGATTCCTCTAGGTAAACATACTTTTTTCCTTTCACATTCTTAATGCTTAACTTTGGCATATCAGCAGTTATAGCTACAGATATTTAAATCTTTCGTTTATTGTAGCTATAACAGATAACTATTTCAAATATACTTGGAGAAGAATCCCATATAGTATTCTCCACATCATTTAGAATTATTTTGTCTTTCCCAAATACATTTCACTTTTAAGTTACGAAACTTATATAAATAGGTGTAAATTACTGCTTTATAGGGGGTTTGAAAGGACATTTCGTAGGAAAAATCAGTATCACTTAGAAAATGGAGACTTCAGATATTCACATTCCGACTGTAGAGGAAAAAAGTAATGAGGGAATAAAAATGAATGAACAAAGAAACGGAAATGATGGTCCAATTAGCCAGACGCACTGTACGCAGAACACTGCACCATCGTGCAGACACACTTTAGAAAAAATCGCCAAAGAGATGGGAAGTGATTTTGATGAAGATAAGATGCACACAGCTATGCTTCTGGCCTATTCTGAAGCCGTCGACAAGATCATCAGAAGAGACTGCGTACCTTCTCCACTCTACCGGGTGATCTATGATGAAGCTAACAATAATGTCTCCATGGAAGAGACGCATGGACTCAGCCTACCTCCACAGGAGGGAGCGCTGGACATATCCGTCGTGGATGAGATCTTCTGCTGTAATGTCCGGGACATCGCATTATTGATGGAGGGAGAGACCGGGGTAGGGAAGACTTTTGCTGCGATGAGATATCTTTCCACTATACTGGACAAAGACCAGTATTTCTCACACCGTCTAAGTGCTAATGCTTTCATGAACAACCTCTTCTCTCACTTCCAGGAAGGAAGCATGGTCAAAGGGATGCCTGTAATTAAAGCAAGACCAGACCTTATCGAATCTACCGCCGCCTGTATTGTGGATGAGATAAACAGAGGGGATTCTAATGAAGCTCTGCAATTGTTCGATAACGAGATGCACCTGGGAGGGAAGATCCACAAATTAGGGGTACCTATCCCAAAACTAGAAGTGAATAAAAGAAGCGACGGAAGCGTTGAGATAAACTACAAAGAAAGAGGAGGTAAGAAAAAGAAGCTGCTCATCCTTTGCGCGCAGAACCCAGCAGGAAGCGAGGATGCTAAGTTCACCCAGACCATGCAACTTGATGCAGCCGTCGACAACAGATTGCTCAAAACCTTTGTGGCCAATGCTGCTGCCAGTGCTGGTTCTACTTTATGGTTAGGAAGCGCAAAGGGGAAGCCGCATGACCTCTTCCTGGAAGATTTAACAGAGAGGGTGGCAGAATATCTGGAAATTGACCGCTCCGCATTGTCTACTTTGAAAGAGGACTGGCTGTCTACTTATGCCTGGCTAACAGAAGCAGCAAGGACAGACAAGCCAATCCTTTATTCTTCGATGGAGCTGGCTGACATCATGACTGCTGTCTTTAGTGGTAACCTGATTGACTACTACAATTATGAAAAGAAGGTTATAAAAATGTGGAATTCTTCGCTGAGAAAAGGTGTAGAACTCACAGACGATCTTCAGGAGACAGAAAAGGTTAAACAGATCCATAATGTGATCGAATCGTTCAAGGTACCGATTATCTTCCGAGACATCGTCCAGATAAAGAAAATCTCCGACGTACTGGCTACACTAAAAAATGTAAAAGATGCTCTGAAAAGTGATGATCACGTCGACCAATACCTGCAGACAAAAAGATATGTTACCGTCCGTGAGGTAGCTGGAGCAACCTGCCTCTTAGCCAGGAACAAGCAGATGGGGGATGCAGTATCACCGATGGCCGCCATAAATGAGGTCCTCACCCAATACATAACACTTGCAGAAGAATACATGGTTGATGCTAATTATATGTCAGCGCAGTTCAACCTTCTTGACCCTAACAGCAGCATAAAGAAAGTAGCTGTATATAAATCATTGAGAGAAACGATAAAAGCTAACAAAGGAGTTGATTTCCTTGCCGACAAGGTAGCCAATCAGGCAGATATCTTGGCCAGCAAGCTGAGCGTTTCAGAAGATATCAAGAATGTACTGATCGCCAGAAGCGTGGGTGATCTTATGACTTTATGCGGATTCTTTCAACAATACAAAGATGAGATTGAACCGCTTTTCAAAAGATATGACAAGAAGACGAAAGTCACGACCGCTTTCAAAGACTTGAGAGAGTTTTATTTACATAAGCGAGCAGACACGGCTATGGTGATGCCAGAGATCTACCAACATAGGATCCAAAGGACATTGGGAGTATAAATGGGCAGGGTTCAGGGGGGCTGAATGCTGCTCCACAGCATGATGATAATTGACCTACTTAAAGACGCAGAAAGAACGTGGAGAGAAATAACCAAACTAGCTGAGCCGCTGGACGCTGACAAACCTGTCGTAATCGGTTCCAATCCTAACTCGCAGGCACCTTTTGAAGCTTATACCGACAACAAGAAGATCTATATCAACATCAATGATGAACAGAAGTTCAGGGATAATTTTGAGAAAATTGTCGTACCTACGTACAAGATAGCGGCTGAGAAGCTTTATGATGTAGCTAACAAGATTTCGGAACCGGAACTTCTCAAGAACCTGGTGTTAGATAACTTCCTGTTCATGCATTTCCACGAACAGATGCATCCATTGCTCTGTCCGAACAGCGAGTTTGATGAAAAGAAGATCACAAGAACTCTCTATGAAGGAATCAAGGAAGCAGAACCCAACCTTTCCAAAGCAGAGGTCATGTATAAGGTTAACAACTGCAAGAACCTGATATGGGATATCGTGCTGAACGTAAGTATCATCTCTAAGACATCCGGCTGTAATAATGAGAACCTGGAGCAGAAGATCAGCTACGTCTTCCAGAAAGATGGCAGGCAGATAGAATACCAACCGGTGATGCACTATCCAAGCGGTATCTTACCTATAGTCTATATGACTTCTGCAAAAAACCGGACGACGGACATCCCCATCTCATTGGTAGGGGCTATGTACGCAACGATGTCATATAATGCCTCTTCAGTACGACAGAAAGCTATGGGCGTTTTTTTTGATGATCTGCGGAGCAAAAAGATGCGTAAACATAAATCAGAGAAGCTGCTGCAAGAGATGTATAACAGTTTTGTTTCCGGGATCGATGACAAATTACTGCAGAAGAGAGGAGTCGATAAGAATGAATATTTGAGAAGAATCTCTACCGTCGTAAATTACACCAGTCCAGGATATGAAGGAAACCAGCAGTACTTTGTATCAGCACTGACTAAGATATTTGACAGCCCAGGCATGAGATATGAATCTCTTAAAGGACTCATTAAAGTGCTAGCTCCCTACATTTCGTTGCAGGAGAAACAAGGAAGTCCTGATCCGAATACTAAAGGCCATGGAGGTGGAGACGATTCTGATGGCGAGCTAGGGGGAGGTGGCGGACAAGGAGAAGAGGAGCAGGACAACGATGACCAGGGAGATGGATCTGGAGATAACCAGGATGATACAGATGGAAAAGATGACCAGTCAGGAGGGAGTGACGATAGTGACGGTTCTGATGATCAGGGCGACCAGTCCGGTTCTGGAGGGGGCGGTAGCCAGGATGAGGATGATTACGGTAGCAGTTCACAGGATGACAAAGAAGCTGAGAGTATCATTAAAACTATGGATGACCTACTGGATGAATTAGATGGTAAGGAAGCAGATGATCTTCTGGGGCAGGTAGCTAATGGTGGAGGATACGGACCTGCTGGGAGACAGAAAGGTATCGATGTAAAAATTTCCATCATCGCTGCAGATGAATATTACAAGAAGAACGCTGACCTTATCGAAGTACAGAATCCTACAGAAGGAAACGAATCGATGGATATTGGTAGTAGGAAACGTTGGCGACTGGTAAGATCATCGAATCTTACGGCGATAGAAGCATCTAAACTGAACCACAAACAGATAACGGCCTTTCAGAGAGCAACAGGTTTACCTATCCTGATGGAAGCTAGTGGGGGTTATTACAAACTCAACGAATATCGGGAAGAAGAAACTCCATTGAAATCTTTCACCCGCCAGAAGACTGGTATTGATATCCCGGACAATTGGGTCATCTTCCAGGATTCTTCAGGCAGCATGGCGGGGCCTGCTTACGTTGGAACAGGATGCAGGTTCGACCTTCTGAACAGAGTAAAATATGGAATCATGAAAGGACTTTATGATGTCTGCAAGAAGATGCAGAAAGACCTGCAGTTTGGAGTAGTTGATTTCTCTTATTACACCAAATACAGCGGGATGGACAGTCTGGTGAAGATCTATAAGGCAAAACAGCATCCAATCAAGACTGTTTCTTTAACTCCACAATGTGGAGGGACTACACTGAACAATCGGATTTTCAATCAGGTCGCAAAGGACCTGAAGCCAGGGAAATCTATCTATACTTTCATCACAGACGGCGAGATCAGCACTGATCATAACACCCTGCTATCAAAGATAGACAAATTTGCTGCGCAACCTGAAAACGCTTTTGTATTTGTAGAGATCGATTCCGCCAGCCAGATCGGTCGTGAAGTTGAGCATCTTTCTAAGAGGAATCCTTCAGTATTGTACTATGGGGTGAGTGACGTAAGTTCGATAAAAGATAGACTGAGTTCAGTTTTGATAAGGTATGATTGAAAAAAGTAAGCCCCTGCCGAGAGAGTCAGACACGAGAGTATTCTCAATGTCATTTGAACTCGGGATCTTTACCTCTCTGTCACTCCGTTCGGAGCATTCCTAACGGAATATACCAAGGTAACGCCATCAAGTGCATCCATGCAAAAGCAGAGATGAACCACTAGGCCACAGGGGCTTGGGTGTCTGAAAAAGCCTTCTCTTTTTAAAAATTGTTGTTGTAGAAGAAAAAAAGTGCGGAAGAATGAGAACTTGAATCCTGCTATAGGAGAGGATGTTACTAACAATTATCTTATAATTTTCCTGCACATCAGATTCTCTGCCGTCCGGGCTATGTAGACTGGATGGTTCTTGGTACTTGCAAGATTAGCTATCTCCCGAGGAGTCCTCATCGCTTTAATGCCATTATTGGCCAGGGCAGTGGGTTCCAGGAAATAGACATCCACCGTCTTGTCAGGAAGGATATTGATAGCTTTCAGATAGACATGTTTCCAGGTGGGATCGCGTTGCACTCCAAACATCCAGTTTTCATATCTCTTTGGATTAAGAGGAACGATAAACTGATTGAGGTAATGGGCTGCCAACCCAGCAAAGTCGGCGCATTTCCCGCTGGTTCTTGTCTCATGGATTCCAGACAATACTCTTTTTATCCCATCATCTTTGTCAGTTTCGTCTTCGTATCTCTCAATGATGTTCCTAGCGAAATAGCAGGCCATCAGCAACGATTGACCAACAGAATATTTTGACAACTTATCTCCCATCCTACTTGTAAGACCATTATTCTTTGCATCAAGCTTGAATATCTCGGCAGTCCTCTCTGCTGCTAAGTTACGGAATTCATGAACATTGCTGATAGGAATCAATTTCTGCAGTTCTTCAAAGGACATCTCTTTTGGATTTGCCAGCAATGAATCTTTGATGTAATCCTTAAACGCTTCCTGTCTGGATGGTTTCCTTTGCAGCTGTCTACTCCTTGTACCTTGTTTGAAGAGATCCATCGGATCTCTGATCCTGGTCGTTCCAGCAACTTCCAGAGCTGTCAGATAGACAAAGTGACTCAGCTGTAGGAATTTGACAGCTTCCTCTTTCTGCTTTTCCGGTAGGTCTTTCTGGTCCATAGTGAATCTGAGGAAAGCATCATGGCTGCTGAGAAAGTTGAAAGGGTGCATGTAGATCGAATATGCATCCTCGCGATTCCTGGAAACTCCGGAGTGGATCAGAGCATACTTGAGTCTTGTGAAAGCTTTATCGTTGTGATAGAGCTCTCTGCCGAAGGAGAAGCTGTGTTCAAAGATATATCCTTTAGTGCGGTTGTTCATTCTGTTCAGAGCGTTGTTTATCTCCATGAAATCAAGTCCGACTGGAAATCCGAACACTCCATCCCTAATCCTGGGTAGATACTTCTTGATGTTTCTGGTAAACTGGTCCATGCTGATCACGGCTGTGGGATGGTGTTGAGTGGTTGGGTTGCAGCGACAGAAACCATACTTCCTGGCAAGTTTGCCAAAGAACTCCTTGCGTTTTGCCTTTGCTGCGACCGCTTCGTTACCTTTTATGAGACTTCTCTCAAATTGAGAGAAGTATTTACCCACTTGCACGTCAAGAGTAGATGCTTTCTTTAGACTCGTCATAATATTTCCATCTCTATCGGAAATTTATTAAGATGTGTTGTAGTGGAGTAGACACTTCTTCTGACACCTTTGAAGAAAGTGACCCCTGGAACGTCCCGGGAAATTGCTCTTCACTTTCAACTCCTTCCTGATCAATGTGAATGCTCAGGAGAACAAAGAAACCATTGAGCTGTTTGCTCTTATTGTTTTAAATTGAAAAATGCGGGGGAAGGGAATGTCAACGCTCCGTGTCTCCTCACGAGCTCGGAACATATTTGAACCCTCGAACCTACTAAAGGACAGGATATCTTTCATCAGCTTTCGCCTCAGCACTTAATGACTTAAGTCCTGCGCATTAAGTCGTCAGTTCCAGATGGAACCAACATTGACCAGACTTTGCTACCCCCGCACTGTGCAAAGTCAAAACGCAGTGCCCTTTCACATAGCAGGTAACAATACAAAAATAGAAATTCTTTATAAAATCTTCTAATTTGAAGCGATCACTCAAGCATACAGGGGAAGAAATTCAATAGGAATTCGATAAGCTTCTCATGGTTGGTATTGTTACTGGCAACTATTCCCCCCCTATGGACTGGGCTTTCCTGGTTGTATTCCAACGGCCTGCCAAATAGGTCTGTAATAACTCCTCCCGCTTCTTCAAGAATGATCTGCATAGCGCAACTGTCCCACTCATTGCAGCGCCTGTTTGCCTTAATGTAAAGGTCAGCCTTCCCTTCTGCTATCATGCAGACTTTGCATGTGAATCCTGCTAGAGGTTCCTGTAGGATGATGGCTCCAAATTCTCTATAAGTGTGTCTCAATGATTTCTGGGCACGAGTTCCCATAACACCTATTAGACGTTCTCTTTTACTTACATGTAGCCGTTCAATACCATCTCTGCTCTCCAAGTAAGCACCCTCTCCCAATGCTGCAGAAAACATCTTCCCTTTCCTAGGCTGATATATAGCTCCCACAACAGGTTTGCCTTCTTCCAAAAGACCGATAGATACACCGTAACCAATTCCGCCACGCACAAAATCTCTAGTTCCGTCTATAGGATCCACCCACCAAAAAGGTCCTGTGACGGCAAGCCTGCCAGGAGAGTCCTTCTCTTCAGAATATACTGGAAAAGATGCTCTTTCCTGCAATGAGACGCGTATAACTTCACCTACCATCTCATCCAGGTGAATCTTTGGGGAGGGATCGTTCTGGATATTTTCTGCATAGGACATTTTCTGTTCAAGCAGCAGATGACCTGCTTCCTCTGCTATTTCTTTAGCGATATTCAAATATTTCAACAACATTATATTGCTTATCCCTCTTCCCCATCATCATTGTCCTGCCTCGGCTCCAGCATATCTCTCATGGGTTTGCCAACATATCTCTCTACCTCAGGAGAACTGACATAAGTAAAATTGATGAAATCCCTTCCCATCTCCAGGAATTCTTTGAGATCTTCTCTTTTTGGACTGCCTTTCAAAACTGTATTAAAGCCGTCTCTCACTGCGTAGAAAGGTATCGCACCTTCCATGTCTAAGATCCGGTCATACTTGAAAAGAGCTTCCTGTTGCGGCTTCTTCAAATCATCGAAATCAGGGTGTCCGTCTGTGAATCTCTCCCTTTCTTTCTCCAGATAGTAACCGTTACTGGCGGCGATACGTATGTCCTGAAACATCCGGGTTGCGATGCAACCGACCAGAAAGTCCTGAAAGTCAGGATAGCCCTCTTTTACATCCCTCTGATCTTTCCAGAAATTGTAGATCAGATTTGGTACCCGACTCTCAGTAGGTCTGCTATAAAGGTTGAACAGAGCAAGAACCACATCAACGTGGGGGTGGCCTATGCGTGCTTCATTAAGATCGAATACTTTCGTTCTGTTGCCTGCATGGATTACATTATGAGGACCAAAATCACCATGGATGAACCTTAACTTCCTTTTTCTTAGAAGCTCTTTCACATTGTATTGAAAAGGGCTTCTGCTTTTACCATTGTTACCATTCTTCCCTGGACCATCAAAGACCAATCTCAGGTATAGGTTGAGGAAGCGATTGACGAAATTATTGTAGTCGACCAACTTTGTTCCGTTGAACTTACTTCTTAAGTACCTCTTGATGCTGCTTTTTGCGGCTCCCCATTTTCTATGTCGGTCTTGCTTTCCCCTGATATCATCTAAATTATAGAAAATAGGGTTTTGTGATTGGAATTCATCGCTGTTTCCATATACTAACTTTAGAAGATAACTCCTTAGACGTACCTCTTCTTCATTGAGACTTCTAAGTTCCAGGCCGTGTTCCCTAAGTATATGTTTCCTTTCTTCGTTACCTAAATCTTCAATACCCCTAACCACTGACCTGCTGAAATCATGCGTCCTGTCGTATAATGCAGACAATCGGCGCAGTAACCTTTCGCGCACCCCGTTCTTCTTAAAGCCAAAAACCCAGGAGTCTTTATACTTACCACCTTGGGTATATTTGTCATCTTTGTAGACTTTATCTTTATAGTTACGATCGATCTTCATAAGTTTTGTGTGAAACTGCTCTCCTTCAAGGTACTCCATGACTATCTTCATCTGCTCCGGAACCACACAGGTGATCCTCGGCACAACCTCAGTATCTTTCAATTTATCCAGAAGTCTTGATTCTTTGTGATAGTAGTGGACCGGGTCTTTTGCAAAGCTTTCGCCGGGAAGAATCTCCAATTCAGAAGGAGTGTATAGGTTAAGTTCAAGAGTATCTGGATGATATGACTTCGTAGCCCGTAGTTCTCTGGTTTTTAGTTCTAACCTGGTGACAACTGACTTCTGAGAAATAGCTATGACAACTTCTTCATTAGTCTCTTCCCTCAACTCTTCTGCGGTAAGTTCTTCCAGCATATATATGGCTCGAGGGAGTTCTCTTTATAAATTTTTCCCTCGTACTTACTCCTCAGTGAAACCTGATTGATATACCACTCTTCCCATATTATGGATGGTATTTATCATTGATTTGAGCTTCTCGGTAAGTAATCCAGCAAAGTCGACCTTCTGGTTTTCAAGGTAGAAATTCTCCGTTCCCCTGATGATTTCGTCCTTTGCTTCCAATGCAGTATGGGCAAGTTCTTCATCCTTATTATGAAAACCTTTCATGACTTTGAGGTAGCCTTCCTTGGCGTTGGACAACAGTTTAGCAAATTTGTCCTTCTCTTTCTTAGGTAGGTCGATCGTCTTCATATAACGAGCAACTCTCTTAACTTCATCGCCAATAGTCTCCAAGTTGAAGACAAGCCACCACAGATTGAGTAGTTTTTGGCTGTTCAGGTTATGTTTCTTGAACATGAAGGAAGGATTGTTCAGTCCAAATTCAACTACTCTGAACACCAGGAAACTAAGACGGTTGACATCATGATCCCGGTGAGCTATACTATCATAATTGTCTTCGACGAACATCTTCTCGCAGTCTTCAATCATCGCTCTTAGATTAACATCGATCTTCCTGGTAAGGTTAAATATGGAGATATTATTCATGTCAAGGAAATCTTTGGCGACGATTCTCTTAGATGTCTGCTCCATCACTTCTAATGCCATGAGATTCTGGATAGTATTCTGGATATCTTTTGCTTTCTCCTTAATCTCCTGACCCTGCAAGACGATCGACTTGTAGTCTTTGATGTAGGAAGTTATGATCTCCCTCTGCAGACGACGGATACTTTTTCCATCAACATTTATCGTCTTGATCCTCTCTTCTGGTTCCCTATTCTCTTTGAAACCAATGAGAAGGTTGCTCCCTCTTTCATCTACGTGAATCAAATCCCCTTTAACCAGCTTGTTTTGCCTAATCCAGCTTTTCGGTAAAGAGACTACGAAACTGTTCTTTCCAAACGAGATTAACTTTCTATATTCCATTTTTTCCCCTCCGGATCATAAGAATTTGGGAAATTATCTCCCATTCTTAGGATTCCTCTTGTCAGTGTATAATATGCGAAAACGTTTATACCCTTGCCCTAACACTATTT
>CAZWBB010000011.1:34451-53165 GCA_964632045.1 uncultured Methanosarcinales archaeon | reverse complement strand
GCCGGATCGAACGAACGTCCTTGCCACCCGGGGCTCGAACGTCGATACTCGGCTCTTGTCGGACGTCAAGGGGTCCAGGAAGCGAAGACTGGAGGAAACATGCCCTACGGGCGGTACTTCGAGGAGTTCAAGAAGGGTGAAACGATCCGCCACTGGCCGGGTCGTACGATCACGGAGGCCGACGATACGTGGTTCGCCCTGCTGACGCAGAACCAACACCCGGTGCATATCGACGCCCACTATGCCGAGCAACACACTCAGCATGGTCAGCGGCTGGTGGTCGGTACGCTGGTGTTCGCGCTGGCTGTGGGACAGACAGTGGCAGACGTATCAGGCCGCGCCATTGCGAATTTGGACTATGAACGGATCACGCACGACGCGCCAGTCTTTCACGGAGACACGATCTACACGGAGACCGAGGTCCTGGGAACCCGGGAGGCTTCGAAGGGCGATCGCGGCGTGGTCCACGCCGAGACCCGGGCGAGGAACCAGCGCGGGGACCTGGTCATGACGTTCCGGCGGCATGTGCTGATTCCGAAGAAGAACCACGCGGCCCTGGGTGAAGGGAAGTTGCCGGAATGACGGCTCGGGACGCTCCTCTCGAAGGTGTTCGAGTACTTGCCATATCCCAGTTCGGTGCGGGGCCGTTCGGGACAGCCGTCCTGGCAGACATGGGCGCCGAGGTGATCAAGATCGAAGACCCTGAGTCCAGCGGGGACGTGGCCCGGTACATGCCGCCGTTCGCGATCGAAGGGGACTCACTCTACTTCCAGTCCTTCAATCGCGGGAAGAAATCGGTGGCTGTCAATCTCCGCAAACCAGGCGGGCGTGCGGTCCTCAGTGATCTTGTCCGCGTTTCGGACATCATGTGCAACAACCTTCGCGGGGACCAGCCGGCCAAACTGGGCCTGACGTACGAGGCCCTCCGGGAATTGAATCCACGGATCGTTTGTGGGTCGCTCTCGGGGTACGGTTCGAACGGTCCACGGGCAGCGGAACCGGGGTACGACCCGCTGCTCCAGGCGAGCGCGGGGTATATGGCCTTGACGGGCGGTCCGGACAGCCCGCCGACCAAGGCGGGCGTATCAATCATTGATTTCGCAGGAGGCTACGCGTTCGCACTCGGGCTAGTTGTCGGTCTGTTCGATGCCCGCCGAACGGGCGTCGGAAGGGATATCGAAGTGGGACTGCTCGACACCGCGTTGTCGATGCTGAACTACATGGCGACGTGGTCCCTGAACCGGGA
Source organism: uncultured Methanosarcinales archaeon (assembly GCA_964632045.1). Classification (GTDB taxonomy): domain Archaea; phylum Nanobdellota; class Nanobdellia; order Woesearchaeales; family GW2011-AR9; genus CAZWBB01. Next base: position 51,919 of record CAZWBB010000011.1, on the reverse strand, counting down.
CTGGGAGCCGGACCGACTGGAGGATTCGGCACACCAAACGATAGTGCCCGCGCAGACCTTCGCGACCGCCGACGGGTGGATTGCCGTCTTCCCCGCCAAGGAGCGCTTCTACCGAGAGATGGTGACGCTGATGGGACTCGATCACCTGGCTGACGACTCCCGTTTCGCCACGTTTGCGGCGCGGTATGAGAACCGGGAGGACCTGCTGCCGATTGTTGAGGCAAGATTCGCCGAACGGACGACAGGAGAGTGGCTTGACCTGTTGCGCGGCAAGGTGCCGTGCGCGCCCGTCAACTCACTGAAAGAAGCGCTGGAGGACGAACAGGTAGTCGCGCGGGGCCTGATCGTCGAATCGGAACATCCAGCCTACGGTCGCATCAGGCAGGTGGGCAGCCCGATCAAGACCGACGGGGCCATCACCGAGCCGGCTCCGGGACCTTCGCTGGGCCAGCACACTGACGAGGTCCTGCGCGAGCTTCTGGGCTACCCGGCGGCGCGCATCGTAGAGCTTCGCTCCGCCGGAGCCGTGGCCTAGCCCGACCTGAAAGGGCCACTACGGCAGGCGGTGTCTGCGGGCTTCCCGGCGCTCGAAATCGAGGCCCTGCTCCAGGCGGGCGATCAGGCCGGGATCCGACGGTTCCCGACCGTAGCATGCAGCGTTGAACCGGTCGGTCAACAGCTCGATATGTGCGCCGGGAAGGGCCTGGCTCAAGGATTCGCGACGTTCGTTCGGTGTTTGCCACGTTTCCAGGTGCATTCCTCGACGGACCGCCTCGCCGAGATGGGCGAAGTACAGCCTGAAGACCAAAGAAGATATTGAAGAGTTTGGTGTGGGGAAGTTCATCAAGGAGTGTACCAAATTCTCTCTTAAGCTGGGAGATCAGATGACCAAAGACTTCCAGCGGATGGGTTGTACCCTGGACTATTCTGACTCATACATGGCCCTCAAGAACGAGTATATGGAAGGAGAATGGTGGCTCATCAAAAGAGCATGGGAGAAAAAACGGCTGTATCTGGGGGAGAAGGTTATGACCTGGTGCGCTCCCTGTGAGACAGCATTGGCAAAACATGAGTGTGAATATGAAGAGGTCGCTGATGAATCGATCTTCCTGAAGTATCCAATCAAGGGGAAAAAGAACGAATTCCTGGTCATCTGGACAACTACCCCGTGGACGATTCCTTTTAACCTGGGGGTCATGGTCAACCCGGAACTGGATTATGTCAAAGCCAAAGTCGATGATGAGGTATGGGTGCTAGGCAAGGGATTAGCTGCTCCGTTCGTCCAGTCGGTGCTGAACAAGAAACTGAATATCGTAGAGGAATTCAAGGGCGAAAAACTGTTAGGTACAGAATACATCCATCCTTTGCATGACAAGATCCCCCAATTTAAGAAAATGAAAAAGAAGCACCCTAACCTTCATACCGTTGTCCTTTCCCAGGAATTTGTAGATTTCTCAGCTGGTACCGGTCTGGTGCACATGGCTCCTGGCTGTGGTCCTGAGGACTATGAGGTTGGACGAGAATACAATATCCCTCCATTCAATAATCTTAACCAAAAAGGAGAATTCCCTGAGGAGATGGGGCCGTTCGCCGGAAGAATCGCCCGTAGAGATGATAATAAATTTATTGAAGACTTTGAAAAAGCAGGGACTCTGGTAGCCACTACAAAAGTAGAGCATGACTATCCTCACTGTTGGAGATGTCACCAAGGGGTTATCTTCAGGACGACCAAGCAATGGTTCTTCAAGATCGAGGACCTGAAGGATGCCATGATAAAAGCCAATGAGAAAGTGCATTGGGTCCCCAGGACACAGGCTTTTGATTCCTGGACAGCGCACTTGAGGGATAACTCCATAACCAGGCAAAGGTTCTGGGGCACACCCGTCCCAATCTGGAAATGTGACAACGTAGATGGGGGCTGCAAAAATATTGAAGTGATCGGTTCGGCTGCTGAGCTTAAGAAGAAGGCTGGTAAGATCCCTAAAGACCTGCATCGCCCCTGGATCGACAAGGTAAGATGGAAATGCAGCAAATGTAAAGGAAAGATGATAAGGATACCTGACATAATTGACGTTTGGATAGATGCAGGTACTGCGGGGTGGAACTGCTTCTATTACCCGGCACAACAAAGATACTTTAAGGAATTCTTCCCTGCCGACTTTATACTGGAAGCTACTGAGCAGGTTAGATTATGGTTCAGCATGCTTTCCATCTGTTCTCAACTTGCTTTTGGCAAGAATCCCTATAAAGCGGTCTATATGCACGGTATGCTCAACGACATCGACGGCAAGAAGATGAGTAAAAGTCTTGGGAACATCATCTCTCCTTATGAGCTTATCGATAAACATGGAGCTGACGTATTAAGGTATTATATGTGCCAGACTAATGCCGGCCAGGATATCAGGTTCAACTGGGACGAGGCTGCACTAAAAGCAAGATATCTGCAGATTCTCTGGAACGTGCAGAAGTTCCTGCATAACCTTGCCAAAGAGAATAAAGTGAATCCTTTTTCGTTGAACGAGAAGAATTTCACCAAAGCTTTCGGAATTGAAGAGAAATATATCATTTCTAAACTTCATTCAACAATTTCAAATGTAACAAAGCTGTTTGACGACTATCGTCTGGATGAGACTATCGCCCCGATAGAAGGGTTGTTCTTAGAGTTAAGCCGGGGTTACATCCAGATGGTGAGGGACAAAAGTTCCATCGGTAGTAAGGAGGAGAAGCAGGTTTGCATTTATACGATTGCCCAAGTGATCCTGGGTTGTATCAAGATGTTCAGCATCATCTCCCCTTTTGTAAGCGAAGCTATTTACTTGAACCTGAAAGATGAGTTCAAACTGAAAGAGGAAAGCATCACTCACTTCTCTTTCCCAAAAGCTGACAAGAAGAAGATCAATAGCCGGTTGGAAAGGGAAGTGGAAGCTGCCCAACAGATCATTCAAGCAGCGCTGCATTGCCGTGAGAAAGCACAGCTGGGATTGAGGTGGCCCATTAAGGAGATTGTGGTAATCACCCAAAACAAAGATGTAAAGAAAGCCATCCAAAAACTGCAGTTGATCATCGCCAAGCAGGTGAACACGAAAGAGGTTATTGTTAAGGAACATCTTCCGGAATTAAAGATAAGCATCAAGCCGAATTTTGCTAAGATAGGACCGGCCTATGGAGAATTATCTCCGCAGATCATCGCTAAGCTGGCCACAGACAACCCTGAAGCAATCATGATGGAAATCAATAAAGGGGGGGCCTACAAGTTTAATCTAGAGTGTACTGGCGGGAAGGCAGACAAAGAGATCAGGATAGTCAGAGATATGGTCATCGTCGAACACGATGTGCCCACTCGCTATGAGGAAGGTCATTTCAGAAGTGGTTACGTTTATGCTAACATTGAAAGGACAGAAGAACTGGAAGCAGAAGGCTATTCCAGGGAAGTTATGCGCCACGTGCAAACCCTCAGAAAGAAGGCAGGATTAGAGAAATGGGATAAAGTTGCCTTATTTGTCAAAGTCAGTGATCGTATGAAAGCTCAACTGGACAAATTCTGTTCAGAGATCGCTGCTAAGGTGGGAGCAACGAAGATCGGCTTGTCCTCCGAGGATTCTGTAGAAGGTTACGAGCACACAGCTGACTTTAAGGTCAAAGCCGAGAAGTTCAAAGTATGGCTTGAGAAAGTTTGACAGTAAGAAGCTTATTTTCAACCACGACAAGCTCCTTCAAACCTATCCAGTACGCTTGAGATGAAATGATATGTATCTTTGACATCCAACAGTCTCTTCAATACATCAGTATAATTTCTTCGCATGTTGATAGCATCCTGCATGGTCCCTCCCTGCTGCAACCCTTCATTCCAGTCATGTATCATCTCTCTCTCATCCTCATCCAGGTTTGAGAGCATCTTGCGCTTAAGGATCCAGTCATAACGGTTTCCTTCAAAAAGCTGATAATTGAGGAAGAAATCTATCACGAAAAGCTCATTCAGATGCGATCCCATCTTATACTTCGACACAAAAAGTATCGCCTTTCTCATCACCCGTGATGGTTCGTTCTTTTCAAGCAGCTTATCCAGGTAGGATACCGAAAAACTACAGGAGTACATGCGTTCTATCGCTGTGGAGAATCTCTGTTCCAAAACATCAGGAGGGAGTTTTCTTCCAGTTACTTTTTTAAGAAGAGGCACTCCACATTCCGCTTTGACCGCCTGACGCTCCTCTTCTGTAAGATTGAGATACATTATCCTCTCCCAGGATCGAAGCCGCGTATCCCTCCGCAACTGCCTGTCTGCAAGAAACACTTTCAACATCTGCGGTCCGGAGTGTTTATCATAACAACTTCCATGACGCCGGGACATGAAAGAACGAGCTTCCCGAAGGACACCTTCTTCCATCTCTGCTTTCAATATCAGATACTTAAACCTTGCTCCTCCTTGCTGAGACGATGATCTGGCGATAGCGTCTATCCTTCGTACCTGATCTTTCTCTATATAAGTGACTTCACGTTTTCCCAGGCGAACCACTCTTATCCGGCCTTCATCTATCAACTCTCTGATCCAGATCGGCGGCATTCTTGTCTCCTGTGATGCAGCTGAGATGGTACGCAGGCTGTTTCTCCACCTGAAATACTCAATCACTCTACTACCTTCAAAGACGCAACCCTTCTTTCCATTATTGCTGGATCCCTCAAAAGGCAATCCCTGTTTGACATATTTGTTCAGACCATCGTAACGCAACCCAAGAGCCTTGGACAACCTGAACCAACTGTAGGTCTCATTCCTATTGATATTCTCCACTATTGGAATCCTGCCAGGACGTACCAGCCGGAACAATTCACTCTCTTCTTCGGAGACAAACCGATGTGGTCTCTCTTGTTCAGGAACCCTCAAATACTCTACAAGTGTCAGCACGATATCCTTCTTACTTGTAAGGATCCTCAAACGGGATGATACAGTAGTTATAGGAATGCCTAGCCGTAGACCAACTTCATTCAGCCGGAGATAGCCATTGCTCTGAAGTATGCGGACTATATCCTTCCCGCTCAACTCTTTGGGAAGATCAGACATTTCCTCCACAAGAGCCTCTATTGATGAGCTAGAATATCTCTCTTCAGCATGAAAAATCACCTTTTCTAATGCCATAATTTAACGGGACGGGGCGGATGTCAATAACCACCGGTGGCATGACGATGTCATGCCATCCTTTGGATGGTGATTGAGCACATTTGCATTCCACCAGTGAAATATACTGGTAGTATACAAATATATTAAAAGTTTATCCAACAAATTTATATAATCTAAGAAAATCTTAGTTACACAACAAGGAAGAGGTGCCATAAAAGTGGAAATAACTCCCATTATCAGTGAAGATTTTCTGGTGTTTGACGATGCAACAACACTTTCCCAGATGCTTGGGAAGATGAAGACTTTTGAGAAGCGTTCCGGTCTCATCTTCAGGAACAACAAATATCTTGGTCTTGTCGAGAAGAAGAAGCTGCTCCGCACCAATATCGATGCGGCAAAAACCAAAGTCGGTAAGTTGGTTGCCAGAACGCCCATCCTCAGCGAACATGCTGATATGATAGAAACCGCCTATCTGATGTTCCAGAGCAATGTTGATTTCCTGCCTGTAGAGAAGAACAAACAACTTCTCGGCGTCGTTACCGGACTCGAGGTAGCAAAACTTGCGTCCAAGCTGCCTGAAGCTGAGGCGTTGAAGGTTGATGACATAAGGTTAGTCAAGAAAGCCAAGGTTAATAAGGACCATCCCGTAGCTAAAGTCATCAACCTGATGCATGATGAGCATATCGACCACGTCACTGTTTTTGACAAAGGTAAACTTTACGGCATCATCAGCTACCGTGATCTGCTTAGAAAGTATCTCAACTGGTCTCCCAGAAGGAACGTTTCTGCCAGATTCAATCAGATGGCCAGTTCAAGGGCGGCCATGCCACAAGTGTCTGCCCTCGGATCTCTCCCAGTTAGCAATTTCAGCACCAATGACAATCTGGTCATGGTCGAGGAAGATGCAAGTCTCAAGAATGCTCTGCAGTTGATGTACAAGTATAACATCCACGATCTTCTTGTGATGAGAGATGAGAAATTTCTGGGTCTGCTAACAGTAAAGAACATCCTGCGCCGTCTGGGCAGCCTGAAAATACAGAAGAACTACAATATCAAGTTTATCGGCTTGAACAAGGTAGGCCTACAACCGCATCAGAAATACAATGTCAAGAAGATCGCTGCTAATGAAGCGTTCAAACTGCAAAGGAAAATCCACAATCAGTTCTCTTTGACCATGCACATCAAAGAGTATGAGAGGGAAGGCAGACAGCACAAGTATTCTGTCAACCTGCGTGTAGAGTTCCCCAGCCAGATATTAACAAGTTCTCAGGAGGACTGGGAGATTGAGACGGCAGTAAGGAAGACATTCAACAATGCCAAGAATAAGCTGAGGGGAAAGTTTAAGGGAAGGTAATGGTGGGAAAGCATAACAGTAGAAAGCAGTGCGGATGGATGACGATGATGACAGGCAGAAGTTGGTCGGAAAAGCTTTATAGCCCTTAGAATCTAGTTAAACATCACTAAAAAAGAAAAAAACTGTCCTTGGTGCTTCAGTTTCCTAGGTAGATTCTTTCTCCTTCTTCTCCCTGAACTTTCGGGCATTCTCTTCGCTGACAAAACGGTACATCCTCCCGTCGATCTCTGCTTCCACTACGTCTTCAACATCCATCAACGGTTCTCCAGTTAGAGCATCCTTTCCCATCTGTCCCGCTTGTGCTGCTCCTTCCATGAAACCGGCCTCTTCAGGAGAGATCTCACCATCTTCTTCAAGTTTCTCACGGCCTTCTTTGGTATACACGTCCTCATCCCTCTCGCCATGTTCCATATCTTCTTCTTTCTCTTCACTAGTCTCTTCAGGTAGAATACCCTGCTCTTCAGCGGGAAAAACTTTCGTTTCGTCAGAATTCTCCTTTTTCTTTTTTTCCTCTTTTTCTTCTTCCATTCCTCCCAGGAAAGAATGTTGATTTAAAAGGATTTTGGTTGTTGGGAGGATATTGAGGATGATGGACTTCGCTTTTAGCAAAATAATGACCCGTTAACTTTAAATAGCACTACCTCTCCTGAATAGTTATGATAGAAACAAACTTGATGACATTGGCAGAAGAGGTTGGGAGATACTTAAAACAACATAAACTGATGGCAGCTACGGCAGAATCATGTACTGCAGGTTACATCGCTAAGACACTTACAGATCCGTCCGGCAGTTCCAGTTGGTTTGAACGCGGTTTTGTTACATACTCTAATGAAGCAAAGATGGAGATGCTCGGTGTTAGAGAAGAGACTCTGATTAAATACGGAGCTGTCAGCGAGGAAGTAGCATCTCAAATGGCGGAAGGTGCGGTGAGGAACAGCAGGGCAGATATAGGTGTTGCCGTGAGCGGTATCGCCGGTCCTACTGGAGATACCCCTGATAAGCCAGTAGGCATGGTCTGTTTCGGCTGGGCTGGTAGGGGAGCAGTGGAAACAGAGACCAAACACTTTTCTGGCGACAGGGATGCTGTAAGAAGACAGACTGTTATCTACGCTCTGGAGAGGTTGATGACATAGGATAACACAACAGATATATATCACATGCTTTTTTGTAACCTATGGCACAAAATTTGGCTATTCTTCTTATAGAAGATGATGAAAAAGAGATTGACCTTGCTCATGAAGTTCTCCACCGGAATCAGGTTCACAAGTTTTCTTATGATATTGCCCGTAATGGGGATGAAATATCAGCTGCATTATGGACCAGGACCTATGGATTCATTATTGCCGATGAAATGGGCAGCTGGCAGATATCTGAAGTTGTGAAGGAAGCGAAGTACCTTAATCCCAGAGTCACTTTTGTTGCCCTGTATGGTACAGTACCGGCAGATTACGTCCAGATCAGGCCAGACTACATCCTTCCAAAGATGGGAGAGGAAGGATTCTTTGAAGGAAGTTCTTTAAAGCAGGTGTTGGAAGAAGAATATCATATGAAGAAAATTTGATATCACAACTACGCGCAATGTGAACATTATTTTCAGAGGAGCACTAACAATCAGTTTTGTTTTCTAATGTAACAAAAATCCGCCGCTCGTCGCTATCCACGGGCTAAAGCCCATGGCTTTACGCTCCTCGCTTAGACTGGCGGATTTTTGGAACAGTAATTTAGCGCCCTAAAGGGCGGGGCTTTTCACCCAGCTAAATTCCTGTAAAAGAATCCACCCATAGTCGTGATCAGAATTAATAAATGTTTTTTTGTTCGATAACATCATAATTTGAGCTAAATCTCAAACATAACCACTAACCAAATACATCACAGTACCGGCGATTAGAGGGACGATCAGGTTGTCATCAAGTGTTTTCTCATTCAGGTCAATCTTGATCACCTCGGCTATCATCGCTGCTGCGCTGCCTAGGAAAGCCACTGGAACCGGCACGAAGATGAGCGCTCCTACAAAACCGGTCAAAGCGCCGGCCAGAGTACCTTCCAGCAACTTCTTGCTGTGACCATTGAAAATATTCTTGATTACGCCATATTTCTCTCCGATAAGATGGCTGATTGAGTCTCCTATTGTGAGGACCATAATCGCAGCTAAGGCGATATCCTTCTCAAATAGCTGTACCACCAGTAGTACTCCGACAAAGAAGAAGATAAGACCCTTCCCGGGGAACCTTTTACGTATATCTTCCCTTTCAAAATGTTTGAGGAAAAAAGAGAAAAAAGGCAGCCACATCCTTTTTGAGAGGATGCTTAGAAGGCTACCTACAATGATGAGAAGGAATATTGCCAGGGGGCTGAGGATCTCCCAATATATTAAAGCAACAGTAGCCAGGCCGACAATGATGTGCATAATCTGCCTGGCCGTTTCCTGTTTAGTAAGCATAACATGCCAATTTCTGAAAATTCTTTAAATGTGTTGTGAAAAAAGAAAATTATTATTAATATTTCCGGAATAGCTAGAATATGGCTGCCAAGACAAGATTGACGAAAAAAGAGATAGAAAGAATTCTCATGGATTACGATATCGGTCGGCTGAGGAGCTCAAAGCCATTCAAAGAAGGTTTCGTTCAAACAAATATTTTACTGAATACGACTAAAGGGAAGTATGTCTTAAGGCATTATGAAAATCGGTCAAGGAGATACGTTCTTTTTGAAGCTAACGTCCTGCATTATTTTCATCAACATAAATATCCATGCGCGATACCGATCAGAAATATCCACGGTGATTTTATCGGAAAGCACAAAAAATATTTTGCGATATTTAATTACATCAAAGGGAAACATATCAGGAAACCCAATAAAAAGCAATACCATGAATTAGGAAAGTATCTGGCCAAACTGCATAACCTTTCCCAGGGATACAAACCTGATCACTGGGAATTCAGGGAAGCTAAGGATAGGAAATTTTGCCTGGATGCTGCCAAGGTAGAAGCAAAAAGATTCGGTTCAAGAGCAAAGGCCAAAGAAAGGATGAATATCTTTAGGAGAGAGATGGCAAAGGTGAAATTGCCGGGATCTCTTCCAAAAGGAGTCTGTCATGGAGATTATGACATCGCCAACCTTAAGTTTAATGGGGACAGGTTGGTCGGAGTCTTGGATTTTGACGATGCCTGCTACAATCATCTCATCTTTGATGTTGGTAACTATATCTATTATTGGGCCTGGATGAGAGAAGGGAAGTTCAATTTTGCCAGGGCAAGGTCCTTGTTAAGGGATTACCAAAAATACAGACCTCTTTCTGATATTGAAAAGAGATATCTTTTTGATGGTATCAAGATGGTCATCTTTACCTACATTGGATGGTTTCTTTACGAGAAGTGGAACAATGAAGATGTTTTTATAAAATGCACAAAAAGGCTTGAATTCTTGGATAGCATTGGCAGGTTGGAATTCTGTAAAAGACTGTTTGGTTGAACCTTTTATGTGAATCTTAAGAAAAGTTTAAATAAAACTACTTCCTGAGGGTAAACAAGCGGGTGATATTGAGCAACAAGTACAAAAATACAGTTAGGGGGGTTTGAAAATGGAAGAAGATTCTATTGATCTAGCAGGAGTGTTGGATAGGGCGGAACCAGTATTTCTGGATTATAGGAAACAATTGAAAGAAGGATTGGAGACGGATGAGAAGATGGAAACCGACTGGGTGAGTTTCTACCAGCAGCCAAAGTTGGAGGTTGTCAAAGAAGACGAAAAACACGAAATTATTGATTTTTCTGATATTCTGGAAGAAGGAGAAGATTGCGCAGTGATAGGAGAACCGGGCATAGGTAAAAGCACTTTCCTTAAATGGATAGGACATTATCTATGCAGTGACCATCAAAATAAGCTACCAGTGTTTATCGATCTTGCTGCTTATGGTGGTAGTGACGATGATAAATTGTCAGAGTACATCATCGGTAAGACCGGGCTTTCAGAAATGCTGAAAGACAACCTGAATTCTGCCTTGGGGGCGAGGAATGTTGTGCTGCTTTTTGATGCTCTGGACGAATGTCCCGCTGACAACATCATTCCCCAGCTAAACACTCTGAAAAATTCTGCTGATTACTCTGGAAATCAATTTGTGCTAAGTTCACGGCTCAATTACTGCTATGGTCAAGAGTTAGGTGAATTTCAACAGTTGAAGATACAGCCTTTCTCCCAGGAAGAGATTAAAGAATATCTCAAAAAGAAATTGGGGAACGGCGATACAGTATACCAAAAGCTGTTTGAGATGAACATGCTAGAGCTTTGCTCCCTCCCGCTGATGCTGCGTTTTGCTACAGAAGTCGCTGATGAGCTGGACGAGTTCACTAACAGGACAAGTCTCTATCAACTGTTCATCCAGAAGAAATTCATGGGTCGGGAAGGAAAGGAAAAACAGAAAAGAGAATTTGCCCGGGATGAAGCGATAAAGGAAATTGATATCCTCGCCGAGTTGGCCTTGTTCATGCAGACAGATGAAAACACTATTGGGAAGCATGGGGGAAACAGGATTTACTCTGTGAGAGCAAATGAGCTTCTCAACCAGGGAATTAGTGAACTGGCCGGCTACTCAACCGGTGAAGGCATTAAAAAAATTCGGGACGAAATCAGAGCCTCAGGTTTGGTACTGCACGATTCCCAAGATGAAACTTTCTACTTCCTGCACAAGACAATCCAAGAGTTTCTTGCTGCGAAAGCGATCGCTAGCCGGGTAAAGGGGAGAAAGACCCTAGACATCCTGCCAAAGATAAAAGGAGAATTCAGCATCAAGAAATTCATGGACTCTTACGTTAGGTATGAGGACACTATATTTGGAGAATGAGTGAGGACATGCTAGATTCCCTGCAACAGATAGCTGAAGAGATATCCAATCCTACAGAAAAAACTGTGAACAGATGCTTGAAATTCATAGGAAGCTACCCATTCAACAATTTCTCTGCAACCCGTAATAAGCAGAACATCGATTACTTAACTTATTTTTTCGACCTGCTCTTTTCAGGAGTACCCGAAGCGGGGGCAAGGTTGCAGGGGTATGAGAAACTTATCAAACTCAATGAAGAGCTTGCCTGTGTTGACTACCGCCATTTGGGAAAGAGAGGGAACATCCACGAAAAAGCAGCCCTACTCTGTGAAGAGAACAGCCAACCACATAAAGCAGCCCTCTACCGGGAGAAAAAAAGAGTTTTCCTAGACAGGATCAAGAAAAGTGACGAGCTGTTTCTGCTTGGAACAGGAAAACACCTTCACGGTAAGGTTGAGTCGGCAGTCAAGGATTATCAAGCAAGCCTTGATATTAACCCTTACAACAGCCAGGCCAGGGTGATGTTAGGGGCGATCTATTCGTTAAGAGTTGTTGCTGCTGAAGTACAGGGAACCCATAGGGAAGAGGATTATTCATCTTTTTGTTGGGAAAGTATTCCCTTATTGCAATGGCAGAAAGAAGAAGACGGTTCGATAAGAGTCGATCTGGGAGTAAACTACCAGGCACCCTACTACAAACAAAAGAAGAATTGGAGAGAGTTGTCCATAAATTTCCTCTGCGAAAAGTTTGGTGAATCAAAGAACGAAGTATTCAGGTACGTCAGGGACTTCTCAGAAGGATTGAAGTGGATGATGGCCAAGTATTACAGGATCTTCAAGAGATCGGCCTTTAAATTCTATGGAGAGAATTACCTATATGCACTTGAGATCATGGGACTGTATCACTTCAGTGAGTCGTCAGCAGAGGTCATCATCCCATCAATAATCAACAAAGAGGAAAAATTAAAAGGTTCTTACCTGGAATTGCGTTTGATCGAAGGGCAGAGTATGTATGAGCTGTTCAGGGAATTGGAGAAGGGAGTAGAGAGCGGTTCATACAGCAGGGAGTTCAGTACTGCGATTGAGGAGAAGTTGATCGACAAACATCTTTCTGACCTGGCGTCTATCCAGGGAGAGACACAGAATATCAGGAAGGAGATGGGTGACTGCATCGATTTTGAAACATCTGACTACCTGGATAAGTTGAGAACGGCTTTCTTTGAAGAAGAAGCTCCCCAGGAAGGGAAGGAGGGAGGACTGATCACTCTTCTGGACAAACATTTCAAATTAGCAATTGACTATCCAGCAGTCCTAGATACACTGGGGAAGAAACTGAACAAAATTGTCAACAAAAGAAAAGATAGACTGGTCATCTACAAGGATTCCAGTCCCAGGAATACCAAGATCAATCTCAGAGGTGTTCTGCAGGAATTGGGGATGCGAGGAGAAGCGGAAAAAGCTACTGCCCTGATATTCGAGAAATTTGATGAAAAGAATGGTCTGGATCTGGTTGCTATCACTCAAGCATATGCCAACAACCTATACCAGCTTGACTTCGAGAAGATCTATCGGTTAAGTTCACAATTTGATGATCTGATTGAGATGATCGAATTTCCGTTCTTCAATCCGGGAAGGAATGGTGAAGAAAAGTGGAGCGAGAAATATGATTTTTTCCTGGAGAGAAGGGGTAATAATGGAATGAACAAGGGGTTGAAAGAGGAGTACCTCCTTTTCTCTCTAAACAGGAACGTGCGTTGGTTGTACTACCTGATGAAATGGTACAATCGGGTTCATGATGATAAAAAGAAGCAGGAGGAAGCGAAAGAACATCTGGAAGATCTGCTGGTGCATGTTGATAACTGTAATTGGGTGATGGATAAATTAGAGGATGAACACTACCAAGGACTAAGCTTTGGTTTTGATGAATTAAATGGAGTGGTGGAGAAGATTAGGGAAGGGATACAGAGAAGATGGGAGGATTCTGAATGAAGTCATACACCTACTTTCGACTAAACCATGAATGGAGAAACTGTCTAAGGATGTTGGGAGGAATGCTAGATGAAGATAGTGTTGTGCAACTTCTTCAGGCGATGGTAGAGGACTATTTCATAGATCCAGTAATCACAGCTACGGAAGAAGTTCATGTAAATTATGACATCGGCTTCTGCGGAGACATCAGCATGGCCTACGACTGCCTGGAAGAAAGTGGAAACAGTTGTGAACATTACATAACGGCTCTTGTAAGAAGATCTATGGATGATATTGATTCCTGCCCGGACCTTTTCGAAAAGTTGGGCTTCAATAAGATGTACGGCAAAAAATGAAACTCAGATTAGGCGGTGAACTGATAAAACCTTCCTGGAAGGAAACACTGAAATTCCTGGCAGGGATGGTTGAAAAAGAAGAACTGGCTGAACTACTGGGAACCCTTTCAGAAGGATACTTTGAGAAGATGGACCATTACAATAACCACGCAGCATACAATCCTCACCTAAAATGCATCTCCTTTGGGGGAGAACTGCTGGCGGAGACGGAAGAGAAGATTGTAGCGGGCGAGAATGATAAGACAGATCAATTCCTTCTCTGCTATCTGGATTTTACAGATGCTTGCTCTGATACTCGGTACTCAACCATGTACCATCTTCTTGAGGATCATTTTGTCGAGTCAAAAATCCTCAGCATCATTTTCAACAGTGATCTCAAACAGGACTGGAAGATGAAATTGTGGTCGTCTGTGGATGGCTTGGTGTATACTTTTGGGATGTATCACTACTTGGATGAACTGGAGCTGGATGAAGAGGGCATAGATAGCCTGAAAGAGTACGTGAAAAAGCAGGAGACAGATTTGGGTGTGATTTTGGAGGGGGATGATGGGTAAGCGACTGATAAAACCTGCCTGGAAAGAAACGTTGAAGTTCCTATCTGAAGAATTGAGGGAAGAAAATAATAAGCACATATCGGATCTATTCGACCTAATTATTGAGAACTACTGTTCACAAAAAGAAAAGTATCACTCTCATGAATATAATCCATACCTTAGTGACTTATGCTTTGCAGCAGAATGCATTGGCGCGAGTAATCATTTTAAACAGAGACAGGTTGTTGTATCGGAGTTAGTAGATTACTCTAAGAAAGAAAGCTTTAAGCTTAACTGCCTCCATGTCTTTGACGCTATGAGTTACACCAAAGGGAAAGAAGTTGTGGAAAGGCTCGACGCGATGCTCTATGAAGCCGACTGGTTAACACCAGATATTACAAATTCCCTGCGCATGATCAAGACGGAAGAAGCAGTTTCCTCGCTCATCAAATTCATGCAATCCAATAGTAGCGGTTATCTCAATGCAGCTCTGCAACTGTGCTGGATAAACAACAGCAATCACAAAGATATCAAGGTTACTGAAGTCCTGCAAGATTGCATGAAGAAAAACGATGAGTTGGGTCGACATATTAAAGTATGGATTAATAATGAAGGACCTCATGGCAGTGGGAGGGAGATCATACGGGGCGGTTCCCTGAAAGGCCGCTATCCCGAAAACGACTTAAGTGTAGAAGAACTGGCAGCAGAACTCCGATCATACATTGAATCTGATGATGGAGGGACGGCAGGTATGATCAGTAACATACTGTACCAGTTAGCAGACCAATCCTTGGAAGAAGACAAGCAATTGTTGGAACCGATCCTAGGATCATTTCTAGAAAACCCTCCCGAGAAGCTATCTGCCTGGATGGAGGACCTTGGACGCTGTAATCCACCATTTGAATGCTTAAATAGCAGGATATGCCGAATATTTGGCAAGATTGGAGATTCATCTACCGTTGCTTTCCTCCAGAAACTGCTGCGTACCTCACACTTCAGAGATTATGTTCATACAGCTATTGAGGAAATCCACCAAAGACACACTCCAACAACCTACTAAAAATGACCAAAGTTATTAATCCACAATGGTACAACACTTTAGAATTCCTAGCCGGTGCACTAAACGATAAGGACCGCCTGGTGCTCCTCAAAGAGATTAACAAGAATTACCAACTGCGGAAGAAAGAAAACGAAAAAATATATCGGCGAAGACTTGAGCGTCAAAGTATGAAAAGTATGTTTGCCAGGATGTGGGCAGAGATGTCACATACAGATCCTAACATCAACACAAGAGATCTCGACCTTACTTGTGCTGTTGCACAAAAGAATAATATCCCAGTCCAGGAATTGCCTTTCTTGAAGAGAGAAATTTCCTCATTGGCTTTGAACCACTTCTATTTCTTTGCTGAGTTGGACTGTGACACACAGGAGTTTGTTCTAAGAAATTCCTCAGTCATTGGGAAAAAAAAACTGTTATCAAAAATCCTCAGATCAGGTTCTTCCAACTGGTTGCAAACATTTGGAGATTTCCATAATTACTTCGATTATGATTTTAAGTTCAATTCAGAAGAAAGTGGGATTATCCTAGATCTCCTAGCCAAAGAGAAACATTGTGATTACCTGGAAGAAAGTTTTGAGGTGAAAGGATTAGCTGAATATCTTGAAAATGATGATTCCACAAAAAGGTTGTGGAGAGATTACCTTGATACAAATAAAAACAACAAATTGTACGCCGCAAAAATTCTCATATATCTGGGAGAGAGCTCTTCAGCAGAAGCTGCTCTCCGTAGAATCAGAGAAGACATAAATTCATCCTATCAAAGGTTAGAGATTGACGATGAGTTTCTGTTAGAAGAAGCGATAGACGAGATATTGGAGGAACTAAATGACTAGACTAATCAACCCAGACTGGCACAACACACTAGAATTCCTGGCAGGAATGCTACCGATAGATCATCTCCCCGAATTTGTCGATGCTGTCTCCCAAGAATATTCTCATGCAAGAAAAAGTGGGAGACTGATAGATATAGAAGATGTTTTTGGGAGGAGATACGAAATCGAAAGTGTAATCCAAGAAGTAGATCTGTTATTCCGCTCAGTCTACAGCTTGCAGCTCATCGAAATCCCGGATAATCTCCAGAAGATCATTGACTTCTTCGCTGATACAGATTTTTTCTGGACAGTTGGCGGGCCGGCTCAGGCTTTCCTTCTGCAAAACGCTCCCGCAAAGCAGAAAGAGGAAATTGCTGATTTCATTCTTTCTATGGACGGGTTCATTTACACTAACGATGGAAGTACAGATTATTCACTGGAACCGGGATTCAAAATTGGCTTGCCTGAAATCAAGGTGATTGTCACTGTCCTCAAAGAGGCCGAAAATTATCCAGCCTTTCCTGCTGGACAGTTAACAGAATACTTAGTTAGTAGCGCAGAAGCAAAACAACTGCTATCTGATCATCTTAACTCCCGTCAATTGAACAGTATCTACGCTGGGAGGATATTGACTGAATGGGGTGATCATCGAGTGATCGAACCCCTCATTGAAATCATCAAAGAACCCCCCAGAGATATGAAAAGTACTCATTATCATCAAATATTTTATGCACTTAATAAATTTAGCGACCTCTCTTTGCCTCTTTTGGAAGAAAGTCTGGCCGAGAGTGAAGGATACTATCAAAAAGCATGGCTCTCAAAAGCGATTGAAACGCTGCGGAATTGTCAATAACCACCGGTCAATAGACCGGTCCTTTGGATGGTGATTGAGCACATTTGCATTCCACCAGTGAAATACACTGGTGGTATACAAATATATCAAACACAAGGAATTGATTTGTAAGAGGAATAAGATTTTGAAATCATGACAGCATCAAAATTGATCAAGCCTGATTTGGAAGGGACAGTGAAGTTTTTAGCATGTATGCTAGATGAAAAAGAGGCCTCTGAACTAATCGAATGGTTATGTGAAAGTTATTTTGAACTGAAGGAGCACTATAATACGGACTATCGCTCTGGTTTTTGGTATCTTTTATCCGACGTGGGATTCATCTTGGGATGTATCAATGAGAATGAAGCCCTGGCATACAACAAATCACCTTTTCTGGATAAGTTTATCGAAGAATACGTGGATGAAATGGACAATTGGTCTCCAAAGAAGGTGGGAGACTTCGACTACTCTCAAAACGACACAGATCCACTCTCTTCATGCATCGATACTTCAGATACAAAACATGAGTGGCTGGATAATTTTGGTGACTATCTACATGCTTTAGTGAATTGGAAGAAAAAAGAAAAAGGCATCATAACAAAAGCATATGGGAGAGGGCATT
>CAZWBB010000011.1:0-34441 GCA_964632045.1 uncultured Methanosarcinales archaeon | reverse complement strand
GTACGAACTGCGATGGAGGAAATAAAAAGAGGAGATACAAAATGAAACCAATCAACCAAAACTGGAACAACACACTAGAATTCCTGGCAGGAATGCTGGATGAAGAGCAATTGGGCGAAGAGCAGCTAACTGAATTGGTCACTGAGACCAGCAGAATCTACTTCCTGCAAAAAGAAAAAGGTCTGAAGGATCTTGATCTAACTTACAGAATTCTCGCCGAGACCGGACTGAAGAAGATCCCCTCTGTGATACTAAATGAGATCCCCTCTCTGCTTTCCTCAGAACAGTTCCGTCAGCTATCCCCCACCTCCCAAGACTTTGTAAGGATAACCGCCGGTAAGAAGATGGGCGCATTGAAGAGGAAAAAGTTCTCTATTGCCGCAGGTTTGATAGTCGGCACTCTCGTGCTGGGAATATCCACTAACTACTCCCCCATTACCAGGCGACTCTCTGAAGATCTGGACAGAACAGAAGAAAGATTGTTGGAGATGTGCAGTGAATCCTACTTCAAAGGAGATTTTCCCGCCATGGAGCAGTGTTTAGGAAAAGTTAGTGAATGGAGGGATTATGACAGAAGGAAATTTGCATATCAAAGGCTTCTTCTGATGAACATCGACAAGTCAGAATATGAAAATGTCTGGGAGAAGTTTGCTAGGATTGAAGAGTTGGAATTCAAACACCCTGAAATATTCTTTCATGAGTTCGCACAAGCTGCACTATACCAACGGAATTACCTACAATCTTTCAACCTCCTCAAAAGGGCAGCAGAATTCAGGAAAGATGATCCCAACCAAATCATGTGGACTTTTCATGAATTGGGAAATGTCCTGCTCAGGCAAGGAAAATATGCAGAAGCAAGGCAAAATTACGAACTGGCGACACAGGAATACCAACAAATCTCACCACAAGTACCCGAATTCCTGGGCTGGCATCATCAGAAGCTGGCATACTTCCATTTTTTCCAGGAAGATTACAATACGGCCCGTGATTACTTCAACCGATCAAGAAAGATCTTTTTTGACGTCCGACCTGATAAGACTGGCCAGGCCTGGACGCTGCACCATCAATTGATACTCTGCATCCAGACAAGAGATAGTTGTGAAAAACTAGGCAATGAAGTGATAAGCCGCTTTGAGGAGTTGGAGAGCAAGGAAGGAATCATCTGGACCAACTTCCAGATGGGAAGATACTATTTGAGAGACACCACTGTTTCCGCAGAAGGACTTGATAAAGCACGGAAACACCTTGAATCAAGTCTTTCCATGGAAATGAAGATCAACTCTCCAGAAGGCATAGCCAACATCTATTCCATGCTGGGAAAACTGGAACTGCTCTCCGGAAGAAAAGAGCAGGCTGTGAAATACATCGGCAAAAGTCTCAACGGCATCATCGGTTCTCACTACCATCAGAAAGGCAACTTCAGGGATGCAGTGATGGTTATCCACTATAATTTGAGGATGCTAGAGAAGCTACCAAACCATGGTTTGGATGTTAGATTGTGTCAGGAAGAACTGATGGAAATAAAAGAGAAAATTGGAGACAGATATGATTTGTTCGTTGAAGAGCTGAAGGTGTTTGGATTGTTGAGTTGAATGATGAAATTCATTAAAGATGATTGGACGGGAACATTAGGATTCCTGGGAGAGATGGTAGATCAAAAGACAGCGATCAAAGTTATTGATGAAATACTGGATGATGGTGCTGAAAAAGTTAACTTTGGATTGAGGGAAAAGAATCGAGGTCATTACCGATATATAGAAGCCTATTCATATAAGATCCTGCTTGCAGCGGAGATAGCCGGGCGAACTGAACAATCCCCACAAAATAAAACAATCAATAATCTCGTAAAGAGGCTTATTGATTTCTCATATTACTTAGAAAAGATGCCGCCCGGAGGCGTCCAATTCCAGTTGATCGATAATTTTATGATGAGAAGAATCTGCCGCTCATTTCGTCATTTTACGGACGACAAAGTTGTTGAACGTCTTGATTCAATTCTTCATCTTGAAGAGAGGACTTCTGGCATCTATCCAGATAATACCCTTGTGACAACAACTGGCATCTTATTGGATGACATCCTGCTGACAATAGTGTTTAGTTCACTGATACAAATTGATACCAGTAAATCATTGGAGGTAATAGCCCGATGCGCCTTCTATGATTACAAAGAACGGCCAGATTCTTTAGATTGGCCTTCCAACAGCAAATTACGAAAAGATTTTGCCATATACATTCTGCAGTCCATGGGCCAATACAAAGCTTCCACCGGCCTCATCGACTTCCTTAAGAAGCAGGGAGACGGACGTCTTCCAATGCTACGAAAATACCTAAAGGGCCAAACTGTAAGCGGCTATCATGAGCACTTCATAAGGTTTGATGGCTCATGGCCTGAAGTATGCAGAAATTTTTTGGATATTATCGATGAAGCTGCTGAAACATACAAGAGCATGCCAAAGATCGAAAAAGTACTCAATAGAATCAAATCCTATATCAGATGAAATCCTCAATCCACCCAGGAACCATCGGTTTCCTAGTCAGCATGTTAGAGGAAGATGATTCTACAGAACTTATAGAGAGGATATCGTTGGATTTCATGGATATACCTCCGCCCAAATTGACAAGCTTGTACACATACTCTAGTGGAGGACAAGCTCCCTACTGGTACTACTACTCCCTGCTGGGAGAATGTCTGGTTGGAATGAATTACCTAAAAACAAGGACACTTGAAGAAAGATATCTAGAGACAACCATCGAATGCGATAATCGGCTAATCTTCACTGCTGCCAAAGCATGGTTGGGAAATATAATAAGCACATTAGACGTCACTAAAATCACCGTCCCTACTTCCAATGGTATTATCATCCATAATAGAGTGCCACATATGAATGCTCGCCATCTATTCAACTTAGCACATGAGGTTATGCATGAGTTTTTGCCAATGACCACTTCAATCTATGTCTCCTGCGCCTTTGACATACTTGAAAAATTTGGTGAACCTGTAGTTCCAGCCTGGCAGGAGATATTTGATAATTCAGCTCCTCAATTACACGACCAATTGACAAATGCCCTCAGAAAGCATCCTCAAGGAGTATCGATCATTGACGAGCTGGAAGAATATCTCTCCTTTACAAAACAATTTAGTAGTTATGAGGTTGGTTACACACTCCGATGACATCTGAATCGCCGGACCACCACAGACAATTAGAAGAATCCTATCGATCCCTTGACGACTACTTCAAAGTCCACCACCAACCTTTCATAGACGCCTATCATGCTTCGAGAAGAAAGGATAGAAAGATGCGAGAGATGCTGCGGTTCCTCCGCGACATGCTTGATGAAGAAGCTCTGTCTGAATTTGCAGAAGCTATTACGCAGAACTACTTTGCTGAAAAAGAGAAAATTGGAAAAATACATTGCAACCGCTACCTCAATGACCTGGATCTTGCGGCTGAACTGCTTGCAGATGTTGCCCATGACAATGAGATCATCAGAAAAACACTGTATGAATTCCAATGTTATCAGCTGACTTGCAGAATAGCGCACGACGACGAGTTTAATGAACAATGGATCTATGCCTGGCTGCAGGAGGTAGTGAGGACCGGTCTTACCCAAGGAGTTGAATAACAATGCCTATTAAAAAATTCACTGGGATTTTCGGAGGAAAGTTCCACTCACCCGACGTATCTGTATCACCAGACCTGCTTGACTTGGAGCATCACCTTGACAAGCAGACCGACACTGAATACAAAAGAGTACAGGCAGAGAGGATGTACCAGGAAAAAATCCATGAATATAACTCTCTTGATGACTATTTCAAGACAGAGACCCATTCACTACACAATCTTATGGGGTATGGTGGTCTTTGGTTCGATCAATCTCCACCAAAAAAACAAAGGAGAAGCAACGACACTCTGCAGTTCCTGGCTGGAATGTTGGAAGAGGAAGATACTCTGGAGATGGTCAGGCTGCTCTCCATCAACTATTTCCAGGAGAAGGGCAGGATGAAAAGGGAGAGAGATGAAGAGATCCTTCTCTGCTGCAAAAATGACCTTCCCTTAGATGAGGATGATTATAAGATCAACAGAAACAAGTATCTACCCGACCTTATCTTAGCAGTTGAGTGCCTGAAAGAGGCGGGCTTGGGGAAGAGACATCGCAATTTCGCTGACAAGATACTACAAGAGCATCAATTCTATCAACAAGGAAAGAAAAGAAAACCGGAATTCTTGGATGTTTGGATTGAATCGTGCCAAAGCAAATGATTCTTATCTCAAATCAGAAAACCAACGCCACAATATCTCCTTGCCAGTAATAAACATACCCAAACATTTATAAACAAACGGCATCTTCATCACTTTGGTGTAAGGGGTGGACAAGATATTACAGTTACGATAGCAGCAGTTGCAGAGACACTTGATAATGGGAAATAATGACTTGATGGAACAGATTGCAGGGGTTGTCCTTGATGGGATCACCCGGTTCGGCGACGAGGAAAACATACAGAGAATCATCGAAGAACTGAAAGAACGCGTCGGAGATCGCCGTTCAAACAGTATTCTGACAAAAGTTGTCGAAGATATCGATGACGACCGCATAAAAGAGATGGTCAAATCTTCTATCTACCGTGACCATAACTGGTTCTATCAGCAGGTAATTCCGGACACGTTAGATTTATTGATGGGTTCCTGCAGCGGGGAAAAGACAGCACTACAAGAACAAAAAGAATATCTTGGTCAATTAGCAGGTGTTGATGACTCACGGAAATGGACTTCCAGCAAAACCCTTAATGGAAAAGTCATCAAAGATATCTGCGAGTTATGTGAAGATATATCCAAGCAGTACAAAAAGGGAGCAATTAATGTAAGCGCTCCCGGCAGCGATGAGAAGATCGATGTGGCTAAGATGCTGTCTGCCGCCGTGGATACAAAAGTGAATTCTATCATATCAGAGATAAGAAAAAGAGAGACTTCCTGTTATCTACCTGCACCATCCACAAAGTCAACAGCAATATTAAGGGATACTCTCCGCATAAGTCTGTATGAGGCGGCCAAAGAAGATGTTCGAAAGGGATCCAAAGCGGCAATGCGGACCTCATTTGAAAAAGATCGTGCTGATTATCTGGCTGCTCTATCTCCCAGTACCATCCGTAACAACGCTTCCAAAGTGAGATTCTATGAATTTGTGAAGAAATGGAATAATTATTATGGCCGCAATCAATGGGAAAGAAGTGGGAACTATGACGAAGTCCCTGACTTGGCAACAGCGATGGATACGGAAAGGAAAAATGCTGATAGACATGCACTCTCTAAAGTACGCGAAAATATTGAAGCGCTTGTCAATAAAACTGTCCAGTTAAAAGTGCACAGCTCTTTGGGAGATCTGCTTAACAGGATATCTGAAGGATATTCAACGGAGGAAAATGAAGATGCTAATGAAGAGGAAGTCTTGCAAGTCAAACCAGAAGAAGTTGCAAAACCAGTAAAGAAAACCAAGTACATCTGTGCAAGCAAGCAAAAAGTTGTAGAATTCGTATTTGGTGGTTACCTTAAGGATTTAGCTAAAGGTGGAGATGCTCAAGAAGCAAAACCGTTCTCAAACTACCAACTTTCCTATGAAGATGTCAAAGAGAAATCCCTCGATAGCATAATCAAAGGCCATAGGCAAAGAGTCACCAATTCCCTGAAACAGTATCGCCATAATGTCAAGAAAATAGTTGAAGTATTTGGGCAGTTAGGTACATTTGATCCGACCAGCATGCTACAGCAGCATTATCTCCAGCCTTTTACGGAAGCTGTGGCTGGCTGCCACAGTACTTTACATACTGGTAGAAGTGGCTTTACTGAACTTAGAAAAAAAATGTCTGGGAGAGGTTACTACAACTGGAATTGGTACCAATATGCTCAGGATGACATTTCCATGCGCCTCTTCGAACCGATCGAAGAAACGGACAGAGCAATAAATGCTGCAATTAATCGAGAGGACGTCAAAAGCATCCTAAGCAAGTTATCCAAAGAAGAGGGAATGACCGTGACACAGATCATTTTCATCGAAGCATATGTTGATATCGAGAAGCAATCCCTTGACGATTTTTCCCAAAGAGTAAAGCAAACAGATGAATGGTGGAATCTGTATCACGATGAAAGTCTGATAGCGGAATGTGCCAAAAAAGGAGATAACGCTCACTATAATTACCATCTATGGAGAGGAAGAAAACTCTCTTCAAAAGAATCAGGAGATCTTAACAAGCACTGGATAGCTGCAGAGAACTGGAGGATGAAAGAAATCGCTCCTGGCTACAGGGAACAGCTGAAGCAGACCTGCCAGGAGGAAGTTGACAGAGTCTGTGCAAATATACTAGCTGGATGTAAGAGAGGTGCTAAAAAATGAGCTTTCTTACAAAATTTCTGGAAAGAGAATATTGCGGAGGGGGGTGGAGATCCTCAGGAAGATACAATAACAGCATAAGTGATTCCGGTATGAATTTAGTCTACAATAGGTACTTCCGTAAAGTTGTTCCAGAACTGATCAGAAGTGTTGAGAGCAGGCATCCAAAACTGAAAGGGATAACTGAACTGCTGGAAAAACTCCCGGAAGCAGATGGTGCAGGTCGTTGGAACTGTAGTCGGAGCTTCAATGTACACGGAGATATCCTGGGCCAGTTCAGGACAAGATTCAAGAAATATTTCGAAGGGCTTACCGCAATACAGATCCTCAAGATCGACTCGCATCAATATTGTAAGCTCAATCAGGCAGAGATCGACAAAAGGATCAGCGAATGTATCTCAGCAAAAACAAAACATGATTATGAACGACCCTCTGCTGAAAATTTAACTGCAGAAGCTAAGAGTTCCCCTATCTACCAGATTGCTTTACACCTCACCGGAGATACAAATTATGTTGTTGCAACTAAATCCCACCAGACTAAATTAATCAAGCCCTGGCATAGCATGAATATAGAACTCCAAAAGATCCATGAGATGACATTACTGGACAGAGTAAGAGAGATGCTTAAGCAGGAGAAGGTGGGTGAGCAGATGCAAGCTAAGTATGAAGCGAACATCAGAGGAATCACGGCAGGAGAGTTGCTGTTAGACTATCTTACCGGAGTCCAGAACAACACTCCTTCAGAAGATGACTGCATGAAACATCTGGCCAAGCAACTGAACGCTCACGCTATCGCTGCAAACGAACGTGCATTCAATGATGTTATTGATGCAGTTCTGGGTAAGATCAGGAAAATCTCGGACGATGTCACCAACGAGATCAAGAAAGTTACCCTTGCCGAATTCAAGACAAAACGCAAGAAGAAGACTGTAAAAAAGACTCCAAAAAAGAAGAAAGCAACTGCCTGATTAGTTCTCAGACGCTTCTATTGCCCGCGACCGATCTGTTTAACACTGTCCAGATAGTTTTCAGGTGCAATTCTAATTGGAACTTTGTGTCAGCTGTTTCAGTTCTTGTTTCCCTTCTGCATTCAGGTACACATTACTTCCCCAGCCGCCTTTCTTAGGTTCAGTCCCTACCAGTTGTGCAAGATCAGTCATGCCAAGTGTATGTCCCCGAGCCTGATACCGATCAAGAAGAGGCACTACCTGCTGCAGACCAAGGTTATCTCTTTCAACATAATCCTTCACACCAACATACTTTATGATATCATCAATATGTGCATCCTCAAGATGATCATAACGCAATTGGTTCCACTGCTGCTCCTGTTGCCCGACAAAATGGTCCCGCAGCCCCTCGTGCGCTTTCAGTGTGTAATTTGACTTATTGTTTCTCAGCATCTGTTTAAGCTGTCCTCTTGTGACACCTTCGTGCCGTTGCATCAGAACATCCTGCTCAAACTCATCTTCAGGGATGCTGTCCAGACCTAACCTTTCCTTGATCGAGCCAAGATAATGTTCCACCATCTTGTCTAGGAAAGCATCCTGTACTTTTTCATCATCAAGTTTTTGCAGATCAAATTCCCCCGATTCCTTGTTCTTTATTGTCTCCAACCCTTTGCTGTAAGCATCATTGTGCATGATTCTTGCATTCTCCACCATGCCACTTATCTTGCGACCTTTCTCAAAGTATTCTAATATTGGCTTTGGGGCCTCCTCTTCCCTCCTTGGAAGGGATGGAAAGAGACGACTAGATGAATGATTTCCTGCATCGCCTAGATGCCCTTCAAGAGACGTTCCTGTCATTGTATGTAGTAAGATGTTCTACTAGAATAAAAGTCTTTTGGAAAATAGTGGGACGTAGAGGTCAGTCATCCGCACTATCCCTCAACTTCTTCAACTCATCTTTCCCCTTCTTGGTAAGGTAGATATCGCTTCCCCAGCCACCTTTCTTCGGTTCAGTATTCACCAACTGGGCCAGATGATCCATACCTAATTTCTTCTTTCCAGCATGGTGATACATATCCAAAAGCGATGGCATATTATGTGTACTGACATTTTCCTTATCGACCAGGTCATCCAAACCTACATATTTTAGAATATCCCCAATATGACCTTCCTCAAGATGGTCATGTCGTAAACTACTCAGTTCCTGCTCCTGTTGTCCGACCAATTCATCCCTTATCTTTTCGTGTAGTTGAATTGTATATCTTGACTTCATCGTTCTGAGCCGCTGCCTCAATTGGCCTTTTGTCATACCAATATACTTTTGCAGAATAATGTCTTTATCAAACTCATCATCAGGTAATCCTGTCAGCCCCAGCCTCTGCTTTGCACAACTCAGATAATGATCTATCATCTTATCCAGGAAAGCATCCTGTACCTTGACGTCCTTCAGTTTCTTATGATCAAATTCACCAGTCTCTTCATCTTTTATTACCTCAAGACCTTTCCGATAGGCATCCGAGTGGACGATACGTGTATTTTCCACAAGGTTTTCAACTTTCTTAGCCTTTGCAAAGAATTCTTTTACAGCTTTTGGAGTCCCCTCTTTTTTCTTATCAGCCATATTCTCTAAAAAACCTACCAATTATATAAATATTTCCTTTCAGGAATTGACCAAAATGTCACACCACATACAGAAAGAAATAAAAGTTCCCAAAACATATTCCCTATTAAGTAATTAAATAGTCGCACAGAGAGAAGTGATACAAAAATCAATCTCAAAGCGAAAAAGGAGGAAAAACAAACAAAATGGCAAAAAAAACAACAGTAAAGACAAAACAGATTAAATCAGTGAAACCAGTTCAGGGCCCTCAAGCTGCTCCTGGACAGATGCCACCCGGAGCACCAAAACTGCCCCCGGAAGTGGAAAAGAAACTGAAAGCTCTTAAAGTGAAGCTGGATAAATTCAAAGCGCAGATTCTGGATAAGTTTGGTGATTATATAGTAGGGATCACTCTTCTACCACCGGAAAGACCGCCTCAGGGCAAACCGGGAGAGAAGCCAAAAGAAGACAAGAAAAAAAAGGATGAGGACCAGAAAATCAACGTCATGGTCGTTGTCGATGATACAGACAGCAAAAAGATGACCAAAGATGAGCTGCATCAGAAATTCTCAGGCATTATCAAAAGTATCGCAGAAGGAGTAGACAAAAATGTCGTTGCGCAGAGTGTCCTTTTGACTGACATCTGGCAGAACTGTTACGATGGGAAGAATGACCTGAACAGGATGATCTCCATGGGAGCACCCATCCACGATACAGGTATGCTTGCAGCGATCAAGATTGCTGAGATCCACAAGACGATGGTACTTAAGAAGTTTGAGAAATATATCTTAAGTTATGTCCTTGCTGGTTCCCTTACGCAGGGAAGAGCAACACCTTCTTCAGATATTGACGTTTGGATTGTCATCGATGATACCGATGTCAAGAAGATGACCAGAGTTGAGCTGAAAGACAAGTTGAGAGCGATCATAATCGGTATGGGTATAGAAGCTGGAGAGATAACTGGCATCAAAAACAAGCTGAACATCCAAGTATATATCCTTACGGACTTCTGGGATTCACTGAAAGAAGCCAATCCGATAATTTTCACCTTGCTTCGGGACGGCGTACCTTTCTATGACAGAGGTATCTTCATGCCTTGGAAGCAGCTGTTGAGGATGGGAAAGATCAAACCCAGCCGGGAAGCCATCGACCTGTTCATGAGTACAGGCGAACAGAGCATCAAAAGAGTTCAGATGCGGCTGAAAGATATGGGAATGGAGGATTGCTTCTACGCCATCCTTACTCCCAGCCAGGCGGCTCTGATGCTTTATGGAATGCCCCCTCCAACACCGAGAGAGACTCCTGAAGTGATGGAAGAGATCTTTGTCAAGAAGGAGAAGCTGCTTGAGAAGGAATACGTAGACATCCTCAACAAGAATGTCCAGCTTCGTAAGGACATCGAACACGGTAACAAGAAGGAGCTAAGCGGTACAGAACTTGACGAGTACATCCAGAACGGAGAGAAATATCTCAAACGGATAAAAGAGCTTTTCAAGGCCATCGAAGGTATGCACAACGAAAAGAGCATCGTGATGCTCTATGATGAAATTGTGACCATAATCAGAGATGTGCTAAGGTTAGAAGGGATCGAGAAAGCTCAGGATGAAGAGATCATCAAGTTATTCGAAGACGAACTGATCAGTACGGGCAAAGTACCTGCACGTTTCCTGCGTGACCTGAATGAGATCGTGGAAGCGAAGACCAAGCACGACCAGAAGAAGCTGACAAAAACCGACATCGAAAACGCGCGTAAAGGCAGTGCAGGCTTAATCAAGTTCCTGATTGAGTACATGCAGAGGAAGCGTGGCAGGGAACTGGAAAGAGCTAAGATCCGTGTTAAGCATGGTGAGAAGAAATACGGTGAGATCCTGCTGATGGACAAGGTCGCCTTTGTCACACATGACCTTGATGCCAAAGAAAGGAAAATCGAAAAAGCTCCTTTGAACGCCGATGGCAGCTTGGGTGCTCTGGAAGAGAGTAATCTGGAAGAACTGGAGAAAGCGCTTGCAAGCATGAAATTCCCGCCAAGAGTGTTCATCAAAGAACCTGTCTTCGAGGACCTGAAGAGGATCTTTGGCAGGGATGTCGAAGTACTGCTAAGTCATTAATTTTTTTTATTTCTAGTTATTTTATTTTTTAGTTATTATTTGGATTCCTAATAAAATCAAGATAACGCTCACTAAAACTCCCACAATGATTTTTGAAAATCATTGTGCTGAGACTTCTCATAGCATCATTCGTCACGTAAGATAATAGCTGGAATAACCCAACAACGAGGATCAGTTCTGTCCCCGCCACCAATCAATGATTCAAATACCGCATCATACTCAATCCTGGACAATGCGAGAAAGAAACCTAC
Source organism: uncultured Methanosarcinales archaeon (assembly GCA_964632045.1). Lineage (GTDB taxonomy): Archaea > Nanobdellota > Nanobdellia > Woesearchaeales > GW2011-AR9 > CAZWBB01. Next base: position 23,151 of record CAZWBB010000011.1, on the reverse strand, counting down.
TTGAGGTTCATCCTCTGTTAACCAACGAGCCCGTGGATGATTTCTGTATCTGGATTGCCAATTAATCCAGCCCCTGCCTAGCCCATTCTCACAGTAATTTGCTATGCTGATTCTTTGCTGCCTTGAAAGCTCTTTCTCTTCAGGAGTAGAGGTATCTGGAACAAGACCTCTGAAACCATGGTATATGTAGACGGTCCCATCCTTCCGGATTGAATCGCTTTCATAGAAATGCTCACAAACATCATTCATATTTCTTGGAATCATACATTCGTCATAAGGTTCCTGTAATACGTCATATGCGCTCAAGTCAGAAAGAGAGTAGCCTTTTAGTAGAGAATCCCGCAAAAGATCTAATGTTCTCCCAATTCCCAACGAATCGTCATAGACGATGATTCCCCACGGTGTCCAATATGTATCAAAAAGTTCTACAAATCTGTCTAAATTACATCCATTACCTAAATTATTATCCATGTTATTGTTCATTATATTATCATCTCTCCTGCACCTATTGGTTTGGATGCTTATTTTGTATCAGAATATTCTTCCATTTATAAAACTTTTGCTTTTCACCACCCTCAAATGGCTACAGGAAAGGGAGAGAGGATGAGGTGGGGTCTTAATGTTAGTTGTGTTTGGTCATATTTTAGCTGCAAGTAAACAGTCAATCGATAACCGACACCCCCAGTCATCGTAAGGTCACTGATGTTCATTAGTTCCGCAGCCGCTAGGTGAGGAATTAGAAACTTTTGTTTCTATATTCTTGTCAGAAACCTTCGCTATAGACTGGGGACCAGGTCACTACGTTCGTGGCTTGCCTGTCGGCAAACATGCTCGCTTCGATCGGTTCTCTCGGACCATACTTTTTCCAGCGGTTGTTGTTTCAGATGCAAACCACCCGTGAACACACGAGTGGAAAAAGCATATTTTATTTCTCAACAACATAAAATATCTCTCTCCCCACTTCAAAACTATTAAAAGTATATCCCAGCCGTTCACACATCAGCTCTATCCACTTCCTCCTGGGAAAATTCATCCTCTTCCCACTCATGGTAACCGTTGGAAAGGACACCACAACATTTCTGGCAGGGACGGCTCTGATCACCTCTTCTGTCTTCTTATGTCCCCTACCTTTGTCCAATACGTCAGTCATCTTAAGTAAGAATGCGATGTCCGCGGGAGGTAATTTTCTGATCTTATCGATCTGAAGGACGTTAAGTATGCAGGCATGGCCTTTGATCTTTGACCTCCTAAAATAATCATTGATCAATCTGATCTCATCTACGGCCAGATCGTATGCAAAATACGTCAAATACCGTAATCTCATATAATCATAACTAAAAGGATTCAGACCGCAACCCAGATCAAGAATGATCCTAGGCGTTCCTGTTACCTTAAATATTCTTTTGTATATCTCCCGGTAATGGGGCAATCTTTCTCGGGTCGATGAATGTGAACTCAATATTTCATTTGCATTGGTATTACGGTCCAACTCTTTGATTATTCTGCCTTTTCTTCTGAACAATCCATACGACCTTCGTAATTGTGTTCTCACATCTTTGACGATCTTTTTGTAATAAGAAGAACGTGGACTATAGTCAGTTTTCAGGAACATTTTTGCTTTATGGTTCCTTTTCAGGTAACCTCTCAACTCTTCCCTGACAAACTTGTCACTGACATCGTTCAATTCCTTTTTCCTCTTGATATCTTCAATCAATCTGCTCATAATAACGCAAACAGAATCAAACTATAAAAAACTTTTTAAAGCCGGGGAAAAAGGCTAGCGTATGAAAAAGAAGTGGCATCATCATCTGCGGCATCATGCAAAGAGAACTTGGCATTTTTTCTGGCATGAAGATTCAGTAGTTAGTTGGATAGCGAATCTTATCGTGGCGTTCCTTTTGATTCGATATATTGTCTACCCGGTGCTGGCGATCATCCTGGGTACAAGCTTCCCTATCGTGGCCGTGGTAAGTGAGAGTATGGAACATGGACTGCATAAAGGAGTTATCTGCGGACAGCAGTTCGATGAGTTCCATGAGTCTTTTGACAATTACTGGGACGTCTGCGGTAGTTGGTACGAGAACAGTAACCTCACTAAAGCAGAATTTAGATCTTTCCCATTCAGGAACGGATTCAATAAAGGAGATGTTATTATTCTCTGGCGAGCTAATAATGGCAACCTCAAAGTGGGGGATATACTAGTATTCCAGGGCAACAAGCCGCAGCCGATAATCCATCGGGTGATCAAGACCTGGCAGGAGGGAGACAATCACTACTACCAGACCAAAGGAGACCATAACAGCAAGAGTATGACTGGACCGCTAGGAGAGAGCAGGATAAGCGAACAGCGCGTTTTGGGAAAGGGGGCAGTCAGGATTCCCTATCTTGGCTATATGAAGATTCTATTTGTTGACGCTGTCAGACCACTGGGAATAAAGATTGAACGATAAGTGGACTACTTGCCAGTAGAAATTTACCAAAACATTTATATATGAATCTCCACCTCTTCTTTACAATAATGAAATGGGGAGTCACTATTGGAGGTATACTGTTAATGGGTCTTATCCCTTCTCAACAGATAATACATGCTGAGTGGGAAGACGAATATACTGTAGACCATGCACTATTTGGACAAAGATCCACTGCAGAAACCCAGCCAGACGCTACTATCATCGATACACCCGAGAAGGATAGTTGGGAATATTTGACAGACATCGGATCCATAATGAATGAAGTGGTTAGGTTTACAGTTGACCTGTGCACGATCGAAAGCAATCTTCCACAGGGATATAATTTCAATCTAAGTGATATGTCCAAGTACCAAGGATGGATCAAAGAGACAGTGGCCCACTCCAAGAGGACTGGACAGAATGCTATCATCATTGACAAAGCAGATTATCGCCTGGAACTGTATCAGAAAGGACAACTTGTAAAGTCATTTCCGGTAGAATTGGGCAAAAATCCTTTTGATGACAAGTTATATGAAGGGGATAGCACAACTCCTGAAGGCAAGTACCATGTTTCCAAAGTTAAAGATGTCGGAAGGACTTCTTTCTATCGAGCATTATTGGTAAGTTATCCATCAAGAGAAGACAGGCGAGAGACAACTACAGCCATAAAAGAAGGAAAGATTCCTAATGGTACATCTCCGGGAGGAGCTATCGAAATTCATGGCAAAGGAAGTGGCATATCTCCTCTAGATGGCGGAAGAAACTGGACCGCCGGATGCATAGCTCTATCCAATGCGCAGATGGACGAATTATTTCCTTATGTTAATGAAAGAACTCCAGTGACCATTGTTAAATATGATTCTCATTCCAGAGATGCAACAATCATGATGGACTCACTGACATTGACTGCTAAATAATTTTCCGGGAAATTTCTAAATATCACAATCTCCGAGATAGCAAGGTTCAGGACTGGAATCCAAAGCCAAAGCCCTTCTTTCCAGTGTTGTGGGGTCTATTCCCTGTGCTGCGTAGGCATGGTCACTCGCACCAGGATTTAGAAGCACTCCCTGAGGATGATCCAGTGAATAATATTTCCATCGTGAATCAGTGCCCCTATAATAATAAGCCATACGATGTCCATCACACTTGGCATAACCCGGACAACCGAGAAGATTCGTACCATAGGTCCATTTACCCTGTTTCATTTCACTACCTCTGGAAGCTCTCCTCTGCCACCTTTCCTGTGTAGCTTTTAATGCTGCATCACCCAAAGCTTTGTAACCTCTGCTCTCCAGCTGTGCCAGCGCGGAAGGACTCATTAGCCGGGGAGTAACATCATCTCTACCAGGCGCTAATGTTTCCCAACCAATAATCAAACGGATATCTGGATTGTTTTTCTGTACCTGCCCGACAAATGCCTCTGCAGTTTGAAATGTATCCCCTCCGGCTCTAGTTTCGCCTTTCTCCACCCTTTCGCGCAGATAATCTGGATTCATGACAGTGTGACAAGCACTGAATATTAAGACCTCGCTACCAGGTGATGTTACCTTATCCATACCAACTTTCGTACCAGTCCCCCATACTGCCCCCTCACCCGTATGGTGATGTCCTGTTACCACCGTAATCTGGGCAGCCTTCTTCTTTCTAACAATTGATTCAGCTAACCGCCGTGCTGCTACAGAGCCAGCAGTGTCCTCACCTTCGGCAACATAAAGAGAAGGAGACACTTGCCCTTCTGCCAGCAGCTCTTCAACCATCTGATCCATAACACGCTCCAAAGCATCGGCATTGTGGGGATCTACCTTGATCATTTCTTTCCTACCCCTCAACAATCTGGCATTCTCTTCTTCGACAAATCTACCCACGTCCCGTCCTCTCTTATCCTTAAAAACAGGGTTTACAGTAAGCTGAGCCACTCGGACTACGCTACCCCTTGCGGGCATAGCGGGTAATCTTTCTATATAACCACATTGGAAGCAATCTGTACAAATAGTCGTTTCCCCATCTGAAATACGCAATGAATGTTCTTCACCGCCAATTGTTACTGGTGTAATAACCGTTGGAAAGAGTTGTGAAGCATCTCCTTTGATTGTAAGAGGCTCTTTGGAAAATAGGACTTCCACTCCTTCAAAACCTTCAGGGTCACGTGAGTCAAAGAAGTCAACGATGCTACCATCAGTGATGCGGGGAGTAACTTCTAATCTGGATACTGAGTAATCCTTAACTTTTAAGATGATATTATTATCATTCCTAGCTGTGACTTTCAGCTCGGCCCGGTCCGTACTACGTTCGATGCATGATACTTCCGACCTGGAACACCAGCTCAACGGAGGTAGTACTTCTTCTTCTCGAGTATCAGAATAACACACCCCTTCTTCGATGCATTCAGCATTATCCTGAATATTGTCAGATTCTTCTGGGTGCAGGAAGTAATCTGTATCCTTGCTAACCTGTAAAATTACAGATTTCTTGCCATCAACCATCTCATAATATGCCGTTCCAGCAGAGATAGAAAGATGACCGTCCGCATGGTAAGTAACTTTTCCATTGAAACCAGCATTTAACTGTTTGTTTTCAATATCAATCTCCACTACCCATCCTTCCAGAGAAGAAGTGTCCCCATCCTTAATGCATCGGATTGGTTTGTTAGTAAAAGATGCAAAAGTCTTCCCGTTAACGATGACTCTTCCTCTAATAAGAATATCTTCCACCTTGCTGTTAGTCAAATCAGTGGTTCCGCCTTCTACCAGGACGCCCCCATCCACCTCCACCTGAACACTGGCCAATGAGACCTCAGTTCCACTCGCCAAAACCAATTTTCCTGAAGCAAGGACCCTTGCACTGGGATGCTGATCGATGTCAAAATCTGTTCTCTCGGATCCTGCAGTAAAAACCCTGGAGCCGTCGTAACTTTTAAGTTTAACTCCTGGCTGCGCAACAATATTATATGCAGCAAACCATTTCTGCATCAGTTGTGGATTTTCATTCACTAAATCCACACTCTTAGAAACTCTCTGATCAAAATCGGAGAGAATTTCTTTCTTATCAAGCAATGATGGATTGCTTGCCAAAGCTACTACCAGCCTATTATCATCGATAATGCTCAGATCAGAAATCTTACCTTGTTCAAGGGCCTCAACAAGTTCTTCTGCTCCTAAATTATTGACATACTGAGAATCAGTATAATCCTCTTTGTTTGCATCAATGGCTATCGCCAGCAGCAGACTCAAAAACAGTACAATAAAAGTTATGGATATTGTCTTTTTCATCAACTAAGTCCTCCACTTTCCTGCAACTCTTCAAAACTTGGCAGCCCCTCCAGTGCAGATGGGAATTCTGTTCCTTTTGCCCAATCATATTTCAGTGCAAAGGATAGTATGTACACATCCCCCAACGATTCGTTGAAGATCATGTCTACCAAAACTGCATCTTCCGGATAAAAGCCCAACTTGTACTTAAAATCTTTTTCATAAGACAACTGTGTCAGATAACCTAAGGGAACTGAATTATGCTCAACTTTCTGTTGGTTTATCAGTCTCTCCACATAACTATACTTCTCGTTGAAATCAAAATCGATATCTGAACTGAACTCATGCAGCTGTTGGATAGAAGACCCCTTAATGATTGTAAGAGGATAGTTCATATTTACCCTGACAATCTTGCCGATGAAACTGGATTCTACTCCCAGTTCTCCCAATGTGAATTCATATCCCGCATTACGAAAGCTTTGGAAATCATTCAGGCAGGAAGGAAGTTGTCCTTTAATGTGCTTAGAAAGTTCAACTTCAAAGACTTCTTTTTCAGGAAAGTGTTCTTGCCCCTGATAGAAGTAGAATGGCACTTCAACAAATTCGTGCGGATGATACAACTCAGGCATGTCATAGTAACTTCCCTGCAGGCCGATTGAAAACACACCTTTTTTAGCTGTTGTGCTTAGGCAATCCTCTATAAACAGCTTGACAGGAGCTGCCGTGGGCGCCACTCTTTCTTCTTCTACTTCCAATCTCTCTTTGAAGAAATGACCGCTTACTGAAGATAATATCAAAACCAGAAAGAAAACAACCATCCCTACTATTATGAATACTGTAACCTGTCCTCTTTTTTGCATATTCAGTTAAAGTAACAAATACAAGTATATAAATCTTTACTTGACACTGATTTACATGTAGTGTCCTAATATTTTTTCGTTTGTTTTGTTCACTGCCATCACTACGGCAACAACAATAACACCACAGGCAGGCAGACGGCCAACTTTGCTCCTCGAGAGCACTACCGTGCCGGAAGGTCGCAAAGCTTGTCCTACTCCGCGTGGTGCTCCTACCGTCGCACGCTAACACGCTCCATCTGCGCATGTGTTATTATTGTTGCCTATACTCGGCTTATCTTCACTTAATGCAAAATAATTTCCGGACACCACATGACACTGATTTACACAAAAACTATTTAAAGAAGCGCAAAATACCATCAAAAAAACAACCATATCAATAGGTAATTACTAATGTTTTGTCCAGAATGCGGTTCCATCTTACGTCCTAAGGATAAAGGTGGCAAAAGAATTCTTTTCTGTAGTTGCGGCTACACAAAAAATCCGGAAGGAAATGAGTCAGCTGAAATCAAAGAATCGGTCAAGGGAGCGAAACAGATCCATGTGGTAGAGAATGTTGAAACTCATCCCAAGATAAAAGCTAAATGCGAAAAATGTGCGAATGATGTTGCCTACTATTGGACTCAGCAAACCAGGGGAGCAGACGAACCAGAAACCAGGTTCTTCAAATGCACAAAGTGCAATTTTACCTGGAGGGAGTATGCTTAATGAACTCACTTCCTGCTCCGCAAGAGCTGCTGCAGGATCTCTCAGAAGATCAGCTTTTTAAAGACTGGAAAAAGCAGCATCAAACATCTTTCTTATCACATTTTTTTTGTCCGATAACTGGCGACTACAAGGCCAAGACTAACTGGGAGATTGGCTTCTTTGATAAAGATTCTGGGAAGATCACCGTCTTCGCTGCGATGAAAGAAGGCGGATTTGAGATCAAACCAGCTGATGACATATTCAAGAAGGAAACTGATAAAGTTCAGCAGTTAGAGATGGAAAAGGTCAAAAGTAAGGTTGACGAAGCCAGTGAGAGATTTAAGGAAGGATTGAAAGATTTTTTTCAAAGTGAACAGTTAGGCGATGGTTTTCTGATCCTGCAGAATTTCAAAGGAAATATTGTTTGGAATTTCAGTTTTATCACTAAGACCATCAAGTTCATCAATATAAAGATCTGTGCTAACGACTGCAATATTGTCTCTCACGACGTGATTGAATTAGTGCAGAAGTGAAGTCCCTACTTTAAGTAGTACTGCGACATAATTCTTTGGAATAATAAATCACAGTCTATACTTTGAGTGGTATCGGATTGAAGAATATATTTTGCACGTTAATAGAATTTATATATGATTTGTTATTCCAGATTAACGATAGATGTGATGTGAGTCTCCGGAGATTTGCATTTATTAAAAGAGGTGATGGAAATTTCAAACAAGATATCGTACAAAGCAATGATGAGTTGCCAAAAACTTGATTCTTTCTTTAAGGAACAACGTGAAGAGGAAGAATAATTTTTTTTGATTATATAAAATTTCTCGTAGACTATCATATTACGTCAATATATACTGAAAGCACTAACTTTTCGAACAATCAATCGTGCTTTTAGGATATCCCAGCGGCATTTATCGTTCGAATATTTATTGCCGCTGATATATCACTTCAAATTCTCTCGAAAAAAATCTCTCGCTTGCTGCTGTGAGAAGTCAAGAGTCTTACCAGCGTCAAGATAGACTACAGGAACACCTTTCTGCCTGAAGATTTCCTTAAATTCGTCACTTTCGTAGTGATTCTTTATCTTCAGCTGGAAAGCAAGATTTTCAAACTGGCAGTCATCATCTTTCTCTCTCAGCTCTGCCCTCCTCACAGCTTCCTGCACATCCTTGATAGTCGGCACAATGAGAAAGCTCATCGGATTCTGGTAACAGTAAGAATTGCCTTGCAAAGAAAGGATCTCACTTACACTAAACTCCCTTCCTGCATCTAAAGCACTCTGTCTTTGGTAGACTATCGAAGAAGCAAATGAGCGGCTCTGATATACATCCACACCCGCCTCCAACAAAGGGAGCAGCAATTGTTCATACAATATATGCCTGTCTAGGGCATAAGCAGCAGCTACCGTCTCGGGGCTGTAATTACGGTTATTCTTAGCTATCAATTCTTCCCTAATGTAACGTCCAATTCCTATAAAAGTGGGTTCGGAAGTAAGGATTACGTCATAGTTGCCAACGATTAATCCCAGAGGGGGATGGTAGTCATGTTCATTCCAGAATTGATGCACATCAAATATCTTTCTGCCATCTTTTTTCGCCTCTTCAGTGAATGTGTTAAGGAACACCCCCTTTCCCACACCGTCAATTCCATCTACGACAACAAATTTGCCTCTTTTTGTCATTTTAACGCCCTATAGGTCACGAAAGAAAATCCTTTCTTATCATCTTTACTCTCTTCCCGCCACCCGCTCCAGTCAATTCGAGGAAAAAGAGCATCCCCTTCAATTTGCTCATGGACTAAAGTCAGTTCCATCTTATCTGCATATGGTAGAGCCTTCCTATACACACTTTGCCCCCCGATAACATAGACGCGACCACAATCAATGTTAGTATCTTCCACATCTCTATTATCAAGAGAAGCCAGAGCTTCTTGCAACGAATGCGCAACAGACACGTTCTTTCCTTCAACCGCAAAATCCCGATTTCTAGTCAGCACAATGTTCAGACGGTTGGGAAGAGGACGATAATTCTCAGGAAGTGACTGGTAAGTTTTCCTTCCCATAATCACAGGATAGCCTTCCGTCAGCCTCTTGAACCGTTTCAGATCTTCAGGCAAGTGCCAAGGTAGCTTTCCTTCCCTACCGATCACTCCGTTCTCTGCAATTGCAGCAATGATAACTATTTCCATTTTTAATTATGAACGCACTGCATTCCGCTCCACCGTACGCCGCTCCATTCATACAGCAATATCAAACTTTATTCTGGGATGGCTCTGATAATTGAGCACTTTCGTCTGTGTATGCTCCCAGTCAAAGATAGAAGCAAAGTTCTCAGTCTCAATCTGCGGTAAAGCCATAGGCGACCGTGCCAACTGCTCCCGGGCACCCCCCTCATGATCCACGTAGATGTGAACATCTCCCAGAAAACCAGTCAACTTCCCTTCCTGTAAACCAGCTTCCTTGGCCAGCAGATGCAACAAAAGAGCATAGCTAGCGATGTTAAAAGGCAATCCTAACATTGTGTCTACACTTCTCTGGCTCCAGAGAAGGTTCAGTTTTCCGTTAATCACAGTCACCTGGAACTGGTAATGACAAGGCGGCAGAGCCATCTGGTGCATATGCATTGGATTCCAGGCAGAGACAATCATTCTTCGGTCATGCGGGTTTGTCTTTAGCATATGGATCAACCGTTTCAACTGGTCAACACCTTCTCCTGTATGATCAGCATCATAACCACGATATTGCGCTCCAAAATGCCGCCATTGGAAGCCATATATAGGTCCTAGATCACGCTCCTCTTTCATCTTCATTTTTGTCTCCTCATCATGTCCATACGAAATGATTTGAGGATTGCACCACTCATCCCATATATGGTTATTTCGCTCCTGCAACCATCTCTTATCTGTGATCCCTTTGATGAAAAATTCAAGTTCAGTGGCAACGAGACGTAAAGGAGTTTTCTTGGTTGTCAGCAGGGGAAACCCTTCAGACATCTGATGCTCAAAGACCGCTCCGGCCATAGTTATAGCATCAACGCCTGTGCGATTTTTCTTAACTTCTCCTTCTGTTAGAATCTTCTTTACAATCTTAAGATAATTATCCATCTATAACACCCCTCTAAGCTTCACTCCTCTTGTTTAACAAAAACGGAGTCATTTAAATATATTTATAGACTAGAGCCTCACCTTTCCATCATAAAAAATGTTTTAAAGCTACTTATTTTCCAATAGGCCAAATGAGGGTGCAGCCATGATTATCGGAGTGACGGGAAATTACGCATCTGGTAAAGATGCGGTAGCGGACATTCTGAAGAAGATGAACTTTTTCCACGTCTCTTTCTCAGATATACTGCGTGATGAGCTTAAGCAACGTAAACAGAAGATTACAAGAGATAACCTGATCGCTATGGGAAATGAACTGCGTAAGAAACATGGGGCAAATGTATTGGCCAGGAAGGCGCTTCTTAAAGTAATCGACGGCGAGAATCATGTCTTTACCTCCATCAGAAATCCTTTTGAGGTGAAGCTGCTGCAACAGAGGGAAGACTTCATTTTGGTGGATGTCGTCGCTCCTGACAGGGTCCGATTAAGACGCATCCTGCAACGCAACCGAGAAGAGGACCCAAGAACCCTTAGGGAACTGCACGACAAAGAGGCCCTTGAATGTAGCGCCGATCCAAAGTCACAGCAGCTGCAGACTGTCGCCAAGATGGCCAGGATCAAGTTAGCGAATGATTCTACTTTGGAAAAGCTACAAGAAAAAGTTGGTAGACTAGTGAAAGACTGGCTGTTCAAACTGCAGGAAACCAGGCCAGACTGGGATCATTACTTCATGAATATAGCTGAACAGGTGAAGATGCGCTGCAACTGCATGTCGGCCAAGAAAGGGACTATCGTCGTCAAGGATAAGATGATTCTCTCAACAGGGTACAATGGTAGTCCAAAGGGAATCATCCATTGTACGCAAGGCGGTTGTCCCCGCTGTACTTCCCGCCATCTGGGAACTATTAAATCTGGCGTCTATTCTGAACCATGCGTCTGCTGCCATTCTGAAGAAAACGCTATCGTGCAGGCAGCTTATAACGGCACTTCTACAAAAGGGGCCATCATGTATACTACTTTCACCCCATGCATCGCCTGCGCAAAGATGATCATCAATGCTGGAATTAGAGAAGTTGTAGCAAAGATTGCCTATCCTGATGATCTGGGGACAAAGCTGCTGAAAGATGCTGGAGTCAGCTTGAGGGTCCTATAGGAAAAATCTTCTCTGCACCCACTAATAAGTGGCAAAATGGCCGAAAAACTTATAAATGCAGATAGTTTTAGGTTCCATGATGACAGGAAAAACTGAGCTTCTGGCAGGAATAGTGGTTGCGGGTTTAGTATACGCGGTAGCGCAGGGTGCTGAGCAATCTACTGAAGAGCCCGAATTTTCAGCTCATCAAGTAGAGATGGTAGAAGTATCTGATGATTCTAAAGGAAGTACTGTCGGGGTGGATCCAATCTACGCCAAAATCCCCCCTAATAGGAGAGGTATCAGACTAAAGAAACCCCTTTCTGAAGCCCAGAAGCAAAGATTCCGTGAATGGATCACTGATACTGTCAAGCAAACTGAAGAAACAGGAAAATGCGCTCTTATTGCCAGTAAGAATGAAAGGCGTTTACAGCTTTATTGCGACGGCCAACCGCAATATAATTTTCACACAGAACTGGGCGGTAACCCGCTGGCTGACAAGATAAGAGAAGGAGACAACGCTACACCGGAAGGAAGATATCGCATCAGTAGAGTGAAAGATGTTGGAGAGACTGATTATTATCGTGCATTTCTCATAAATTACCCAAAAAGACAAGACAGAAAGGAAACGAGAGAATCAATAGAAAAAGGGGAAATTCCACAAGATTCTACACCTGGTGGAGCAATTGAGATCCATGGCCAGGGTGGGAGAGGTTATGACTGGACCCTAGGTTGCCTGGCAGTTGAGGACTCAGAGATAGATGTCTTATTCCAGTTTGTAAGAGATGGAAGAATTGGAGTTGGCACTCCTGTCACCATTGTCAAAGCTGACCCTGGAAAGAGTTGAATCATATTCTCTAACACGCATGGACAATACTCTCTTACCCTCTGACTTCAGTCCCAGCAACAGCAGCCATAAGTAGTGGTGCTTTCTTACAACCATCGGGAGAGCAGAAGTTCCATTCGTCTCCCCCTTTTACATACAGGCCTAGTTTCTGTGGACCGCTCTTGCCACGTCCGACAATTCCTTCTCGTTCCACATACCTTTCCAGAGCAGCAAAGTTCTCTGTTTCCACAGCACGTTGGATCAGAGGAATTGCCTTCTCCCAGACCTTGCTGTCGTAGAGGGGAGCTTTTGTATTATATCCAAATATTACTTGGAGATTAGGATACTTTTGTTGTATAGTTACAATTATGTCATCCGGAGGATGCTTAATGGTGTTACAGGCGCTGAAAGTGACTGCCTCGACCGTATCAGAAGAAGGAAGGTCCTCCCCTAAGAGAAACTGACCACCTTCGCCCCACACCATGGAAGCTCCCGAATAATGGTGGCCAGAGATAGCCACAATCTGCGCATCCTGCAAGTCAGCCTGGGCATGTTCAATATTTTCTGCTTCATATCCTACGAAAACAATACCATCCCTACGAGCCACTCGCCGGGTAGTCTCCTGACCATCACGTTTAGCAGCTGCAACATGGACAATTTTACCCCGTCTGCCTGCTCCCCTGGCAGAAGCGATAGCTTTGCAATCATTCTTTGTACAACGCCTAATCCTACCATCTTTAACAATGGTGAACTAATTTTCATCTTTCCAGGATTTAATCTCAGGCAATTGTCGCAGATCGGTGCTGCCCAGTGGATCAACACTGTCTTTAGCAATCTTCACACCTCCTCCTGACTTCTTAATATTTACTGAACTCCCATCAGTAATTGGCATGACTTCTACAAAGCGCACCCTACCGGGGATAAGTTTAAGGTTGTTTCCTCCACTGACCGTAACAATAACTTTGAGTGCTGTTGCGTCATCAATATCATAATCTACACAGTTTGTTCCTTCCCTGCATTCATCATCAGAAACTTTCGTCCTCTGAGTAGCTTTAAACTCAAAGAAGCGGACTTGTCTGTGACCATGGTTTGTTTCCTCTTTGATATATTTAGTACAAGTGGATCCCTCCTGGACATAGGTCTCCAAGCCATAATCATTTTCTTTCTGCTCAATAGTCCCTGAAAATGAGGATCTCCCGTCATTGGAGTTTGAGACAATCACATTTTTCCCACTTACAGTGAAAAGCTCTTCTTCAATAACAGTTACCGTAAACCCCCTTGATGACTCATATTTCGTTTCACCCACCTGCAACTTAACCCCTGGCTTAGCTACTATCTGCAGACCCGCCGGAAAAGGCATTTCAGCAACTTCTATCATCCCTTCTTCAACTATCAACCTGCCCTCTCTTATTGTTACCTGTGCAGGGTCAGGCCATTCATCAGTGGTCCTACTTTCTGCAAATATCTCAATCTGTCCCTCATCATCATCTTCTATCAACAATCTTCCACTTGGATATAAAGCAGCACCAAGTCTATTCTCCTGCAAGTATGCTGCCAACTCACGTGGAGAGAAGCTTGCCGGGCTACTTCCGTATGTGGTAATACTCTCTCCATCGTATTCTATTTTTGTATATTGAAAATCTATTGTGTGTCGATCAATGCCGTATCCCCTCAACCAGGCGTCAGCGACATCTGGATTTTCCTCAGCAAACTGTGAAAAAGTCATCCTTCTATCCACTTCCTCAAACAAAGGGCTGTAATAATCACCATGACTCTCATAAAAAAGTCTAGCACCATCCATCTCAGATTCGGGGTCAGCATGAGCAATCAGATCCCGTAACTGCACATCACCAATCAGACTAAAATCATGAAGTTGGCCAGTGTAGATGGCTAAAGTCAGGTCCTCAGTCGAGAGCTGTTCAACTTGCTCAGAAGTCTCATAAATTAATCCCTCTTCATCTCCATTTTGAGCCAGGACTAAGATAAGGCAACAACAAAATGCCAAAACTCCCAAATATATCTGGTTGGTTTTCATATTATTTCAATCCTCAGCTCTTTCATGTCGGACTGCTCCATCTCATCGACCGCCTGGATAAGGAAACTGTATTCTCCAACTACCACTTTTGATGTATCAAACTTAATCAACCCCGTAGTCATATCAATATCAAAAAGATCCGTGAAATCATAGAAGCGTACATTCTTTCCACTGGCCAAGGGAACTTGGAAAGTAAACAATTCCCCCTGTTGCACAGTGTAAGATGCCTTTTCAGGAACGGCATCGGGAGCGAAGTCATCCAGCAACACTTTTTCCGGCTCCTCCGGCAGCTCAGGATAATGGATAGCAAATGAGTAAAGGAAAGGCTTGAATAGTTCCGAGTCTGTGAACAGAAGATTAAAGCCAACCGTGGTATCATTGAAATAAAGCATCTCAAAAGTGAAATCATTCTCCTCCGCCAGGTTAAGCAGGTAAGTTAATGATAGATATTCCGGGTCTTTTTCCTGCTCTCTGATGAACTCTTGAACAAAGTTAAGTTTCTCATCAAAGTCGTAAGGAATGCTCGCCGCAAAATGGTGTAGATCTATCTGCTCTTCTCCTGCGAGGATACTGATATAATAAATCAGTTCAGCTTTGACACTCCCTGGTACAATATAGGCAGTTGCGTCCAGCGATTCTGCCCGGACATCTACTCCCTGTTTCTGGAATGAAGAAAAATCACCAACGCAACGGGGAAAGTGCTCTTCGATGTACATAGCAAGCTGCTTTTCTATTACTTCTTTAGCTGGCATCCTGTTTTTGGTGTCATAGAAATAGTAAGGTAGCCGGAAGCCGCTCTCTTCTTTGTAGGGAGCTAACATCTGGAAGAACCCCCCATGTTTTGCTACTTCCGAAAGACCGCTTTTTACAGTGGAGCTTAGACACTTTTCTATGAATAACTTAACAGGGGCAGAGAAAGGATTTCTTCCAATCTCTTCCTCGGTTTGCAGTTCATCACTGGCTTCTTCTCCCCTGAGAAACATCAGAAGTGCCAAAGTTGTAATAATGACTAAGCCTACTATCACAAAAACTGTCAACTGTCCTCTTTTTTGCATCATTAGAAGAAAGGAAGAGTCTTATTTAAAGTTTACTTCCAAGACTTTCATCCTGTTCCTTGCTCCGGACTTGATACTAACTTTAAGATTGAATTCTTTTTTGAAGAATCTTATCATCTGCCTGTTGGCTTTATCTTTCTCTGGAACGGCCTTGAGATATAGTCTAAGCTTGCCCTGCTCTTCTTTCAGTACAGTCTTGCTGGCATTGGGAGTTACTTTAACACAAAGAAGATTGTTGGTTATGTGTTTTTTAATGTCCATGATGAACAGCCTTAAAAAGATAAAGTCTCAACCATGAGATGTATAGTAACAAAAGACCAATGCTGAAAAATGCACCATTGCGCGATGATTGGAACAGGTAGAACTGAGCAAGAGCGATCAGAAGCCCCATTACCACAAGAACCAGGTAGGAGAAAACGAATGCTTTCCAAAGTTGCGACCAACGCTTTCTAATAGTAGCAAAGGTGTCCGCCAACGAGGCAAAAACTTTGTATTTCCGAGCAAAGGAATAGTTAGCAAGTAGCAGGAAGACGAGAAGGATAGCAAATCCTAACAGATTAACTAGTTGGCTAAACAACTGAACCAGGTAGGCGTTATTGAAGTAAGAGATTAGAAAAGTCAACCCCAGTTTTACTGCCAGGAAAGCAGCAAAATAGAGAATAAGCATTGCAGCAAATAGCAGGATATACAAGTTCCATCGCCAATATCTCTTAAGCGAAAATTTTCTGTCTAGTATCCTATTCCAGATTATTGTCCTAGAGAGCGATGATACCAACACAGTGACCAGCATTATCACGACCCAACCAGCGATGAAAGCAAAGACAAACCACTTCAGTTGATTAACGTAACCCTGGATCTGATCGGGATTCATGCTCATAATAATGTTCTGTATCTCTGTTGGATCCATCCCTCCCAACTGTGAGAGTTTCTGCTGGACGAATCTACCGAACGACTGGAAAAGGAAGGCAATAACAGCAAAAAAGGCAATATCGACAATCAAAGTGTACCAGAAAGAATCCTCTACTTTGAAGGAACGTATGAATTGTTTTATTTCATTCATCTTAACATCTCCCGTCAAAGCCACAATAGGTCGTTGAACGCTGTGGGGCTGCACCTCCTGCCCCCCCACCGGCAGCAATCTCTGCTGCAGTCGGAACTCTTCCTAAGGTGGAGATTTCAATTTCATTGCAGATGTGTGTAACGGCTTTCCCCCCAATACCAAAAGGTGCTCCGCTAAAGCCACTTTTTGGTTTATTGCGACCAAAGATGATGCACACTCTGTTGAACACGTCTGGATGATATTCTACAATCACTGCTGGTAGAGGGAGGGATTTACTGTTCTGACCTCTACCCAGATGAGCAGCGTTAGCATCTGCATATCCTGTTTCCGCATCTCTGAATAACCATTTGTCTTCCAGCTTTATGTTGAAATCTATCTCCTGCCGTGCTTCGTCGCTGTACATTGAAGAAGCTTCGTCATAGGGAGCGGTTACTCCCCAAGTAATCTTATATTGGTAGCCATATTCTGCTTTCTCAGCTCTGTCGCTCTTATAACACAAATTATCCCTGCACAACAACCCTTTTGGACATTTTATTTTCTCATCGCAAAGGAGAGGGTATTTTTTTTGATCTGACCTCTCGGCATGGATAGAGCCGACGAATTGGTAAGTATCTTTACCAGTCTGGATATATTCTGCCTCTTCTCCCGGAGGTACGTCATAGAAATTGTCGCAGATTGCTGCTTCAATCCTACCGCCGAGGTAAACATTAGCAAAAGTTGTTTCTACATCATTCCTCCAATCTTTATGCCATTCCATGTCTCCGAAGAGAGTGTTGGAAAGAGTAGTGAAGCGGGGCGATGCTTCTATCCAAGTCTTCAGCCCGCCCATGATATCGATGATACCTCCTCCAGCCCACTTGGCAGGAAGAGCTTCTTCAACCGCTTTCAAGGCATCTTCAGAAATGGCCAGGTCTTGTTCAGCTTTTCCTACATCTTGCTGTGCTTTCGCCAGTTGTTTTGGTGTAGGTGCACCTTTCTCCAACTCTGCTTTTTTTGCTTGCAAGGCTGCTCTTACTTTTGCCGGATCGATTTGTCCTTCAGTCTTTAATGATGCAAGAGTATCTCCTTCAACTCCCAAGATATTCTTGGCCAAGGATGTAAGATCTTCCTGACTGGTTTGTTCATTAATACTGCCCAAAGCTGCTTCTACACTTTTCAGAGGTGCTGAACTGCCTCCTGCCTTCTGTTGCAGCTGTCTCAATGCAGCTTTCTTTGCTTCTAATGCTTGCCGCTTGGCAGCAACATCCTGTCGGGCCTGTTCCGCGAATTGGTAGAGTTCTGCTGCCTTTGCTCTTCCTTCCTCGGTGTCCAGATCAATTTCATCCTCTGCATCATCAAGGTAATCTTTCAAGTGTTCGGCAGCTGCTTCTCTTTCTTGCTTTGCCTTTTCCAGCTTGCCTTCTGCCTTTGCAAGTTCTGTTTGCGCTTCAGTTAATTTTCCCTGAGCTTCTGCTTTCTTATCCGCAGGAGCAGCAGTAAGTGCTGCCTGTGCTTGTAGTACTACTGCAGCCGCTGCTGAGACTGTTTGTGTAGCAGTTGCCACTTGTTGCTGTGTGATTTTGAATCTCCTTAGAGGAGTCTTACCTGCTGCTGCTGCCTTTCTAGCTGCCTCTGCCGCCTTTGCAGATTTCTGAGAAGCTGCAACAGCTGCAGCTTCCGCTGCTGCTTTGGCTTTCACTACTTTATGTTTCTTTGCAGCCTCTGTTGCCCCATGGACAAGATTCCCTAAACGTGATTTCGTGCCATACGCTTTACAGGCTTCTTCGGTAGCGCACACAACTTCACCATCTTTCTTTATCCTTTGAATCTTTCCACCCACAATCTTGACATCTCCACCCATCGCAGGTTGTAGTGTCCTACTTACACTGCAATCAGCAGCCTTACATTCCAGCTTCCATGTTCCGTCGGTCTGGCGAGTCATCTTCACTTTACTACCTACAACAACTGGCTGGTCACCACCGTAGGTTATGGTAGATTTTCCTGTACTGGTATCCCCTACTTCTTCCGTTTTTGATTTTGATGGGGGTGCTGGTTCCGCAGCGGGTGGTTCAGGTTCGGAGTCCGCTTCTGCTTCAGGTTCCGGTTCCGCTTTGGGCTCAGTTTCTGGTTCTGGCTCAGATTCAGCTTCTGGTCTTGGAGATTCTCCCTCAGCAGGTGTTTCTGCTACCTTTGCTGCAGCAGCTCCTGCTCGGGTACTAAGTGCTTCCAGCCCAGATCTGAAAGGTCCCAAAGGTATAATCTCTTCTTTTAACACTTGCTGATACAATTGAGCTTTCCTTGCAGGATCATTCTCATTCTCCGCTTGCTGTATCAAATCATCCACGCGAACCATTTCATCTAATTTATCATAACCATAAAACCCACCCGGATCAAGATTACTTTTTAGAGTCTCCATTAAATCCGGCCAATCATCTCCCAATTCCTGCCTAAGTTCATGCAAACTTCCTTCCTGAAAAACAGATACGATGCTACTAGCAGCATCCTTTGCTTCTTCATCTGTTACCACCCAATCAAACAATCCTCTGGAGGTCAGCTCTCTGACCCTATCTGCTCTTCTTTTATGTTCATCCCTATCAGCTCTTTCTTTTTGCCACATTGTCAACGCTCGCTCCTGAAATCGACGAACTTCTTCAAGTTTTCTGATAGCTTCAGCTTCTTTAGCATCAGTCTCCTCTTTTAGTACAACCGCTCTCCATTCATCAAACTTGCTACTTTTCTTGGCGGTTGCTTTGTTTGCATCCGACCTCTCAATGGGTCGGCCGGTAGTGCCATCTATGTATGATTGTCCATTACGTGTTACACGAAATCCATCCTCATCAATAAAATCTTTCCTCGCTTCGGTTGTCCATACACCAGGACTATCTTCGACGTATTTCTTGCCATCTACCATCCTGGTTCTGGGAGGGGTTTGTTCTGCGGGTGCTGGAGCTGGTTCTTCTGGTGGTGTGGGGGCAGCAGCTGGTTCTTCAGGTTCAGCCTCGGACTCAGGTGCTGGTTCTGCTTCTGACTCAGATTTGGGTTCAGGTTCAGGCGGGGCTGCAGATGGTTCTGGTACAGTCTCAGCCCTAGCTAGTCCTTCTATGGCAACCGTTGCAGGATTTGCTTCCAAATCACCCTCTCTCAGAGAAAATAATCTGTCTCCAACCTTAATGCCAATTGATATGGTCCGTCGACCATCAACCAAAACATCCTCCGTAAGAGTCTCAATATTTGTATGACCTTCATCTTGTAAAGCTTTCACGATCTTCCCCACAGCTTTATCTCGGCCAAAAGAATTTCTGTACTGAGAATAGCTATCCTGTTCCATAGGTTTTGGATTGCCCGGATCAGCCCCAGTAGCCCAATAGTATTCCAAAGCATCCACCGGTTCATCTTTCCCATACAAGTGCTGGTGCCTTTCTGAAGAAGGATTTGCTTCGCTTCCGGGTGGTGCTTCCCTACTTCGCAAATCAGCAATCCTTCTACCTAGAGCTACTTTTCTCTGATTTTCTGTTGCTTTCTTTACAAGTTTCTCCGATGCTGCAGGTGCTATCACAGCCAGACGTTCTATCTGGTTCTTGGTAAGCTCTTGGTCCTCCCCGATACCACCTGTTGCTACAAGCCTGCCATCTTCAGTAACAACAATCTCTTGGTCTCCCAGCAAAAATGAACGGTCTATCTTTACGCTGTCTCCTTCAACGTAAACCCCATGGCCATCTAACCCCTCTAATGGTTCAGGATTGTCAACATCAGGAGGAGGTGCAGGTTCCGCATCAGGAGCATCCGGTTCTGCTGGTGCTTCCTCGAACTCAGGTCCTGCATCGGGAGCTTCAGGTTCAGCTCCTGCTTCAGGATCTTTAGCCTCTCCTTCTTCTACAGGGGTGCTAGCAGGAACAGTTGGTGCATCTGGAAAGAGAGCTGCTCCTAACGTAGCGAGCGCTTGGTCTTCTTCTACACCCTGGAGAGCATCTTCCAGAAATTTATTCAAAGTCATTCCACGATCTCTTTGAAATTGCTCATCAAGTTCGACTAATGCCCGAGGATTCTCCTTCAGCCTTTCAATAGCATTGGCTATTTCAGTCTCTTGTTCATCATCGATCCACCAATCACCTGATATTCTAAGAATTGTTTCTGTATCAGGTTTGGGATTATAATCCAATTCTGGTTCGCCAGCGGGCTCTGGTATAATCGGTCTAGATTCCGGGTCAGGAACTGTGGGCACGTCATCACTCCAATCGCTTTTAGGATGCAACTCCCTTTCACCGCTCCTTAACGCTTTGAGCATCCTTCGCTTCTGCTCTGGCTTTCCAGTATACGGCTCAAAATAATTCTCTTCATACCATCCTTTAGCAGCCTCATTCCTTTCTTCCTTCGTTGCATAACCTGCTCGCCGGAATATGTCCCCCCATGAGATTTCATCCCTGGCAACTGCAACTGGATCTCCCATCGTTATAGTATTGCTCCTCTTGGCTTGGAAAGCAATTTCTCTGGCCTGCGTAATAGTCCCCGAACTCAAGTCTGGCAAATCATCGTCAGATAAAAGTTCACCACGAGCAAACCTACCAACTAATGTATCAAGATTGCTATTTTCACCTGGAGTGTATCCCTCCATCTCACCTACGGGATTAAGCTGACCTTTTACTACGACTAGTCCGGAAGGATCAGAGGGATGTTCAATTCTGATAGTCCTGCTTGGCTGATCACCATCCTTGATGACACAAACCCATTTTCCACTGTATTTTCTTGGACAATTGAGGATTTTACCTGTTTGGGTACTCATCCCTACCAAAGCATCGCTGCGGTCAAACCAGCTCTTGCCTGCCCGGTTTTCAGGGTTCCCCCATAAGAACTCCCATACTTTACAGCCGAAACCGCATTCTTCTTCATCCGCGCTCTCAGCAACAACTAGAGAAGTAAGTAGTAAAACTATTACTAGCATGATCACCGTCTTTTTCATTCTATAATATTATACAGAGATAAATAGTAGGAAATTATAAAGGTTTTGTTTTGAGGCACACTCAATCTTCCCAAGAAAGTATTGCCCACTAACTAGTGAGAAAAACAAAAAGTTTATAAAGAATCAAGTCTTCAAATGGGATATGGGAGGGAAATTAACTACTGCTTTGCTTGTCGGGTTAGGACTGGCTACTTTGGCTGGTTGTAACAAAAAACCAACTCAATACGCTACTCCTGATTATCATATCTATCCTGCACGGCAAGATTCGGTTGCATTAAGGAATATTGAAAAGATCTTCTCCAGCGAGTGCTGGGAGATTAAATTTCTCGAAGGTTTTGTACCTAAATACAAAGTAGATTCTCAGAGATTGCAGTGCAAACAAAAATTTTGCAGTAGAATGCAATTTTTCCCACCTAATCAAGGTCCGGCCCATAGCAGATGGGGGGGATATCAATGTGTGGCAGAGGAATACAGACAAATTGATGTTTCCTGGAACGAAGTCATTCCTCCTAGAGTGACTCAATTCCAATATCCAAAAACTGGTTATTGCGTTATGTTCACCAACAACAAAGAAAAATGTGATTTCAAGGCTCGGAACAAACGCCAGGCAGAAGATCTGGCCGAGGCAATCAGAATTTATTTGCCCAAAAGAAACAAAACACATACCCCCTCAACTAGTCCTCCTGCAGCCACTGTTCCTTCCACTAAAAAAGAACCTACGACCACTCCCGGTTGTCAGCATGACCTGCAATGTAAAGGTGAACGCGTCTGTGTGCAGGGTGATTGTGTGAATCCTTAGAAACGATTTAATTCTACTGAGTGATTGGTTCGTAGACAGGTTCTCTCTTAAGCTGCTTCCTTCTCTGCCTTCCAGACAACCAGACATTACTTGCCAGTAAGAAATGCAAAAGTTTATAAAGAATCAAGTCTTCAAATGGGATATGGGAGGGAAATTAACTACTGCTTTGCTTGTGGGATTAGGAATAGCTACTTTAACAAGTTGTATGCCTCGACCCACCCAATATGCAACAAGAGATTATGCATCATATCCGGGGAAGCAAGATGCTGTCGCTTTAAGGAATATTGAGAGGATTTTTTCTAGTGCGTGTTCTACACTAGAAATTGGTGGTTACAAGTACAAATTCAAAGTAAGCGAACAAGGCTTGAAGTGCTCTCAGACGTATTGTGCTGAATACAAAGGTCAAACTGGAAAAAATGTTTTTGGTCAACATACATATGATCTGGTTTGCGGCGGTAGTAAAACGTATGAATTGGATGTTTCTTGGGATGAAGTTCTCTATCCAAGAATTATTCCATTTCAATATCCAAAGACGGGCTTATGCGTGATGTTCACAAATAACAAAGAAAAGTGCGACTTCAGGGCAACAGATATGCGACAGGCAGAAGGTTTTGCAGAAGCGATCAGGATTTACTTAACCCAAAGAAACAAAACATATACTCCATCAACCAATCCTCCTGCAGCCACTGTACCATCCACTACAAAAACTCCTACGACCACTCCCGGTTGTGAGCATGACCTGCAATGTAAAGGTGAACGCGTCTGTGTGCAGGGTGATTGTGTGAATCCTTAGAAACGATTTAATTCTACTGAGTGATTGGTTCGTAGACAGGTTCTCTCTTAAGCTGCTTCCTTCTCTGCCTTCCAGACAACCAGACATTACTTGCCAGTAAGAAATGCAAAAGTTTATAAAGAATCAAGTCTTCAAATGGGATATGGGAGGGAAATTAACTAC
>CAZWBB010000010.1:0-55917 GCA_964632045.1 uncultured Methanosarcinales archaeon | reverse complement strand
GCTGTAGTGATGGCAGTGAACAAAACAAACGAAAAAATATTAGGATACTACAAAACTATTTGGATGAGGTGATTAGGGTGGGACAAAGACGGGGACACACGATATCCCTCTGGAAGATGTTGCCGCTGGAAAGACCAGTGTTTTTGTTTATGGGGTAAGGTAGTGTATTATGTCCTACAGTATATAAATTAATAAATATCAAATTGCCCTTTATTAATTTATGAGCCAGAAAGAAAAAGAGGAACTAAAGAGGTTATTGAAAGAAATGGGTAGATCAAAGGAGGAATTAGACGACATAATCATCGAGACAAAAAAGTTATTCTTTCTTTAGGATTTTTCTTATTATGGATTCTGCATCACGTGTTAGCAATTCCCTTTCGGAAATCTTGTTGATCAATCTTGATATGGATATTCTCCTTTTGTCTTCCAAATGTGCCATTGCTTTCTCTCCAAAGAAGTTGCCAATGATCGCACCCAGCCAACCAACAACAACGGTTAGGACAATGTCAATTCTATCTACCAGGCCTGGATTTAGAAAATAATAGACAATCACAGATAAGAAAACAAAACTTAGAAGAGATACGATGAACATTTGTAGTAATTTTGTGTAGCCAGCTTCATCTCTGGCAATATCTCTAACAGTCTTCACGCACCATTTGATGTTAATCATAAAGAAAAAGATCACAAGTGAAGAGACCAATATCAGCAAAAGTACTATGAAATCCATTATTCACAGTTTGTCAAAGTGATATATATTAATAACCGTTTACGGATGATTATTTAAGAGAATATACATTATCTACTTGTGTGACATTAATGTCTCACTTCTCTCCGAAAGAGATTTAAATGATAAAGTATATAGTATAGTATATAGAATTACAATGTCACAGACAAATGGTATGCACCAATCACGTCGGACAGCTGGGCCGGATGGCGTACAGTGGAGGAGGAGTTCAGAGCAGTCCTGTCTATGTAAGTGCAAATGTCAGGCAGTACATGGGCAACGAATCATTGGAAAAGGTAGAGTACGCTCCCCTTCCTGTGATGAAGGCTTACAACACCCAGACGCAGATGAGGTACTACCCGGTACAGCAGCAACAGCCGATGTTTATGCCTGCCAAGCAGGATGTGACTGCAGATGTAATGATGGAAGAGAGAGGGCAGGAGATGCCTGCCCCTGTAAGGGAGGTAACAAAAAATGAATGGACGGAGACTAAGCTCGCGCAGAAACTCTACGACGTGCCATTATCCCATCTGGTGGGCTACGTACCAGAGCGGGGATTACAAAAAGATGTACGCCGCAGCAAAGCTAGGTTAGATATCGACAAGCTGAGCCAAAGCATAAGAGACGAGCTGGCCCATTTGGATGGAGAGGCTCAAAATGATGTAGCACTGCACGGTGCAGTGCAGTATCATGCTTTATTGGTGAACTAAGATGTGTGATGAAAAAGATGCAAAACGGAACGAGAAGCTGGCCAAACTCCATGAGGAGGAAGGCGACAGGGAGAAAGCCAGAGAGCATTACCTGGAAGCTGCCAGCATCTATGTATTGAATGCTGAACTGTATCACAAAGAACATCTTTTGGCCTTGGCTAACGCCTGTTACTGGAAGGCAGAAGAGATGCGAGGAGAGCTTTGCGATAAGAATTTCAGTATGCAGGAGCTGGCAAAGCGTACGCTTGAGGAATTAGAGGAGGTTAGAGGAAAAGAAGGGAGTAAGACAGACCTGCTTACGGAGATAAGAGGTCTTCTTTAGATGGAGATGGAGACAAAATGTGCAATGACGAACGAATCACAACATTGGTAAAATTGGCCAGGAAGGAAGAGACAAGCAGTCCGCAGAAGGCTGCTAAGAACTACCTTTTGGCAGCAGACATGCTTCTGAAACATTCTTATGAGCATCCTGAACGTGAGAGTGAGTATATCGATTTGGCTAACAAGCTGTATTTCAGGGCCAAGAAGCTGAAGAAGGAAGGCGAGACTGACAATCCGGATTTTCTTTCACATACAGACAACAAGATCACTTTCAGAGATATCGGAGGGCTTGATGAACTGAAAAAAGAGATCAGGTTCAAGATCATCGAACCGTTCAAGAAACCAGACCTGTTCAAGTTTTATGGTAAAGAGATGGGCGGCGGAATCCTGATGTACGGTCCTCCCGGATGCGGTAAGAGTCTGATCGCCAAGGCGACAGCCAACGAAGCAGAAGCGAACTTCATCCACGTCAAAGGTTCCGACCTGAAGAGCAAGTTTGTAGGCGAAACAGAGAAGAATATTGCAGAACTGTTCGAGCAGGCCCGGGAAGCGCAACCCACGATCATCTTCTTTGATGAGTTTGAAGCTGTAGGCGGAGACCGTACGGAAGGACAGGCTCATGAACGAAGCGCTGTCGCGCAACTGCTTACGGAAATGGACGGAATGGATTCAAAAGATCAGCAGATACTCCTGCTCGCGGCAACAAACGAACCCTGGGCCATTGATCCGGCTCTGCGAAGGGAAGGAAGATTCGGCAGTACCATCTTTGTGCCGCAACCTGATCTGAAGGCAAGGAAGGCTATCTTAAAGATACATCTGAAAAAGAGACCGACCAAGGAGATTGATTATTCCGGGTTAGCGAAAGTTACAGCTGGATTCTCAGGAGCAGACCTCAAGGCAGTATGCGAGATTGCTACAGACATCCCTCTACGGGAGAGCCTGGTCACCGGTAAGAAAAGGAAGATCGCCATGAAAGACATGAGCGCAGCCACCAAGAGAACTAAATCAGTTATGAAACAGTGGTTCGCCAAAGCTAGAGATCTGCTGGAAAAGAAAAACCTTACTGATTCATTCAAAGAGTTGGTAGGGAATAAGGGATTTGCAGCGGGAGAGGTGGCTGTTGTGGATACGGTGGGATAATTTTTTTTCTCATACATTTATCCCTAACTATACTCCACCAGAACCTCTAATGTGGTATTTAGGATTTGACTGAGGTTTTTTATGGAGTGGTACTGCAGGTTGTGGCGGTTCTTCTCGTACTGCTTCAGCTGCCTGCCCATGGTGCTCTGGTGTCCCATCTCAAAATAGAGCACGCAGTTTTCCCTCTGTCCAACCAGCTGCTGGATGTGCGGGTAGACCTGATTAGCATTCCATATCTCTCCGTCAGTTACGAAACTCCAGACGGTCCGACCTCTCTTTAGCTGACTTTTGATCTGTGGGAAAACACTCGTGCTCAACTCAGTCCCTCCTCCCTGGGGCAATAACAGATTTGACTTTTCCTTGCTTTTCTTCGCTTCATAGAAGCTGTGCAGATTAACAGGACCAGCTGTCCTGGTAGAGTTTGAGAAGTTGACTACCCAGACGTCACATTCCTGGTTCATCAATTTGCTGGCGTTGTATAACGTCTTTAGGATACCATAATTGATATGCAGCAGACGATCCCAAGGAGAATCACATCCTGGGGCGCTTCCCCCCATACTTCCTGAAGAATCGACCAGAAGGATCCAGTTTCTTGCGACGTCGATACCACTGTTCTGATACTGGTACGATTCCTGATCGATCTCTTCCTGTTTGAAGTAGGTCACCCTATAGAGGCGTTGCGATAGCTGTACCATCACAGGCAGGTTCTGCCCCAACCCAAAGTTGATCCAAGGCATATGCTTGTGCAGTTCATTCTCCGGAACCCTTAGAGCATAGTCTTCTTTCCACACTTTTATCTTTCCCATCTGAAAGATCACCGCCTCTGAGTCAGGAGATTTGATAGCTATTTCTGGGCAGTTCTCTTTGTAGTACTTATCACGGGCGATCATGGTGAGTTCGCCCAGATGTGGATTATTCTGACTGCCCTGTCCGGCTGCCATTCCGCCCAGCATCTGGTTGCCCTGCTGCTCTCCCATGCCAGCCAGGATGGCGTCAAGTACGTCAGAGATGTCGCTGCCTTCCTCACCCTCTCCAGGTTGGTTTCCACCACTAGGATCATCATCTGAATCCTCCTCTCCTCCTCCGCTACCGCTGCCATCGTCACCTTCCCCTGGCTGGCCGCTATAGGCACCATCTCCCGATCCTGACCCCTTTCGTTGCTCATATTGGGGCAGCTGGATGAGGTGGGCCAGCGGCTGGATAAATCCTTTGATGGCGTCGTATCTGGTTTTCTTGTCCATAAGTAATGAGGTCATGGTCTCAATAACATGAGTGTTATCGTAATTCTCTGATTCTTTCTCTTTATACATCTTGTCTACTTCCTTGGCAAATCCTTTTGCGTCAAGATTTTTCTGACGCAGCAATTTTGCATCAACTTCTTTGGTCAGCCCTTTCAACGAGTTTCTGACAAGATGTTCCAGGTTACGGATACCCCCACGTGTTATCTTGTCGTCAAAATAGGAGAGGAGATTCTTCCGAGTGTCCAAATCATCACAGAACATCAGACCATACATATATCGCGTTGCAGCGAGGGCGCTTACGGGCAACTTGGAATCAGTGGAATAGCTGACTACATCAAATAAAGGGATGATCCCTTCAGGAAACCTGTCGATCATCTGTGAGTCGATGGTGTAACCTGATTTAGCCAGTTCATTGAAGACAGTATTGGCCAGACCTTTATTTTGAGATACGAAGTAATACTGGAAAGTATCGATACAGAAATCCCATACGGTGTTTTCCACGTTCCGTGTCTTTGCTACAAGATCAGCATCCTTATCGCGGGGCAGTGCTTTCTTAAGTCCCTGATATATCGCCTGATGGATCAGTTGCTTGTCTCCGGGAATCTTTTTGCCTTTCTCATCTAACTGCAATTCGCCCTTTGAATCTTTCAACCAACTGCTGTTTGGACAGTAAAGAGGATGGAACAGTTCATGGATCAGCAGCGAGAAAGCATTGTGGTAGTTCAGCAGCTTAACAAAATCTTCTTCCTTGCTTCTGTCCCCGAAGATGGAAGAGAAGAAGCCAGCTTGTTGTGGGGAAAGGCCGTTCCCATAGGCTGTTCCGTACATCTTTGCGGCAGTTTTCCGTACGACACTCTCTACATCCTTCGGTTTGAAGATGTACGCCATGATCTTTCTGTTGTCGGTAGCGAACAGCCATAGAGGGCACATCTTATGCTGTTTCTGCTTCTTACCCTTCGGGACGGTCTCTACCTTAAGGTCGTTGAAGATGGAGTGTTCTATGTCTCTCACTTCCTCCCAGCCTTCTACTGCATCTTCCAGTGTTTGTACCGGAATCATATTATGATCCCCCATTCTGTTCTATATTTTGTACAGGTAGTTTCCATCGCATCCAGGGTTGGTTTCAGTTCTCTAACCCCATATCTCTTTGCAGCCAGGCACAGCTCCTGCAAGGTAGGGAGACAATCATTGGTAAACTTAGAAGATTGGCCGTCATCAAGTGAGAAAGGAGGTACGGGTCTTCTTGAGTGTAGGGCCATCACCGGCAATCCTCTTTGCTCTGTGGGCATGCTCATGGCCAGAAGATAAGGGAAGCCTTTGTAATGATTGCTCCAGGTAATAGTGATCGAATCCTTTATCACATTATACTCTGGAATCAGCTCTCTCACGAACTGCTTATTAAGATATTCATCATCACCAAAGATATCCAGTTCACGTAAGTAAGGCTCCTTTTTCTCGGACCACCACTTCCGGATATGCTCATCCATGCGGCCCCTGAAGGAAAAAGAATATTTGTATCCTTTCTGGCCACTCCTCGTGATTGGCTGTACGACAAGATCCTTTTCTGCCATCAGGGCGAACAGGCTTGCTGTGTCACCATCCCAATTTTTGCCCAATATTGCGGGGGAATGTTTTTCAAAGTATGTCTTTATGACTTCTTTGGCGTCATTTTCCAGATCGTGAGCCAGATTTACCTCTTCATGCTGTTCCTCATCCAGCTGAGCCTCTGCTTCAAGTACCTGCTGGTCAGGTTGTTCTCCTGATTCAAGCATCTCTCCATCAAGTAATATTGCCATCTCTTCTAATTATCCTCCTCATTTCCTATATTCAACAGACCCATGACGCCATCATAAGGTTTGCAGGAGAATCTCACATCCAGTACCTTAAGTGCTTTATTGATGTTCATATCTGTGTGGATTATTCCTGAAGTGTCTATAAAGACATAATCATTGGGGCCATTATACAGATCCAACGAGTTCTCCCAGGGCATGCTCAGGATAGCAGCGTCATGTTTGTGGGGGCTCATCTTGCGTTTCATGAAATCTTCCCAGTTAACATTCTGCAGGGTGTTAACAGTGAGTCCTTTACTGTTAATACCAAAACCTTTTCCGACTTGTTTGATTAGTTCAGCATTAAAATCTGTTGAATCCTGAGCGCAGCGATCTCCAACTTCATTGATCTGGCCAACATTCATGCCCGTACTGTCAGAGGCAAATGCATCTCCTGCGTTCACGATCTTCTCAACGATTAGTCCAGTAGAAGAAGCACCAAACTTATCTCCAACAGCATTAACTTTCTTCACATTGAGATCTGTACTTGAGGACCCAAAACTTTCCCCAGCAAATTTGACATAGTCCACCGTGAAACCTGTTGACTGGGAGGCCATGCAAATTCCAGCTTTAACGATCCTCTTGGCTTTGAAATCGGTACTGGACTGACCCAGGTACCAGCCTGCTTCTTCAATCGTATTGACTTGCATACCTTCAGATTGCTGGCCGAAGTTATTATCGGCATTATCCACTTGACGTATCCTCATATCAATACTTTTATGTCCAAAATATACACTAGCAGACTCCACTTTTCGCAGTTCCATCTTCCTGCTCTTGTATCCAAAGGATCCCTTGCATCCATGAAGCACACCGATCTTTATTGACTCACTGCTTCTACCAAATTCTTTTTCTACAGATACAATCTCTCCAATCTTGACTCTCTTTGCCTGTCTGAGACAACGTTTCCCTGCAGAGAATATCTTTTTGATGGTGATATCCCTGCTCCTATAGAGACAGGATTCTCCTTCAGTAGCTAATTCACCAATTTTTGCATTGGTCAGTCCTGCAAGGAGATAATCAGCATCCTGTAGCTTGAATTGTTCCAGGAAACCGAGATTTTCGATTTTGATTTGTCCGTCATCATCCATCTGCGTATAGATAGTATAAAGTGTCGTCAAGTAACCTAAATTTTTCTTCTGAGTATCATTCAGACCGGAGATGATATTTCCTGCCTTCCGCAGCAGCTCTTCCAGTTTCTCTACCTCATCCTGAGAATGATTGAAATTTTTCTTGAATTCCTGGTATACAGTAGCAAGTCCTTCATCGGTGATGTATTCATCGATGGAGGAGGGGAAACTAGTTCTTCTTTTTGCTGGAGGAATACTTTCTAGTATCGGCTGCTTTTCAACTTCCAGCATCTCTCCATCAATCAGTATTGCCATTTTATGGTCGTTTCAGGTAGCTCGTTTTTCCACCGTCCATCGGGCCAGTGAAGTCTATTGTTGATCCATCTCTCTTGAATCTCCTTTGAGATGTTCCCCAGGCCTTTCTATATAACTGGCACACTTTATCCAGCTCTATGAGTGTCTTCTCTACATCAGGGACAGCATAATCTCTGGCTACGGCGGTGATCTCTGAAAAAGTAGGACGACAGAGAGTCTCAACCTTGACTCTTTCCTGGTCGGGGTAGTATTGAGGGATTTCAAAGATCGTCCCCGTATCGATCCTTCTTCCTAGAGCGATAGCGGGAATGGAACGAAGCTCTGGTTTCATCCCTAATACAAACATATATTTGAAACATTTTCCAATATTGCAGTTCACACTAGCTGCAAACTCTTCAAATTCAGGTACCAAAGATATTACTTGAGGAGCATCTTTCAATATCTCCTCATTTTCGTAGAAGTCTAACTGCTTGGCGTAGTTTCCAGCGATATCCACGAGGACTTTTCTGACGCCGTCTACAGGCAGCACCTCGCAGAGAGAGCAGGACAGGTCGTTCCCTTCTCCTGAAGAAGGGAACATTACCATCCCCCTTGGAAAAAATTCAGTCAGTTGTTGAGGAAGGAGATCATCATCGGTCCAGTCTGATCCATCTAAGAAGAACTTCCTTCCGTTCTTAAGAAAATACTCTTTCATGCATCTGTCAGCATCTTCTTCCAGAGTTCCAACTGTTAGCAAAGGTTCCTCTTGCCTTTCCTCTAGCTGGGACCCTCCTGCCTCTGCTTGCAGCATTTCTCCGTCAAGTAATATTGCCATCTTTACATCGGTTGTTAATTTTTTTTCCAACTCCCTGTTCTTTCACTATCCCAGAACCCTCGGTAACCTGTGGGTGTAAATTATGGGTAGTGCGGGATTGCCCGATTCCTGGTAGTAGATGCGGGCAATTTGCGTCTTTAGCTTTCTACCTGTCTCTTCACCAGATTTATTGCTTACGGACCTCTTGAGAAAGTCGTCGACATCATCCTGATGGGTCATGATAAACCCGGCTGCAGTAGTCAAATCTCCCAATGTACGGGCGATGATGACCTTTCGCATATCTGTCCCGTTGCCCAGGTTCTTCAGTTGTCCCATGTAGTGGTTCATCCGCTGGACAATCTGCTCGGCAGTGGATGCTTCGTTCAGTGAAGCAGTATAGATAGCTCTCTTCAATCCGATGGAGGGATTGGATGTGTTAAATTTCGTGTACCCCTTCAGGCTCATCTTTGCAGCCAGCTCATCCATCAATCCAGTATACTCTTTCAGGATAGAGTTCACGACATGCAAAGGGTCCGGTGCATCACGGATCTGTTTGTTCCTGGTAAGAAGAGTTACTCCGGCTGCCACATCTTCTATAGTGATGTACCATTTCTGTCTCAGGTAGGTCTGCAGGGGATCCTTACTCTTATAGGCCGCCTTAAGGCTCTTGATCATGGCCAGGAGGTCAGCCAGAGATTTTATGTGGTCATCGTCCCGTTCTGTCAGCGGCTTGTCGAAGGAGTTCATAATCTCGTTGAAGCGCTGAACTTCCTGACTGTCCTGGATTGTGTCTGAAAGGTTGAAATTGGAACCTAGACCCGAAGGAAGAGCACTTTTCCATCCCTCTGCTACTTCTTTCTCGACCTGGTATGATTCCGCCAGGTCACCACTGAGGATGACCATCAGAAGGTCGCCGAATTCAAGCGAGGAGCTGATTATGTCTTTTTCGGTCCTCTTCCTGTTCATTATATAAGCATAGAGAGAAGGCCAGTCTCCTTTGACATCTTCTTTCTCGACAGCCTGACCTATGAAAGTAGAATACCTCTTCCTGAAGCTGTCCAGGAATCTTGGATGGAGATAATTCTTCTTCTCCGTTAGCCACATCGTTGTTCCGACACTCTTGACGATCTTTGGATACTGCACTACCAGAAAACGGTTTTTTAGGGAGGCTGTAAGTTCCATCCCTGAGAAAGCTGCATCCCGTGCTTGAGGTGGATTTTGACTGCCGCTCACCCATAGTCGTTTGAGGTGGTCTTCCTCATCAAAAGATACTCCGTTCTCTCCCAACTGGGGAATCGGAATGCCCGCCGTACCTCTGCCTGTTGAGACAAGAACTCTCCCCTGGCTCAACTGAAGGAGATCATTAGGATTTCCCAGGTTGAACTCGTCGATATACATCAGGGCGATCGTTCTTAGCTTCTCTTCATTGATATATACTTTTGGCACTCCTTCTTCCATCTTTGAAAATTCAAATGGTGCTTTTGGGCTGTCTGTGAAACTATGATGACTAAGGCTCATCACGATGGAATGATCTCCCCCCAGGATGCTCTTCAGGTAGGTTTCGGTGGTGATGGTCTTTCCGACACCAGTATCTCCTTCCAGAAGCAAGGGGATGTCCTGCGCATTGCAGGCAAAGATCATGTCAAGTGTAGATATGTTGTGCTCATTTTTTCTGGGAACTTGTGCAATCCCTTCAAACTGTGTGAAGTATAGCTTATTCTTCTGATCATCATAGCGTACACTGGAAAGCGGCGTAGATAAGATGCCCCCGCCGACCGTCTCCTGTACCGCTCCGTAGAACGCCAGCAGCATAGCCGCCTGGATCTTTCTATCTTTGGCTGCTAATTCGATATTGGGAATCATTCTGATCTGGTCTTTGGTAAACATCGCTTCAATATCTTCTTGAGTTATTTCCAGCTGTGCCGCTATCGTTTCTAAAGTATGTTCTCTTTTGTCAGTTAAGTCAATCCTGTCCATTTTATTCTCCTCCTAAATATAATTCTCTTACTCTCTGTATCTCTTCCCATGTCGCTTTCACTTCCTTTATCTGATATTCTTCTGCTACATCCAGTATCTCCTGAAATGTGGGGATACAGATATTCTTGAATTGTGGAACCGACGTCGCCTCATCTACGTAGAATCCGCCAACGTCAGGGGTCAGTTTTTTACCGATAGCGATTGCCGGCAGATCTCTCAGTTCAGGGCAGATGCTCTGCACGGCCAGAAATGGATGTGCGATAGGCTGGCCATTACTCAATTTGTCATATAACTTTTTTATCCCTGGCAGATACTGGGCGACGTGGCCGGGGTTTTGCAGTGCTTCTTCATCCTGATAGATGTCAACATGCTGGATATATTCGCCCAAAGCATTTTTCAGACATCTTCTGGAGATCTCAACTGGTATCCTATCGGGCAGGTGGTATAAGATGCTGCATCCAGTCTTTCCGAGCAGACCGTTCGGCTCAGCAAGAATCATCCTGGGGGCCAGGAAAGAGCAGGCAAGGTTGGCCTCGTCTCCAGCATCAATCATACTGATTTGCTGAAAGAAATCAATGACGTACTTATCAGCTACCTTCCCAATATCTCCCGGGAAAGCTGATTCTGAATCATGAGTGCCACCAGTTTCATCTGTATCGTCTACTGCAACCTGTTCTAACTCAGGTTTCTCTTCCGCTTCCATCATATCTCCATCAAGTAGTATTGCCATTTTTATATTCTGAATTGTCCAAATATTTGAATCGCTCTATTGAGCTCTTCGATGGTGGGTTTTATCTCCTTCACTTTGTATTTCTGCATCACCGCCACCATCTCCGGGAAGCGGGGGATGCATGTCTCGTTTAGCCATAATCCTGTGTCAGATCCGCCGATAGAAAATACTGTGGTCTGATTGGAACCTTTGAGTCTTTGGTGCAGCGCAAGAGCTGCCAGATCCCGCAGTTCAGGCTGCATCGCCATCACGATCATGTATTGGTAACCCCGATAATGTTGGACTGTGAGGCACTTATTCAACTCACCCATGACAGGGATATAGGCAGCAAGCATCTCGGGATTTGTGACAAGCTCTTCATCCTTGTAGATATCTGTCTCCTTGACATATTCCCCGGCAAACTTTTCCAGGAAGTTACGGGCACTGTCTGCTGGTATGCTTGAAGATAGTTCGTATTGGATTGCGTTACTATTATGGCTGGGAGAAGAGGTGATTGCCCTTGGTGCAAGGTAGGCCAGCAATTCTTTAGCTTTATCTGATATCTCGCCGGATAGGACTTCATCAGAATGCATCATGAAGTAGTCAGATATGCACTGGTCAGCATCCTTGCAGAGTTCTCCACTTAACCCAGATTGGGTATCATTGATATCATCAGATTCATCCGTTGCATCTACTGCAGTAACTTCTAATTCCGGTTCATCTTCGACTTCCATCATATCTCCATCGAGTAGTATTGCCATTTCAACCCTCCAGATCTGCTGCTCTAAGGCATGCAGTATTCTGTCTTATCCTCTACAAGTACCTCAAACACCCCATTTTACCCTACTTTTCTAACATGAGAAGTCCCACTTTATAAAGTTTACTATTAATAAGTAAGTATATCCGGGAATATTTAA
This sequence comes from uncultured Methanosarcinales archaeon, assembly GCA_964632045.1. Lineage (GTDB taxonomy): Archaea > Nanobdellota > Nanobdellia > Woesearchaeales > GW2011-AR9 > CAZWBB01. Next base: position 44,174 of record CAZWBB010000010.1, on the reverse strand, counting down.
GAAACAGTTGATGGTCTCCTTCACTTCCACTTGAGGTCATACTGGCGTACTACTTCTTTCATCTCCTGAAATACATCTCCTACCTGGGTGAAATTGTATTCTTTGGCGACGAGCAGCATATCCTTTGTGGAAGGGATACAGATACTTCTTAGTGAAGCTTTCGCTTCTTCTGACCGGGTATAGAACATGGATTGGCTTGGTGGATTTCTGCCGAGGGCTATGGCAGGAAGATCTCTTAATTGAGGTTTCATCCCCAGGACTACGGAGTAAGCATGGGCCGTAGTCTTATAGCCGGATAGTATCCCTTTAAGCTTGTCATAATCGGTCACATAGTCCAGATAGAAGTTCTCAGACCCGGCATACTCATCATCGTATATGTCAAGCTTTTCAGCAAACTCTCCGACTAAAGTTCTGAGGAAGTATCTGGCCTCCTCCACCGAGTCGATTTGTACTGGTCTGTATACCTGGTTATTTGGATTGGAAGTGGGAGAGCAAAAAAGTCCCCTTGGCGCAAAAGAGACTAAGGCCTTTTCCAATCCTTCAGAGATTTTATCTTTGGAAAAAATGTTCTGTACGTTATCTGCAAGGAACTTTCCGATAAGCTTATCGGCTTCCTCTCTCATCTTTTCCAAAAGGGTCTCTGACGGTTGCCCATCTTCATGGAGAGGATCATCAGATGCAATATCGTTTAGTTCAGGATCATTTTCCGCCTGCATCATATCTCCATCGAGTAGTATTGCCATTATCTCTCCTCCCAACGGCTCAGATATATCTCAGTCACCCTGCTCAGTTCAGCGATTGTCTCCCGCACATTAGTGATGTCATAATCTTTTGCAACATCGACGATCTCTTTGAATGTAGGGACGCAGAGTTCAAGCAGCCTCTTTTCAGGTCCGTCGTCTGCGCAGAAGAAAGAATAATCTTCATCTTCTGTCCTTTCTCCCAAAGCAATTGCCGGCAGATTACGCAGTTCGGATTTCATGCTCAGTACGACGGTGTATTTATGGCAGCATTCCCAATATACTTCATCTAGGAACGTTGCTATCCTGTAACAATCAGGAAGTACTTGTGACAGGTTCTCTATATGGTATGGAGCATGGTTTTCAAAGTCGCAATTCTCTACAAACTCTCCGCCATAGGCTATCAGCGTCCTTCTCAAGTCTTCGTTGCTGACTGCTTTAGCCGGTTCATAGCAAAGAGCAGCCCTATGGGTTTGGGACGGTTCGATCTCCACAAGTCTGGGGATGAAATAAGCCAGCGATGTTACGAAGCGTTGATCGTCTAGTTCTTGGAGTTCTTGGTCTTTACCAAATATGTCCAGGGCATACCTGAGGAAATACTCACGGATATAGGTGTCAGCTACATCAGCGATATCAGACCTCACTGTTGATTCCTCTGCTTCTTCTCCTTCTTCTTCTGCGATTTCCTCTTCCACTTCACACATCTTTCCATCGATCAGTATCGCCATTTTTCCCAAGCCTCAGTGTATCTATCTACAACATTGTTTAGTTCGTTGCAGACAGGTATAGTGTCTCTAATTTCATGTTCCACAGCAACATCCACGATCTCCTCCAGCGAGGGCACGCATACTTCTTTAAATTTTGAGAGGATATCCTTTCCTACTAATCCCTTGCAGCTGAAATAAGTGTCCCCTTCCCTCTTAGCTATGGCCAGAGCAGCCAGGTACCTGGCGCTGCTGTTCATGGACAATACGGCACTGTACTTATGGATTATCCGATTGCTTTCCACCAGCAATCTGAACATCTCTTTCATCTCGGGTACAGTCCTATTGAGGTTCCTGGTCTTGGTCATCTTGGATGGTTCAAACAGATCGACTTCTTTAACATTTTCTCCTCCCAGCAGGGTCAGCAGCTGACGTACTTCAACCAGAGGAAGTTCTGCAGCCATGGAGTAGCAGATCCTTGGCGGGTCATCACGTGGTTCTATCAACAGATACTTTGCTGCCAGGTAAGAAAGCGCCTGTAGAGAGTGATTGTTTACTTGAACTGAATTTCTCGCAGTAAGTGTATTGGCCCAGTCCTTCCTGAAATATTCGCCTATCTCTCTGTCTGCATCCTGGATGATCCTATCGTCGCAACAATCATCAACCTCGTCCTCATCGGTCTCATCGATTTCAGGTTGCTCTTCCACCTCATACATGTCCCCATCGATCAATATTGCCATTTTATTTAGTAGTGGGTTCTGAGTTGTGGGCTCTGGGTACGGCGGTATTCAAAACCCATAACCCATTACCAATCCTCCTAACCGTTTTCTGTCCTGTCATCATATTGCCAACCCAGGATTTGCTTTTTTCAGGCAATCGTACATAGGTTTCATCTTTCCTCCTCCTGCGTTTCCACCTTTCAGGTATTTTATGATCTCTTCATACTCCTGCATCATCCCTCTGATTTCCTTTGAGCCGGTCTCCTGTATGTAATGTAACAGTTTGTCCGGGGAGAAGAGGGATGTTGAATCTGGGATGTTCTTTTCTGTTTTGGAGTTAGGGAAGCTTCTACCGTATGCAGGACCCGTGGTGAGCTGTTTACAATACACAAATAATTCTCCGCTTTCTGAAAAATTGGATTTTGAGAGATAGTCCCGGAACTCTTGCCCTCTCTCCATAAAGAGGGAAAGGAACTTCATGTCGGGGATGATTTTAATGTTCCTTGTTGATTCCTGCAGCGATTGCATTGCCTCTCTCCCTGGTTCAGCGATGATTCCTATTGCCTGCGGTACATCCTTGAATGAACTTTCACTATAAATATCAATTCCATATTCTGGCAAACCTTCTTTAAGGTCAGAACTGTTCAGCAGGTTCCATAAGTCGGGAGAGGTATCTTTCAGGATTCCTAGGTATTCCTGTCGGCTCAGGTCGCGCACTCCTGCTTCCAGCTTGCTCCCAAAACAGAGGTGGGGACAGTACGGTTTCACCAAAGATGGATCAAATTGCTTTACTCCTTTCATTTTACCTTGATTCCCCTGGATGAATGTTTGCAACCCTTCCACATAACCCTGTAGGATGCTTGTTATTTCAGCAGTGGCAGGAGGATGTCCGGGATCTCCCAGTACGTCCAATGGGTCGACTACCGTAGGTTTTTCTTTCTCGTCCTCAATCTGCGGTTCTCCCGCTTGCATCATATCTCCATCAATTAATATTGCCATTTTAGTCCTCAAATAGTTTTTTGAATCGCTGGAATCCGGGATCATGGTAATCTCTTGGATTCCTGAAGTCAGATTCACTTGCTGCCCTCACCATCCGTGCAAAGTCACCCCCCTGCTTAAGTCCATCAACCCACTTCTGATAATCTTCAGGGAAGTGCTTGCGGCCGTCTTCCAGCATTTTTCTCAGTTCGTAATATCCGTCTGTTTTCTTCACGGAATTATGAAGATAATTGTCCAGAATAAATACTTCCATCCGGTCATGCCACTTTCGGTGAGCGAATTTCCTCAGGGTGTTTGCAAAAACTCCTCTTTCGCCTGCTTCTTCAACCTTTTCCAGCAGTCTTATCAGGAGTGTTGATGCTCCTCCGATACATGCGCACCCCATCCCACTGATGTCTACAAAATCTTCTTCGTTTCCTGCAGCGAAATCATCGTAGATCGTATGAAGCATCTGCTCGATGTAAGGAGCAAGTTTCTTTTCATCCGGTCGCATAACGTACTTGGGATGGATAAAAAATGCCCCCATTGGGTCTTCATCTTCTTCAAGTGGAATCTGATCGAAAACACCAGGTTGAATCTCACCGAAAACAAAAAGGTTCTTTAGCATCAGGTTCTGCAAAACATTTCCTGCATCATTGTGAAATGCTCGGTGGCCGTGAATCCTCTCCAATGGGATCCCCTCCAGGATTTCAGGCCTGTGTCTCTCGTAAGCAGCGTGGAAGACTGATACAAGATTGCCGAGAGAATAGGTTTCCTGTTCCACATCGCAAAAGATTGCATAAGGAACTCCGTCATACGTACTGTTGGCCATTCCAATAATGATATCTTGCTCCAGTTCGTTTAGATCACTCAATATTGAGGCATCTATCTGCAGTGGCAACCTGGGATCAGCAGGTAGTATGACTGGATTAGTATCTTCATGCTCTTCTATCTGCGGCTGCTCTTCCACTTGCATCATCTCTCCATCGATCAGTATTGCCATTATATCGTCAACTCCGGATTAGCTTTTTTAATCCTATCATGCAACCTTTTAATGATATCCTGGTATGAATTCATCTGCGGATCACAATAACTTCTTATTGAATCATATTCCTGAAGCATGTCCTTTATTTCACTTTTTCCTGAAAACTGCACATAGTCCAGCAGGGAATCGGGAGACATCTTTGGGAAAGAGGCGAGTATCTTTGAACCAGCACTATGTTTGGCGGGAAATTGGATCAGTAAGGGATCCTTTGTTGCTAGATTTGAGGACCCTACAAAATCCCTGAAATTCTCTCCGTTTTCCATAAACAGAGATAATGATGTCAGGTCCGGGATCAATGAAAATTTTGTGGATTGGCGATATAATTTGAGAACTTCAGATTTGCCAGTCTCATCTCTCAGGTCCAGGTCAACGGGCATATTACTAAGGTAAGAATCATTCATGAGATCAATCTCATCGGGGAGGATTTCCTTTAAGTCTGATACTGCAAAGAGTTCGCCGGTGATCGGACTTGACTTTTTGAGCAAGCCGATGTACTCGTCAGGTGTCAGTGTTCTTGGTACCAAAGCCAGTTCCTTATTGAAGCATAGATACGGAGCAAATGGCAGCAAATGTTCAGGTAGCAGGTCAGTTGGGACAGGACTGCCGCTAAGATGGCAAGCGGTGGGAAGGTAGGTTACAAACTTTTGGATATGGTCTTCCACCACTTTTACTAGGGCCGGGTCTCTTTGAGCAGATGGTTGTGCAGCAGTATCTTTTTCCTCATCTGCAACCACAAAGTCCTCTATCTCTTCAACCTGCTCTTCCACTTCCATCATATCTCCATCGATCAGTATTGCCATTATATCGTCAGCTCTGGATGATTTTTTTTAAGTTGGTCGTATAGGAAATCGACCACTTTGTTTGGGTAGTCTTTCAATGATTGACATTTGAAACGGAAATTATCATATTCTGTCAACATCTCGGTGATATTTCCGTCGCCGCTGCTTTCTACATAACTGATCAGTTCTTTTGCTCCTATCTCTGGGAAGTTTAGAATAACAGTTTCGCGGCCATAGGCGGAGTATTTAGCAAAAGGGATTTGGTCTGGTGACATTCCGCTCTGCAGTACTACATCCCTAAGTTTCTCTCCATGTGACAAAAAGAGGGATAAGCTTTCCCAGTCGGGAATGACCTTCACTGCCTTTGAGCAATCAAGCAAGGTTTTCACCGACTGGACCGCTACTTTGATCCTGCTTTGTAGGTTAGAGGGCAGTTTCTCGTAAGATGTCACAGAAGAGAGCTGTATTTGCTCTGGTATTAGGTTATTCAAGTCTGTAATTGTCAGGAGCTTACCTAATTGGGAATCCAGTTTTTCCACCATCTGGATAAAGTTATCACGAGTGATTTCCTTGTATGCAAAAATCAATCCTTCCCGGAAGCAGAGCCAGGGAGTGGTTGTCCGGATCCATTTCTTGTGTTGAGGCTGCTTCAGATTCACGCCATCACGGCCCTGTATGGTAGATATACTCTTCTGGAATCCTCTCAAGTAAGCTTCCATTAAAGTGTTATCAGTCCTTGTGGCCGCCCCTCCTGTCTGCTTTGGATCTGCCGATGTTTCAACTACTTCCTCCAGTTGCGGTTTTTCTCCCGCTTCCATCATCTCTCCATCGATCAGTATCGCCATTATATTGTCAACTCCGGGTGGGTTTTGTAAAGATATTGATAAAATCCTTCTCTCTTCTTGGACTCATCTCCCCGTCGGGTCAGATGATTTGTCCATCGCTCATAATCATGGATCATATCTTTCAACTTCTTACAGCTTCCCTTCCTGACATAATTAAGCAGGTTCTCCTGTGAAAAGAGATCTGAGCTTTGCGGAAGGTGGTGTTCTGCAGTAAGTCGGTTGACAAAGCCGCTGTCCTTGTTGTGATACAATACCAGCAGAGGTTTTTCCAACCGCACTTTGTTGACAGTGAAGTACTCCAGTAATTGTTTGTTGGTCCCTGTGAACAGGCAGAAGTATTCCATATCTGGTACTAAGGTCATCTGAGAAGAGCAATCGCGCAATTTATCAATATTTGTTCGTCCCTCTTCCCAGAATAGATTTAATGAGCTGTGGACATTCCTGAATACATTTCTATTGTATATGCCGATATTTTCTGCAGGTAGATCATCCTGCAGGTCGGTCTTACTTAGGATCTCCCCCAGTTCTGGGGAGGTTACTTTAAGCACATCCAGATATTCATCTCTGGAAAGGGACCTTACTACAATTTCCATCTTTTTATTGAAGCGCAGAAAAGGATAGTAAGGACGGGCAAGTTCTTCACTGAATGCTGTTGTTCCTGAACTATTTACAAAACTATCGAGTGCTTTTACATAATGCTCCACAATCTTTTGAGAGTCTGTGGAAAGGGAATCCTCCGAGGGAGCATCTAATTCAACCTCTTCTCTTAGCTCTTCCGCCGATGGTGCAGCAGAGGGAACTACTTCCGCTTCCATCATATCTCCATCGATCAGTATTGCCATTTTACCATTTACTCCTATATTCTTGAACTACATCAGTGAGATTGTCCCAGATCGGCAATATCTCCTCAATTCCGTAATCGCCGGCGACAGCGATGATCTCTTTCAGTTTAGGTGTACATATCTCCTTGAGTTTTTTGCGTCGATCAGGGTGTCCAGCTGGAAAATATGTTTTTTTAAGAGGGAGATCTCTCTGGGCAAGGGCTAAGGCAGGAAGTGCACGCAGTTCAGGTTCCATGCCCATGACTACAGTCTGTTGGTGGACTATGTTATCTCCTTTGGCGAGCAGAGTTTTCATCTCTCTAATTCCTACGATGATGTCAGACAAGCTGCTTACCCTTGTGATACGTTCTTCATTCTGGTAGATGTCCGTATTTTCGATCCCTTCTCCGATGAAATGCCTGAGCATCTGCCTAGCCTTGTCCAGTTCATATGATTTTGGAAGGATATATTTCAGAGCATAATCATTGGGGCTCGATCCTCTTCTGGAAGGGGTGATAGTCAGATCTGCGGGGGCCAGATAAACCAGCGCCTGCAAAGCATCCGTTGTAAGGTGTGGTTTTGATGTTTTGAACAATAAAGATGCGGCGTTTCGGAAATAATCCTTGATACAATTCGCCCCATCCCTGCAGATTTTCTCATCTACGCTTTGGGGTGGTGGTGCAGCAGATTCTTCTACCTCATCAATTTGCGGTTCATTTTCCGCTTCCATCATCTCTCCATCAATCAGTATTGCCATTCTTTAACTTCCATTCTGATAATTCAACAACTCCATCGTCTCAGCGTAAGGGTTGAAGTTAAATTCTTCTTCGAACAGTTCTACGACATCGTTCGCTTTTTTGTCTGTGTGAAGTTGGCCTTCTTTGGTTCTTATGACAAAATCCCGCACCTTTGCTTCATAGTCAACTCGAGGGGAAAATTCTCCTTCTCCATACTGGAAGACCGCAACCTTGGAAGCTCTCGCAAAAAGAAGCTGTGAAGATACTTCTCCCATCTCACGAATATACAATCCGTTGCTTTGCGCACCAAAACTGTCACCTGCTTCGCCGACGTGGTGAACACGTAGATCCTCTGCATATTGTGCAAATCTTCTTCCGGCTTTTTCGACCGTCCCAATCACGCAATTCTTACTCTTGGATGCGAAATCATCTGCAGCCTCGCTGACATAATCAGCATGCAAATTCGTCGCCTTGTGAGCGAAGCTATTGTCGGTCTTACCGATCCTGCCGACATGCATACCAATGCTGGCAAGTCCAAAACCACTTTCAGATTCCGTAATAATATCTACGTGTAGATCTGTCGACTCTAATCCAAAGCTACTACCAGCTGAGATGATTTCCCTAATATGCATGTCAATGCTATTTTCCCCAAAAGTCTCAGTTGCATTCTGCACCTGGTCGATCTTCATGCGTTTGGATTCGGCGCCGAAGGCGTATGATGTGTCCTTGACAGTATCAACTTTCATGTCTTCACTTGTTCTGCCAAAGCTAGACCCGGCAGTGTTGACCTTTTTGATTACGGCCTTCTTGCTGCTATTACAGAAGTTTGAGCCACAATTCTCAATTTTGTCAACCTGAAGGGAAATGCTGCTTTCTCCAAAGTAGTCGCCGCACCTGGTGATAGTTCCTACAGATACATCTTCAGAGTGACTCAGACTATGGCTGCCAGAATATTTGACGGTGCCGATCCGTACTTTTTTTGCCCGATGCAGCAGCTCATGTCCTGTAGTAGAGAGACTTTTTATAGAAGCATCCTGCAGTCCTGCCAGAAGATATTCACCCTCCTTCAAGCCGAGTTCGTTCAGGAATTTCAAAGATGGGATATTTACTTTGCCGGTCTTCGTCCTTTTTGTGTACAAAGCATAGATGGTGGTGAGATAACCCAGGTTCTTTTTCTGCTCCTGATTGAGAGAACAGTATAACTCAGCTGCTTGTTTGATGTTGTGTTGCAGCTGTTCCACCCGTTCATCGCAATTCATGTCAACAGTCCTGCGACAGAACTCTTTATAGATTTCTGTCAGTGATTCATCAGCCATATGACTCTCCATATCATGAAGATCATCTACTCTTCCTTCCAGGTCGTCAAGCTGCGGCTGCTCTCCCGCTTTCATCATATCTCCATCAATCAGTATCGCCATTTTCTATTGTCAACTCCGGGTTAGCCTTCTCCAGATGCTCAAATACATTTCCCACACTGTTGAAGTAGGAATATCTCAGACAATTATGTACAGTCTCATAATCTTCGATCATCCCTCCGATATTCTTATTTCCGCTCCTTTCTGTATATCGCAGCAGCCTTTCTGGAGTGAAGAGTACATCTGCTTCCAGTAGATGATTTTCTTTTATATCCTTGTTTGGAGCACTTGTCGGGGCGCGTCGGATCAAAAGTAGGGGAGTTTCATACTCTGGCTTAGTAATCTTCAGAAAGGCTCTGAATTCCTTCCCGTGTTCCATGAAAAGGGAAAAAAATCCGTAATCGGGAAATAGTTTGACTTCATTGGAAAAACGATATAGGACGGTCAGCTCATCAAATGATTTCTTGTCCAGCAACCTCACCGCTTTTGGAACGTAATTGGCATTGGTTTCCTCGTTTTCCTTGAGGTCGAGAAGGACGGGAAGGCTTTCCATCAAATCGGTATCCTGAATCAACTCAGCAAGTTGCGGAGAATTCTTCCTCACCAGTCCGATATACTCCTCTTTTGTAATTCGCCGGATTCTTGCTTGCATATGGTTGTCGAAACAGATATATCTGGCAAAATGATGGAGATGGGAAGCATCAAAAGCAAAGTTGTATTTCTTCAGATATGGGTCATTTTCTGCGTAGTCGGAAGCAGCGGTTAGATAGTGGCAGATTATTTTTGATATTTCATCCGGTTCAGCGTTTTTTTCCACGACCTCTTCCTCTCCTTCTGGAAGTCTTTCTTCTACTTCCTGTCCCGCTTCCAGCATTTCTCCGTCAAGTAGTATTGCCATCTTCTATGTTTGAGAAACCCCTCCGTTCCATTTTTCTTCGTATGATGCCATGACCTTATTAAGCTCAACTAATGTCGCCTTTACGTTACTGACACCATACTCGGAAGCGACACTGGTGATTTCACTTAATGTTGGGCAACAGTGATGTTCAAGCATCTGCACAGGTGTTTTGTTTGCAGAATCATTGAAGTAACCCACGCTAAATATGTCGGTCCGCCTGTCTCTCTCCCTTCTGCCAATAGCTGTAAATACCAGGTCTCTTAATCCCGGCTTCATGGACATACCTAAAGCAAATGGAAATCCTTTGTCCCAACCATGGGAAAGAAGTGTCTTTCGAAGTTGTCTAATATCAGAGATGTAGTTGCAAAGGTCATCCAGGTCAGCTATTTTATCGTCATTGTAGAAATCAAGCTGTTCTATTCCTACTCCACCGACATCCCGCAGAACTCCTCGGACATCATCGGGAGAAACGCCCTTGGAAAGCTCACTGATGAAACAGTTTGCCTCACTATTCTTGAAGTGAGTTGGCTGGAGGGTTAGCAGTTTTGGTGCTGAGGCGGCGATAATTTCTTTACTCAATGAAGTCGATGGTAGGAAGTATTTCCCCCGAGAATAAAAATAATTTCTTACGTGCATGTAAGCTTCCTCTATGAGATCCACAGGAAAAGAAGAGGATTCTTCCACGTTGACTATTGTTGGTTCTTCCACCGGATTGTCATCTGTTTCAACCTGTTCTGCTTCCAGCATATCTCCGTCGATCAATATTGCCATTTTTACGTCTGCTTTCTTGTATCTTCCATTACTTCGTCTAACACTTTGATCTTCAATTCTACCATCGTCCTTGGTTTCAGAATCCCCTGCAGCATCTTTGGAATGATAATTACTGCCTGGTCCCCATGTTTTGCTATTTGCTTGGTTAAACTAAACTCTCTCATGTAACTTAACCCCCTTCTATCCCCTCAATGTATAGTATATGTAGTGGGAATGTGTTAGGTTTATAAATTTTTTGGTGACATTGTTACTGGGGAGTAGTTTGCAGGGATGGGTGTTGTATATTAGAAAGGACGGGTAGGAACATCATCACCAATTCAGACAGCTCGTGCTACCGAAACAATTGTGCGTCTTCTGTACGATGTGCAGCAGATTGACGACCACGGGCAGCTCTTCTTTCCTTCTTGATTCCATCAGGTGGGTCAGCCCTTTTCTCAGCAACTCATGGTTTTGGTAGATTTCCTCAACTTTCTTCAGGTCATACTTATAGAACAGACGATAGTACTCTTCCAGTAGAATATTTGCTTTTTCAAACGCTTCCAAGATCCGCTTATCCAGCACAACTTCACTGTGACCGATCAAATACTGGTTCAGATCGCGATACTCATCGCCGATCTTCTCTAACAGCCAGGAGATGATGTAAAGGTAAGTCGTCTTTCTTGGACAGTCGATGATCTTTCTGTTAAGTAGGCTGTGACAGTAGTTCGTCAACTTGTTGTTTGTCTCCTCCAACACAAGTAATTCCTGCAGCGCTTCATACTTGCCGCTCCTGATCACCTCTAGACTGTTCTTGCCTAAAGTGAGAGTCACTAAAAAAGTTCGCCGCAGCAGATTGTCAAACTCACCACCATGCCAACCAGCAACGTTCCGGATTATGCACCTTTTGTTGGTCTGCTCGACGATCTCATAACCCATCAACATGGAATTGATGCGCTGCTGGACAACTTTCACGACAGACGGATCGGTGTAGAGGACTTCCACCTCATCATAGCCATTTTTGTGCACCACAGCTAGAAGACAATTCATGACGGTCTTGTTTGCGTCTGTGAAATCTAGCTGGATTTTCCTGGGCTGCTCAGGAACATTCTCAAGGAGGAGCCTCAGAGAATTATCTTCCTCTTTCAACTCGATTTCATCTCCTGCTTGCAGGTTCACTTTCCTCGCCCATTTTCTGGGCAGTGTTATGGTCAGAGTATTGTTCCCCTGCTTGATTACACGACGTTTCATTGCTGTTACCCCCTGTAATCATGTAGGATGAACAGTTATATAAACCTTTTGGGAGAAATATATTTTTTGACAAAGACATATGCGTAAGGATGAAAAGATATATGTCGTAGTAATTATTACCCTCTTTTTATTCTTCACATTCTTCCTTCCCCCTCTCTTCTAGTGACTACTAAAAAAGAGTAAAATTTATAAAAGATGGCTGTTTTCCAACATATACTTTACATACATTAGATTTGGGTGGGCAAAATGGAAGATTTGGTAAAACGGTTACAGGAGAATATTGGTAGATATGCTGCTGAACAAGGTAGATATTCTACCCTAAGCAGCGAAGAGGAAGCCTTATACAGACAGTTGGAGGAGATTGAAGAAAGATTACTCACTTCCAAGCAGCAGTTAGCTGATCTTACGGACAGTGAAGAAAAACTTCTGGCCGCCCATCTGTCTGAGGCAAGTGAGCAGCTGGTTGAGAGAAATGATCTTTATGAATCGCAGCGGGAACGGCGGGAAAAATTATATGATGAAGTAGTCTTACAGGAAGACAGCTGGGCCACTGAACAGTTCCCCATGCTTATGGCCAAAGGCCTTAGCAAAGCTGTTGAAGCTGTTCGGCCCCTATATGAAAAAGCCGATCAGAGGGACAAGGAGCGGGTTGCATTATTTGAAGAACTTGGAGATGAGCTCGTTGTTGACATCGTTGCTAAAAAGACGGACTCGAAGCTGGAAGTGTATGTTCCCGTGCCTTATCAACGCTCTGAAGAGGGTCTGATGGGTAACCTGATCGAGATGTTTGGGATGGCCTTCCTATCAGGAGCAGAGATAGAAGAAAAAATCGAAGACATGGGAAAGTATACGAAATTTGTGATAAACGGGTCATACAATGCTTTTCTGGAAAGACTGCAAACCGCGGTCCCTTCTGAGTTCAACAAGGCAAAAGTCCGAAATCAGTTGATTTTGCTTGGCGAGGATGTCGATCCTTCCTCAGGACACGATGCAGGAGAAAGAACAGTTGACAGTGATGAGGAAAATCTTGAGAAGAGTGTAGAATCTGCTCTTTCTACTCGTGTGGTCACGAGTGGTGTACAGCAATTGTCACATCCATTGGAAAGAGCAGGGTCTGAACGCAGGGGTCCGAGCGAAGCGGTGACTGGTGGTGACCCCGGAGTGATTGACAAAGCTGTTGATGGAAGTGTTGTTGAACTCGTGGAAACGACACCTGGGGAAATCAATGGAACTGCTGCAGCCGAACAAGAAGAGGCGACTGGCAAAAACGCATGGCGTTCTCTGATTGAGTGGGAGCAGCATTCCCATCCAGAAACAGGAGAGATGAGAGATTACCTCAATTACACACTCACACAGGCCGTCACCGGAAGAAGAATGACCTGGATGTTCTCCATAATGGACATCACTGAGAGTCAGGATAATCCTAAGAGGCCGGTGAAATCGATCAAAAGGAAAGCGACCATCGAAAAGGAAACTCTTGATGGCGAATCAAAAGAAGAAGAGATCCCAGTACGTCTGGTCGATATAGAGAGCTTGCTTGATTACCTTCCTGAAATAAAGATGTATGATTACCATGGCGCAGCGCAGATATATCGTGAAAAGATGAGATCAGTGCTGGGGGAAGAAGTAGATGACGCCACAGCCAAACACCGTCTGCGTGCGCGGCAGTCCGCAGCAAGGAAGGAGATCGCTGCAGGTAAAAATGCTTGTATCTATTCCCTGCCTGCTCTTGAAAAAGGGGTATACTTCTCAGAATTGGAATTGGAGAGGTTCTTGGTCAATTATTTTGCGTATGAGAGGCTGCAGCGCTGGGATGGAAAATTAGTTCCGGTCGATGATCTGGCCAGTATCCTCAACACACGTCGACAAAATATCTGGAAATATGTTGGTGAAGAGAAGCTACAGCAAGAACATATCCAAGGGATGGAAGAGCCGGAAATAACCGCAGCCTCCGCAAAAAGTTTCGTCCGGGAATACTCTTGGATGCAAGGCAAGTGGTTTGAGAAAAAGAGGAAGAAGAAATGACTGAATACACCTTTAGGGAAGCGGCAAGTGTTTTGGAGATGAAGATGCTGGTCCTATCGGGAGATATCATCAGATATGAAGTACCCTACAGGGTAGAGAATGACACAGTATACTTCGCTGAAGAAGACTTGATCAAGTATCTTGGGTATAAACCAAAGAAAGCATTGAAACCTGTTGAGGAGTTGAAACCGGTTGATGGAGTGAAACGGGTTAAAAAAAAGGAACCCGTTGAAGTTACGGGTGAGGTGGCCCCAATTCCACAAGTAGAGCCTCTTGAAGCGAAAGTAGTAACACCTGATGAAGAAGAGGTTGAGAAAAAGGCAGAGCCATTCAAACCTGAAGAAAAAGAAGAAGAGGTCACCCCGGAATGGGTAGACAAGGCAAAGCTTTACTTCACCAGAAAATACGAAAGCATATCTCAGAGATACGGTGATGGAAAAATTGAGGCTGTAGTCTCTACCTTATCAGCATGCATGAGTGATAAGGAGGCAAAAAGGCTTCTGCGGTCTGACAATACTGAAAACATTCTGAAATTAGAAAATGGTGACCGCGCCATGTACTTTACAAATTTGTTATTTGCCCGTGAGAAGATAAAGAGCATATATGAACCAAGTAACATCCCCGGTGAATATGATATCGCCAGATCCCCGCAGAATTTTCTGCCTGATAACATCGATGATCTGGTAGGGTACTTGGAGAGTGGCACAGCTCCGCGTCTTGCAGAAAGAAGGGACAAATATCGTGATATCAAGAACGCCTTCAAGTCCTGGGACGGAACAATAAAGCCCCATCACAAGGCAGTCCTCAAAAGTTATGGATTAGAGTACATCCCAAAGGGCAGGAATCCCCATCCAAAAATCCGCTTGATAGACAATCACAAGAGATCGGTCGACATTGCGGGTTCACCAGGAGGAAAACGTTCGGGTAGAAGAACAATCGTTAAGGTTATCAGGAGATTGCTTGAAGAAGAGTAGACGAAATGGTTTGAGTGGTGTCCACCGTACCACTATAAAAAGTAGCTTCTATTACAATAGTCTTTATATATTATTTTTCGTAAATAGGCAGATATGCCCAAAATTAATATTCTCAGGGAAGATCTGATAAACAAGATCGCAGCCGGAGAAGTAGTTGAACGGCCTGCTGCTGTGGTCAAAGAACTTATTGAAAATTCTCTGGATGCAAACTCAACCAGGATCGAGATAGATATTGAGGATTCAGGAAAGAAGTTGATCAAAGTTACCGATAACGGAGAAGGCATGGATGAAGAAGATGTCAAGAAGTGTTATCTCCGTCACACGACCAGTAAGATCAAAGAGGTGAATGATCTGTTTGCCATCAATACTCTTGGATTCAGAGGAGAAGCTCTAGCAAGCATCGCCGCTGTCTCACAGCTCTCTGTCGTCACCAAACAAAAAGATCTTGTGGAAGGTATCAATATCGTTCTGGAGGGCGGGCAGCTGATCAGCTCGGGCATCCTGGCTACTGGTAGAGGGACGAGCGTGGAAGTACGCAACCTTTTTTTCAACACTCCCGCCCGGAAGAAATTTCTGAAGAGCGATCCGGTAGAACTAAGACATATCGTTGAAGTGGTCATCCGTTACGCCTTGATCAATCCAGAAATGTCCTTCCAACTGAGACACGAAGGTCATCAGCTTCTGAACTCCCCACAGGTTGAAGATTCACGTGACAATATCTCTTCAGTCTATGGGGTAAATGTGGCTAAGGACCTGCTGGAAGTCGACCACCAACAGGATTCGATAAAAGTTTATGGCTACATCGTAAAACCACACTTAGCCAGAAACGATAAGACGCAGCAGGCCTTGTTTGTCAACAGGAGATGGGTGAGGAACGAATACATCATGAAAGCCATCTATGATGCCTACCATTCACTGCTTTTCGTGAATAAGCATCCTATAGTTGTCCTTAATGTTAACATTGATGTCCATAAGATCGATGTTAATGTCCACCCGACAAAAGAGTTGATCAAGATCGAACAGAAAGATGAAGTTTACCAAGCGGTGTATAACGCAGTCAAAGAGACTTTGCAGAAAAACAATCTCATCCCCGTTGTTGATGTTGAAAGTGATCACCAGCTATCTTTTGGTACACCGATGAAGAAAATGGAGGAGAGTACGGGACCCTCAAAATACTCTGTCGAATCAGGTCGACAGACTGTCTTCCGGGTAAATGAAGAGAGCGCTGAACTGGAAGCTCTGGGTGGTATAGACAGCGTACCTCCGGAAGGAAAAGCAGGTGAGGAAGGCAAGGTATATGGAGAAGAAAGTACGAAGATAGAAATGGGAGAAGAATATGCCAGTCCCGAAGAAGAGATATTCCAACCTGAACCGGCAAGGGCTATACGGGAGACGATCAAGTATCCCACCATGAGATTGTTGGGACAGATGCACAAGACATTTTTCATTGCAGAAACATTTGGAGGTCTGTATTATATTGACCAGCATGCTGCTCACGAGAGAGTGCTTTATGAAAGGTTCATGAAGCAATACATGGATCGGGGGATAGAGGTGCAACGCTTGCTGCGCGGAGGGATTTTGGAATTTTCTCCGGCAGAGAAGCTTGTCATAAAGGAGAACAGCGAAACGCTGGAGAAGTTAGGCTTTTCTTTGGAAGAGTTCGGCGACAACTCTTACCTCATCAAGACCATCCCCCTGCTGTTCGGCAAGACACAGCCCAAAGAAATAATTTACGAGGTGCTCAGCCTGCTCAAAGAGGGAAAGCACAAGTTAGCTGAGACCAAAGAAGAAGTTGTCACCAGGATGGCCTGCCGGGCCGCTGTGATGGGAGGCGATGTGCTTACTATCCAGGAGATGGAGAAGATTATCAAAGAACTTTCTGAGACTGAGAATCCTTATACCTGTCCACACGGCCGTCCGACTATGGTTAAAGTAACTGTAGACGATCTGGATAAGATGTTTAAGAGGAAGTGAGAGTTTTACTTCTACGCCCTATACCATTTCACCATAAGATAATTGTTCAGAGTAGGAGAATTTCCTTCAAGCAACAATTCATCCACAACCGCCAACAGAAGTTTTTGTTCAAATGGTTTAATGATCAATCCCTTCGCTCCATACCCCCTTACCTGTAGATAATCAGTATGGTTAACTGTTGCTGAAAGCATCACTCTGGGAGGCACATTATCATCATTTTTGATCTCTTTTAGAAAATCCATCCCATCCATCCCTGGCATCTGAAAGTCCGTAAGGATCAACCCATAATCAGCGGGAGATTCCCTATACTTCCGTAAACCTTCTCTTCCATCATCAGCAGTGACCACGTCAGGAAAACCTGCCCTGTGCAACAAGGTCCGATACATACCCTGGATTGCGGTGTCGTCATCAAGACACAAGATCTTTCTATTTTTTCCCCCCATTTTACTAACCAGTAGCAACCACTATAAAAACATTACGCAATTAAAAGGAAAGCGCAATTAAAAGGGAAGATAGTACCTTACAATCAGTTCTCCGACAACATTAAATAGAACATCAGATATCCCCTTGCAATGAAACAAATCTATCAGAAAATTTTGGAATTAGCAAAACCATTCTACAGGAAAGGCCGCCCTATGGACCTGGCCCACATAGAATGGATGATACCGGATGCCCTATTGGTATGCCAGAAGGAGGATATCAATGATTCCTTATTACTGCCACTAGTAATTCTCCACGACGTAGGTTATGCAAAAACTCCTAAAGACAACCCATTCAAACTGGATCTGAGGAAGAGACACATGGTAGAAGGAGCTAAGATCGCCAGGGAGATACTTGAAAAAGTCAACTATCCAAATGAAAAAACTCAAGAAATCTGCTACTACGTTTCCGTCCACGACAATTGGGCTTTTGGTGATCATGAATACAAGAAAGATAGAATTCTTGGGGCTCTTAAAGACCTGGATTTCATATGGATGATTACCCCAAAAGGATTTCCTGCAGTAAGGAAGATTCTGAAAAAGGATCCCAGGGGGATGATTGAGTATATTGAATCAAGGCCGATGGAGGAGGGATTGGTCCTTACATCAGAGACGACCAAGAGATTGTATAAAGAATATCTGAACGAGCGGAAGAAGGAAGCATTTAAATAAACCCAAAAATATATCCTCAAAAAGAGGCGCACACGAATGAAATTCCATAACTTTACTCTGGATCAGTTCCAGGAAGATTCAGTCAATGCTATAGAAAAGAATGAATCAGTAGTCGTTTCTGCCCCTACGGGAAGCGGTAAAACTTTAATCGCTGATTATATCATTGACAAGAACAAGGACAACAACAAGAGAATAATCTATACAGCTCCCATCAAAGCTCTATCCAACCAGAAGTATCATGATTTCTCCGAAGAGTACGGAGAAGAGAACGTCGGGTTGATGACAGGAGACATAGTTATCAACCCCCATGCTAAAGTTTTGATCATGACCACAGAGATCTACCGTAACATGGTCATCAGCAATGATGATGATCTGACCAACATCGCTTATGTAATCTTTGATGAGATACATTATATCAATGATGTTGAACGAGGTTATGTCTGGGAGGAATCGATCATCTACAGTTCTCCCAAAGTAAGATTCCTCTGCCTTTCTGCCACGATCCCTAACGCCAAAGAATTCAGCAGATGGATCCAGGCCATAAAGAAACACAGTGTTAGGACTGTCGTTGCTACCAAAAGAAACGTACCCCTTAAGCATATGTTTTTTGATTATGAGTTAGGGATCACTTCCCTGGAAAAGATCAAAGAAGCCGTTGAGATTCCGCAATATAGAAGTGTTTTCAGGCGAAGGGGGAGGAAAAGGGTAAGGGTCCCTGAACCCAGCCATGTCGAACTTATCAAACAGTTGGGACAAGATAAGCTGCCTTGTTTCTTTTTCTGTTTTTCACGTAAAGCCTGTCAGGAAAATGCCAGAGAACTGGCCAGGGCCGGCCTGTTTGAGCGCGATCCTAAGATTCTGCAGCAATTGAACCAAAATCTAAAAGATGCGCCACCGGAAATCAGCAGACTGACTTCCACACAAACTTTCAAAGAGACCATCTCGCAGGGGATAGCTTTTCATCATGCCGGATTACTGCCAGTGATCAAGGAAACTGTCGAAGACCTCTTTGCGCGGGGGATGATAAAGGTACTCTATACTACGGAAACATTTGCTGTCGGCATAAACATGCCTGCCAAGACCGTCTGCTTCAATTCCCTGAGAAAATACGATGGAAGAGGTTTCAGACCCCTCAATACAAAAGAATATTTCCAGATCGCCGGTAGGGCCGGAAGAAGAGGCATAGACAAGATAGGTTATGTGATAAGCATGATCTTCCGTCCTAAGTTCCGCTATCATGAAGTGAAGAGGTTGACAGCAAGGGATATAGAACCGATCCAGTCACAGTTCAGGCTGTCTATCAACACCGTTCTCAACCTCATCAATCTCCACCCACCAAAAGAGATAGAGAAAATACTGCGCCTAAGTTTCTTCTCCTATCAGAAATTCGGCGACGACTACGCCAAGGTTCCGACAAAGGTCCTCTTGGCCAGATACAATAGCATCGTACGCAGACTGAAGAAGTATCATTACATCGAGAACGGGGAACTGACAAAGAAAGGCCATTTCTCTTCCTGTGTCTATGCTGATGAGATCGCCATGGGTGAAGTCTTCGCTACTGACATGATCAGGAGGTTAGATGAATATCAGATCCTGCTAGTGCTTGCTGCTCTGGTCTATGAACCAAAAGAACGGACCAAGTTCAAGCAGCTTTTCAGAAACGAACAGTTAAGACAGCTGAAAGGCATTCTTCGCACAAACGATTATCTCGCCAGGGAAAAGAAGTTTCTCAGCCTTGACCAGATCACTACCCTCGTCAACCCCATCTATCATGGCAAGACATTTTTTGATCTCCTGGAACTGACAAATCTCCTGGAAGGCGACCTGATAAGATTCTTCAGCCAGATACTGGACAGGATCGGCCAGATAAAGAAAGCCACTAATGATTACCGCATCCTCAACCGGATAGAAAACTGCCAGGGCGTTGTTGAGAAAGCGCTGGAAGGGATTTATTTGGTTTAGTGACTACGTAATATTTTTTCTCTTTCCCCTAATTCCTTTTTTCTTGGATGTCATTTTCCCCATCCCTTTCTTCGTAGCAACTCTCTTAGATTTCTTCTTACTCAAATAGTATAATATCCCCACAATAATAACTATGATCAGCAGCACAGTAAAGATGCAGAATCTACCTTTTGGAGGAGCAGGTCTCTCTAAACGAGGCTGTGAATCCTCCAGTTCAATTGTCCATTCTCCTTCTGGTTGAAAAGAATACGGCTTTCCGCAAGCAGCTACTCTTTCACAAACACCAAAATCCATATTCTGGCAGCAGACTTCATTATCAGGAACACAGTCAGTATCTGCTCTGCAGAAAGGTTTACACTCCCCTTCCTCGCAATACATCGTACCCGAGAGATAACCAGTGATAGAGCCACCTATAAGGTAGATTAGTATAACAAGGATATAAGCGAGAGTAATTGCAACAATTCTATCGTTCCTCTTCATGGAAGAAGGTTAAATAATGGGATTTAATAAAGGTTTCCTTTGTGCCAACCACCGTAGAATTCAATCTTTCCTCAGAACTCTCCCAATCCTCGCTGCTCTTCCAGCTTCTTGGCTTTGATCCTACGTACCATATCATCATCCTTCTCCAGGATGCTCTGGATCTCCTTAGCCCTCTCAACAACCTCAAATGGTAAGCCGGCCAACTTTGCCACATGTACACCAAAACTCTGGTCTGTGCCTCCTTCTACAAGTTTGTATAAGAAGACGATCTCTCCTTTGACTTCTCTTGCAGCAAGATAATAATTTCTGATCTTTGCAAACTTTTCGCTTAGCTTGTTCATCACATGATAATGTGTGCTGAACAGAGTCTTTGCTTTTATCTTGTTGTAGATATGTTCAGCAACACTCCATGCGATACTGACGCCGTCAAAAGTAGAAGTACCCCTGCCGATCTCATCCAGGATGACGAGGCTGTCGGCAGTGGCATTATGCAGGATAGAAGCGGTCTCATTCATCTCTACCATGAATGTTGATTGTCCTGAACTGAGGTCGTCGGACGCTCCCACGCGGGTGAAGATCCTGTCAACAACTCCCAGGACAGCCCTTTCCGCAGGGACGAAGGAACCGATCTGTGCCATCAGGACAATCAAAGCAACCTCACGCTGCAGAGTCGACTTGCCGCTCATGTTAGCGCCAGTAATGATCATCATCTCTCCTGGATTGATAAAGATATCATTAGGGATAAAGCGCTTCTCCATGCGTTCAACAACAGGATGCCGGGCTTTCTCTAGTTGAATCACACGGTCCTCTACTATCTCCGGGCAAATGTAGTTGTTCTCCATGGCTATCTTAGCCAGAGAACAGAGCACATCTAACACAGCCAGCTTATTGGCACTATCCTGAATCTCTTCTGTCCTCCCGGCGATCTTCCGCACCAGCTCCTGGAACAGTTCGTATTCCAGCTCATGTATCTTTTCCTCTGCCCCAAGAATCTTCTCTTCCTCAACCTTAAGCTCTTCAGTGATGTACCTTTCAGAATTGGCGGTCGTCTGCTTTCTGATATAATGCGGGGGCACCAAGTGCAGATTTTTCTTGGTTACCTCAACGAAATAGCCAAAAACTCTCGTGTATCCCAGGCGAAGAGTGCTGATACCAGTACTCTGCTTCTCTTTCTCCTCCAATTCCTGCAAGTATTTCTTACTGTTTCGTTTGATGTCCTGCAACTTATCCAGCTTTTCATTGTAGTTATCTTTGATCATCCCCCCTTCACGGATAGTGAGGGGAGCTTCTTCTTTCACTGCCTCTTGGATCAACGAGGTTATCTCTTCTAATCCTGAAATACGGCTGATCAACTGTAGTAACTCGCTTCCTGGCACCCCCGTAGCCATATTATCTTTTACACTTCCCATCTCCTTCAGCTTCTCTTTGATAAAAGGGACCTGCTGTAATGAGTTGCGCAGGGCAAGCAGATCTTTTGGATTAGCATTCCCATAATTGATCCGTCCGATCAGTCTTTCGATGTCATAGACCTTATCCAGCAGGGAGATCAGCTCTTCACGGCGAATAACTTGTTGGTTCAGGGCTGCAATGGCCAGCAAGCGCTTTTTGATGGCAGTTCTGTGCAGCAGAGGCTCCTTCAGCCATTTCCTTAACAGGCGGGCACCCATAGGGGTAACCGTCTTATCAAGCACTGACAATAGAGTCCCTCTTCCCGAACCATCTCTGATGTTGCTGGTCAGTTCCAGATTGCGTAATGTAGATACATCAAGCAGCATATGATCTTGGTTGCTCTTTGTAGAAAGACGTTTGATATGACCCAGTGTGTTCTTCTGCGTGTCAATGAGATATTTCATCAATGCTCCACAGACTGCGGTGTGCAGTTTCTTGTCCTCCAATCCAAAACAATCAAGCGACTTGATGCCAAAATGGTTAGTGAGGACCTCTTTTGCTTTGTCAGCACGAAAGAAATAATCTTCTAATGAATTGATGAAACAACCGTTGCTCTTCAATTTTTCCTGTAATTCTTCATTAACCAGCAAACTTTCCGGAACCACGCACTCCTTTGGAGAAAAACGAGCAACCTCGCTGAGCAAAGAATTCATCGACAGTATGCTTGATGTGAAAAATTCACCGGTAGAAAGGTCACAGAAAGCGACAGCAAACTCCTCTCCGTGGATAGTGAGAGACATCACATAGTTATTCTCTTTCTCCTCTAACATTGACGATTCGATCACTGTCCCCGGAGTGACTATGCGCAGCAGTCCCCTCTTAACCAAACCTTTAGCTTTTTTTGGATCTTCCATCTGTTCAATAATCGCTACCTTGAAACCCTTCTTGACCAATCGGCCCAGATAAGTTTCCAAGGCATGGTAAGGAACACCTGCCAGAGGAGCTCTTTTCTGATCTTTTCCGCGAGCTGTCAAAGTTATTTCCAATTCACGGGATGCTGTAACTGCATCTTCATAGAACATTTCATAGAAATCTCCCATCCTCAACATAATCAGGCAGTCGGGGTTTGCTCTTTTGGCATCCTGATACTGCTTCATCCCAGGAGTAAGCTTCTCTGAAGGAATGTTAAGGATACTTTTGTTTTTATTTTTAACTTTGTTGTTGCTCTGGTTACCATCGCATCTTTTTTCCGTTTCTTCTGCCACAAATATGTCGAAGAATGATTATTTTTAAAGATTGTTGTGGTAAAGTGGATGTTGTTGGATGATAGCATAAACTCAGGTACTGAGGGATTCATCAGAGGTCGGTCCAAAATGAATGCTTAATCTAATATACCCTCTCATCCAGCAACTCCTGTTCAAGAGCCATGTTAATCGTCGCCATGAGAGAGTGCGGAACTCAGATAATCCCGCAAAGCGCCTTGAGCAACATCATACCATTTCTGGTTGAAAGAATAACACTTCTTTCCCTTCTTTTCACCCAGTAATTCCAGTTGCTTCAGCTTTCTCATATGGTTTTTGAATTTTTTTGCTTCATAACTCACCCCTGCGGTGTTAAGGGCCCTTTTGGCGTTGCTCAACCAGAGCACTTTCGGCAAATAATTTCCTCCTCTGAAAGGGTCGTCTGTCAGTAGATCAAGACCTTTAATTAGCATCGCATCCAAGTAATGGACATCCCATCCCTCATTTGCCAGACCTTCTATCAAAGATCTTTCATATCCTGTCTTCCGACAGATCTCCCCTATGTCAACTTCTGGTTCCACTTTCTTTTTCTGACTTTTGAACTTTTTTCGCGTTGGTACCAAGTTAGAGGGGAGGAAGTTCTCTGGAGAAATCCGAACATTGTAGCTTCCGGGAACTTTATCCCCATATTCCTGACCCAGTTCACTTAGAAACATGGATAGCGTGCCAAAATAATTGGCCAGATTACCGTTTTCCAATTTGAACAGCTGATCATTGGAATCCACCTGGAAGATGCTCCTTGCTCCATACTCTCCCACGTAATCAGAAAGGTTGGTGACGATTGTCTCTACCTGTCGATCTCCATACTCCTCTCTGCAATCGGTAAGTCTGCCTTCTAGGATAGACTCTGCTTTTTGCAGCCATTCTGGAATTTGCTCAGCTTCAGGAGTCGGTTTGAGTCCAGGAGTTGGCTTAGGTTCTGGGGTTGGTTTGGATTCAGGGATTGGCTTAGGTTGAGGGGTTGGTTTGGATTCAGGGATTGGCTTGGGTTGAGGGGTTGGTTTGGATTCAGGTTTTGGCTTGGGTTGAGGATTTGGTTAGGATTCAGCTTGTGGGTCTGGTTGCAATTCCGGAGAGGATTCAGGTTCTGCCAATGGCTTAACCTTGGCCTCCGGAATCGGCTCCTCCCCCTTTATTGGTTCTTCAACGGTCTCTTTCCCAATAGGTTCTTCCACCTCCTCTTCTGCCGGCTCCTCTTCCGCTACACTCCCTTCTCTATTTTTCATAAGATCATCCAGGGAGTAGCATGGCTTGCCATCGACCAAAGTATGGGTTACGTCGTTATACAAAACATGGTTGACAAAATCCCAGTAATCAAGTTCTAGTTTTTCAGCTGCCTGATATGCTTCCAGTAACCGACTCATCTTTTCTTACCCCCATTTTTGCCTTTATAACGGAACTTAGTAAGGAAATCCTTTACAGAATCAATTGACACTTCATCGTCTGCTCCTTCGGCGATTGCTATTTTACCTTTGCGGATCATCACATTCAAGCCTTCCCTTCCTACACAAAGGATCTCGCACAAGTTCCCTTTCTTGATTGTAGCGCCCTCCCAAGAGGCGATCCTTTCCAAAGCGAAGTAGTTGGTAAGATACTTTTCAAGCTCCCTATTACTGAAGCACCTCTTTTTTCCCTTGCCGACAATCACTTTTAATCTACCCAAAGAATGTACTTGTTCAAGGCCCTTTCTATATTCTTCAACACTCTTTGAACTGCCTAACTTCTGTTCGGCCTGCTCCTTCCAAATCCTGGCTCCTTCATCATAGGTGTACATCACAACCGGTCCCGATTTTTCCTCAAGATACTGCTCAAGAGATGTCAGCTCCACCATCCTTTCATCGAATTTGGACATCTTTGTCTTTATGGGACCATCGTGCAAATCCAATCGGCTGTAGAGTGATGAAGGATACTGCCCGGTTATTGCAGGAGTATCATTAATTCCAATATACTTCCCTTTGATGACGTCAGTCAGGCTTCTTCCCAAAGGTTTTACAGAATCATCTCTTGTTTCTTTATCCACTTTCTGCGTGCCTTTCTCTACTCTTTTCTTCTCCCTACTCTTCTTCTTCTTCTTCTTTGCGACTCTCTCAGCTACCCGTTTCTCCAATGACTCCAGCTCCACGTAGGTGAATACTTCCTCTTTCCACTTTTTACCAATCGCCTTTTTCTGCGTCCATTTCACCGATCCTTTAGGCTTGCCTTCCAGCCAGGAATAGGTTGAAGTATGACACTTTAATCCGGTAATCTCCGGAGCATCTTTGATATTGATGTATCCTTCTGGTGGTTGAGAAGCTGCTTTCAGCTTAAGTTCAAGATCGCTGATGTATCTTTCCAAAGAATCTTTCTCGATAACCTCTCTGGATTGCCGCTTTTCCCCTGTTCGAGCTTACTGGCTACTGCACCGCCTTTGAAATCAAGATGACGATATACCGGTGAAGAATCACTGAAACCCATCCTCTTGGCGGTCTCCTTCAAAGAGAGGTAAGCTTTTTCGGATCCGTCTCCTTCTGCAGCCATATCATCAATCCCTTCTTTCAGTGATTTCCCATTACTTACCGGCTTATGTAAAGTAGCTCTCCCTTTCGGCTTTTCAGAATTGGCGGCGGGCGGCATCTCTGCACCAGAGTCACTGGTATCGCTTGTTCCCCCGGTAGGTCCTCCCACATCGCCCCCATTGGCCGACTCTACTCTTTTACATTCACCAATTATCCCCTCCAGGGCCGCGACCTCGATCACTTCATAACCAACACGCGCTTCTCGTAGTTCCTGAGGGTCGTTCTCACGTAGTGTTTCTACTAATGGACTGCTGTCTGGTAAACCATGAACTACTAGTTTCAGGATACCTCCAACATCATACTTTTCCTTGACAGGGTGTTTGCCTACTATCAGAGATTGCATCACGGCTTTGCTGACCTGGCCGGGCAGACCATCATATTGTTCTGCATAGGGGACAGGTAGATATAGATGCAAAATATCATTTTCTTCATCTGGTTGCCTAACTACGACCTCGGCCTTAAGTTCTCCTGCTGAATTTCGTTGCTCTTCCCTTTGCTTTGCCTGCATATAGAGTTGTTCCATGCTTGCTGCTAACTCTGGATCTGTTTCCTTAACCTGCTCATACATGGCTATTCTGCTGTGGTCTCTCTTAATGATGCCTTCGTCAAATAGTTGAGCGCTACTTTCATCAATAACATAGGACCTCAATTCATGAGCCGATTCCAGCAGGTTCGTGGTGATTATATCTTCCTGAGCTGCCACCAGCTGAGAAAGAGCATCCAGTGAGCTTTTCTTCAGCTCTCTTACCGCTTCCAATTCCGCTGTCAGACGATCATGATCTTCCTGCAGACCCTGGTGCTGTTTCTCCAAGGCACTGTAATTCTGCAAATTTTCATCCAATTTGTTCTTAAGATTATCCATTTTATATGTCCCCCATAATTAAAATTATTGTTGACTATAATTACCTCTCTGCCAGTGCGTGTTCCAACCAGCCAGTCTCATCTTTTCTTTTGGTCCCTGCATCGCCGGATGCCTCTCCCTGATCTCCGGACAGGTCAGACCTTGCTCAAACAACTCAATCGCTTCTTCTTTGCTAAGTGTCTGTGTACGTACTGGAGCATCCTCTGTGGGCAATTTAGAGTCCTCCCTACCGTTACTTTTCATTTTCCTGGCTGGTTTAGCTTCCTTCCTCTCTTTCTTTTTCTCTATCCTTTTCTGTTTCTTTTTCTCTTCAGTTTTCTCGTAGGAAAAACTGAATCCTGGCGCCATCCTTACGTAGATGACCGCTCCTTTCATCCCAGCAAATTCCTGCGGCAGGTTGTGCAAGATTGCTCCAGCTACTTCTTTCCTGCTGTATTCTCTGTCGACAGATAGAACTTTGTAACCTTCAAAGTAAGATTCATCCCCTGTGCCGATATCATCCAGTGAATTAGACACAGACTGGTACAACTTTTCGATCAGAGTTTCTCCCTCTTTGCCCAGATCCTCGTCCCTGACTGGCAGGATAACATCTGTCGTCCCATTGTACTTGTTGATGATAAGTTCAATCCCGTCGCCTTTCCTGATTTTTTTTTTTGTCTTCTTTATATCTTCCTGAAGAGATTTCTTCTTCGCCAGGTACCTTTCAAGTTTCCCCTTCAGCTCACCATCCAGGTCCCTGATATCTTTTGTCTTTTTTCCCTGTTCACGCAAGGTCCGCTTCAATTTCCTCATCAGCTCAATATTCTGCTTGACCTCCCCCAATTCGTATTGCAGGTTAAGTTTACTTTCATAATCTGCCCTCTTTAAGGCGACGTGATATTCATCCATGCATTCCTTTGCGATATTGTACTGGCTGTCATTACTTTCACGTTCTAGTCTCTCTTCATTCTTTGTATGTAATTCTCTTGCCGATTTCATTATTTCCCTCCTCCGTCACCACTGACAACATCTTTGTAAGCTCCTTTAGAGTAAGCCGATTTTATCCCAGCCAGGGAACGTTCTGCTTCCGGATAGGTAAGCAGTATTTCCTCATTTGTCTTCCCCTCAGCAATCATTCCCGCAATATCTTGCTTGACCGCCTTCTCCAATCTTACCTTGGCCGGGTTCCCGATCCATCTTCTTCTTGGCACTTTTTCAGAGGAAAGAAACAAACGGGAATAATGATCTCTCAATTGCCCAACTACCTCTCCGATCTGTTGGTCCAGTTCACTTTGCTCACTTTCAGACAACTTGTCATAGGTTAAGTACAGGCTTTCTGCTGTCGCTCTCCACAAAGTGAAGTTCTTTAGCATCCCCAGTTCCAATTCTTCAAAGGAATCCCTCTTTTGGTCCAATGCCATAAAATCTGAGTAAAAGACGTTAGTTGATTTTTCTGCGAAATAGATCCGCCTCTGTAACTCCCCCACAAAATAAGGTCGGGATGTGTATGCTGCATAAGCCGCGGCCAACTGACTCAGAGGTTCTCTGTTGGGTGGTGTACCGTCAATCGGTGGTCCCTCTTCTCTCAGGGTTTTCATCAGTTGGCAAGTCATATCTTCATTCACCTGCAGCTTGTCCATGTAATTTTTTGGTGGCTTGTCCTGTAATTTTTGCTGGAACTCCCTTCTCTTATCACGAGGAAGCTTGTTCATCAATGACAGGCTAACCTGCACTGCATCGTTGCCGCGTAACATCCTCATCATCAAAGCTGTCAGACCATAATTGCGCAGACCGTTGAAATCTCTTTTCCAGTCCCAGACTCGCTCTGGTACTTCGTCTGCGCAGGGAATCTCTGCTTGTTTGAATGAATTCAGGCCCAGTTTACGGAAAGGTTCAAGATAAAGCATCTTTTCACTGTCACTTTCCCTTTTGCCAAAGAGGTTCATCCCCAATACACTCTTTTCTTTGAGCAGGCCTCTCAGGATCAGCCGCTCCAGACAGTCCACAGTATCCTGATTAATTTTCCCATCGTAATCGAACAGCACAATATCAAACGGATCTTCCGTATCTCCTAAGTAATCCAGCATCTCTGCATTCTCAACCTTGATGCCCAGTTTCAAACCCTCAATAATTTCGGCTGTTTCACGGTGGCGTTCAACACAGACCATACTCTCTCTTCTTATCCCCAGTCGATCATATCCTTCTACTTCCAAAGCTTCTGGTCCGGCCAGGAACAATACACGTGTCTGTGGAGTGATTTCCAGATTCCTTTCGATAAAACTCATCCACTCTTCCCTCCATTTGTTCTTGTTTGGAGAATCGTATGAACCTTTTGGAGTAGGAATCTTCCTGATTCTTTTGGAAAGTTTTTCCTCTACTTCTGAAGTACGTTCATAGACGATGAAACCACCAGGATAAGGATGACTCATCAATGTTCCATCCCTTTCCATCCTCTTGGTCAGCTCAACTGGATTGTTGTCGGGATAGCGTTTCCTGAAGGAATTGTTCATCGGCCGTGAATGTACCCCGCTAGCCTCGTCTTTCCTGCCCAGTCGGATATACTCCATGATATATTGCTCACCTGTGAGTTCCATCCGCAACAATTCTTTTTCTATGTGATTAGGATCTCCTTTTGACTTCACTTTAGTTATCAGATCATCCATAGAGAAGCATGGTCGTCCATCTACCAGGGTGAATCTCTTTTTCTGATTTGCAACATAATCGACTAACCCCCAATCATCAAGTCCAAGTTTCCGAGCTGCTTCCTCTGGTGTAAGTAGTTTTTCTGCCATTACTGTTCTCCTCCCTCTCCATTCCTACCGGGTAGGCCCTTGCTTAAGTACACATTTAGGTGAGGCTGGTTTTGAGTCCTATCTGCCCAACTTTTATTGAAACAAATGTACCCTTTACTCTCTCCGTCATAGATCAGACCAATCTGCCGAAGCAGTTTCTCTTCCTGCTTCCAGATTCTCCGGTTGAATGGTACTCCCATCACCCCCAAAGCACGATGCGCATTCCTTGACCAGAAGCGGAACTGTTTCCCCATGAAAGGTTTCAGCGAGTTAAGGTCAAAATTCCTTATGGTCATAGCTTCCAGGTAAAAGATGTTGTGTCCTTCTCCCACTAATCCTTCTACCAACAATTTTGAATATCCGATTCGGGAGCAGATATCATTAATATCAAGGTCTGTCTTTGCTTCTTTTTTTTCACGGGTGATGTCATTTCCCGTCCTCTTGATCGTACTGGGTAGGAAATTGGCGGGACTCTTCTGAGGGTCATACTTGACCGGAATCTTTGTGCCAAACCTATCTTCTGCCTGTCCCTGGATGACAAACAGGCCGCCGAAATAAGATGAAAGACCAGCCCCTTTCAGTTTGAGCAGCTGCTCTTTCTTGTCTTCCAGCATGATGACTCTGGCTCCCTCCTCTCCAACATATTCAGCTAAGGAGGTGGTGATCATCTTTACATGGTCATCTCCGTATTTCTTAAGACAGCTTTCTAGCCTGTCTTCCAGGAAGTAAGTAGCCATATCCAACCATTCTTCGACAACTGGTTCTTCTACTTCCGGCTGTTCTTCCGCCTCTTCTAAAGTCATTTCCAAACTTGTAGCTTGTACCACAGGAGCAGCTTCTTCAAATTGGGCCGGTTGTTCCAATGAAGCGGGTTGTTCCAAGGGGGCAGCTTCTTCCAGAGGGTCAGGCTGTTCCAAGAGAGCAGGTTGCTCCAAAGAAGCAGGTTCCGAGGGCAGAACAACTTTTTCCTTCTCTGGTTTAGTAGAAGGCTCTACCGCAATCTCTGATTCGCTCTCCACCTGCGAGACTTCCTCCGACTCAAGGTCAGACAGTGAGAAATACAGCTTTCCATCTACCAACTGATAGGGCGTAGTCTGCTCAATAACATGATTAACAAAATCCCATCCATCCAATCCTAATCTCTTTGACGCATCATATGCAGAAATTTTACCTGTCACTTTGTCTTCCTCCAATCTTCTCCACTGAAATAGTAATTTTCAAGGAACCGTCCAACTGAATTGATAGTGGCTTCTCCCTCGTCATTAAGCTCCACTTTCTTGTTCATGACCATCTGCCTGACACCAGCTTCGCTGGATCCGAGGAGTGAGATCAATCCTTGAAGACGGATGGATTCAACTTTCCGTTCATTCTGCAGGACATCCAATCTCCATTTGGCCTGATAGTTGACCAACACCCTGTTCATTTCCCTCTCACAGAAATATTTCCTACCATCTTGCCCCCGGATCGTCCTCAAATTCCATTCCTTTGATGCAGTTTCCCAGTGCTCCCGACACTCACCTTCCTCTACTTCCTTGTCGAACAGTCTATGATAACTTTGCTGCAATTGAAGAGATGCAGTCTCATTATTGTACATCTTCACCGCACCATTCTGTACCTCAAGGAAATGCAATAATGAATCTCTTTCCAGATACCTTTCTTTCCCATGGGAGCCATCGAATAGTTTTGTCTTGATCTGTCCCCCCCGGTGGTCCAAATTTCTTCTCATGTATGATTTACTTCTGCCAGAGACTGCTCGTGCTTCTTTCACCGTAATATAATCCGCCAATATCTCTTGTGCAACAATTTCATCTGATCTTTGAGTACCTCTCTGTTCATCAGTTGAGTCTTGGATTTGCTGGCTCTGCCTCTCAGCCAACCATTCATCAAATGATTTTTCTTCCACGAAAGTCTTCCCACCTTTTCTTTGCCATTCAATGGTCGCCTGTTCTCCTCTTGCCGATTTTCCTCCTCTAAGAAATTTATACAGGTGGGTATGACTGACTCCTGCCTTCTTTGCTGCATGTTTGATGGGGATATAATCGGTCTGGGAGGTGGCGCTCTGCGTGCCCCTGGATTGTTCCCCTTGTTTGGTAGAATTCACTCCCCTAGTAACTTCATCATTCTTTGCTTCGTCATCCCTGGTTTTTTCATTGCCCTGTGCTTCACCAGAAGCAGACCCTTTGCACTCCCCCTCTCGGTGCCCTGCTCCCCCGATACCCTCCGGGCAATCAAACTTGATCACTTCGTATGAAATATTTGACTCTCCTCCTAACCCCGGCTGCCTCAAGGTGTCTATTAGCTTACCGACGGCGCCGTTATGGGTCGTCAATTTTAACAGCCCCCCATAATCGTCTCTTTTAGGAGCTTTGATTCCTTCAATGATGAAAGCATCCCTGATTGTACGCATCACTTCCCCCATCAAACCTTCTTCCTGCTTCTCATACGGGACGGAGACGTAAATCTCCAGGGTATCTTTGTCTACCTGCTTGACAGCGATTCCCGCTGTCTGCTTGCCGAAAGAGCGTCTTTCCTCTTCTCTGTCCTTTGCTTCCAGATAGAATGCTTCGATGCTGGCTGCCAGTTCGGGATCTTCTTCTACGGCTCGCTGGTACATGGCAATCCTCTGTTTATCTTTCTTAACTGATCCTTCTTCAAATAGGGGATGTTCTTCGTTCCCATTTTCGTCATATGAAGCAAGCTCCTCAGAATAGCCTTTCAACATCTGGAACAATTCTTCAATCCATAAACTATGGTTTTTCTGAAGCTGTCCGACAGAATCCTCGGAGGTCCTCAGTTCTTTGTAAACAGATTCAACCTCGGCCTTAAGCTTGCTATGCCTAGCGCTCAACTTATCTCTACGAAGCTTTTGCTTTTGATATTCGACGGCATTACAAGCTAATTTTTCTCCTAAAGTGTTGCGAGTTTTCATATAAATAAGACACTTAAAGTGCTATGTGCGAGCAACAATCTACGAATCCTGTTTAGCGACGGATTTTTGTTACACGCGTCTAGTATCCCCCCATTACATACTCTAGCGTATATTTTATATCTAGAGACGAGCCCATTTATATATTTTGCCCTTTTTGAGTGGTGCACTCGTCTATAAACCAAATCTCACATTATCTCTCACATAAGAATATATACTAAAAGCACTAACATTTCGAACATTAAATCGTGCTTTCAGGATGCAATTTTAGTTCGAATGTTTATTGCCGCTGATATGGTCCTGTCTATTAAGAAACACAATATTAAGATGACAGAAAAAAAATCCCAGTTGAATCATCCCTTCTTGAACTCACCAGCAACATCGATCAGGTCAAGATGTCCCATGAACAGACCCCTGCAACAGTACCTTTCCAATCCAAGGCTATCCATTACTTTTTTTGGATCTTCCCCTTTCGCAACACGCTCTTTGTACTCTTCGTAAAGATGTCCTACTGGTTTACCACAACTGATACAACGGATTGGTATGATCATTTTGTCTTCTTACCTCACTGTCTAACGATATGACTTCTGTCTCTTCGCACGAGCTTTACTGTCATTAGGCTTACATACTTCCTTCCTTCTTACATCAGCAACAAGGAGCAGCCTGTCATAATCATCAAATGTTTTTTTGAGCTTCTTGTCATGCTGCACAAGAGCACGGGCGATGGCTAGCCTTATCGCATCTGCTTGCCCGTTGATTCCTCCACCAAAAGCATTGACAAAGATATCAACTTTCTTGATCGTGTCACCTGCCAATATCAAAGGTTCGCTGATACGTAATCGCAGAATATCACTACCATAATTTTCCAGGAATTGTCCATTAATCTTAATTTTACCTTTACCTGGATTGATCGTCGCTCTGGCGATGGCGCTTTTCCTCTTGCCCTGTGAATGGATTGCTTTTTTTGAGCGGGATTGTTTTCCCGTTGAGTCCTCAGAACTTCGTTTTTGCGGTTTCATTTTTCTTTCCCACCAAGATTCTTACAAATATCTCCTACTGTCGTAAGTTTAAGGATAGGCAGTTTCTTCGCAGAAGCACCATCTACCTTGATTGCTTTCTCTTGAGCAAACTCTTCTGGAATTCCAACAAAGCACATGATCCTCTTGAAAGCTTCTTTACCCCTCGTCTGTTTCCAGGGTAGCATACCCCTGATGGATCTTCTGACAAAACGTTCAGGCAGACGGGAAAATTTAGCACTTTTCAAAGGATAGCCTTTCCTTGCTCTCTTTTGTTTCTCATTAGCAAAAGTATTTGCCTTGCTGCCGCTGATTACAATTTTTTCGCAGTTGACTACATTCACTTCCTCGCCCAAAAGAGCATCTTTTGCTATCTGTGCAGCCAAACGTCCTAATATCAAACCTTCACCATTGTAGACTTTCATTTTCAACCTAGTATTCTTACCTTATTCCCTTGTGGGTTCTTGTCTAGCAGTTCGCCAATCGTAAGGGCCTTCCCTTTTGCTTCCGTGATTTTGCGTTTCGCCTCTGAAGAGAAATTCAATGCGGCAACGTCTACCTTCTTTTTCAGACTGCCCATACTTAACACTTTACCCGGAACAAGAATTGTTTCTCCGTCTCCTGCGTTCTTCTCAATTTTGTAAATATTAACGGTCCGTCTTTGCCTTGCCGGTTTCTTCAGATCCTTGGCAACTCTCTTCCACAAGTTGCTCTTAACTGCTCTCGCTTGCAAAGCATCAAGCAACTGTTGTACCTGGTAATTAGTTGGGCCTTTGGTCATTTTAAATCAAATTTTCCAATTCCTTAGTTTTATCCGCAAGAATTTTCGCGCTTTGTATCAGCATCTCCTTGCAACTCAACTGTCCCCAGCCTTCTACGTTGAAGATTAAGTTACCAGTGTATTCAACACTAATCCCCTTGTCTAAGGTGGCATAATAATCTAGTAGATGACTGTGTCTGGCATTTTCATTCACAATCGTCAATTTCTTATTCTTTAATACAAAGACACCATCGGAACACCGCTTGGCAACCTCCTCCGGAGACTTGACTTTACCCAGTTTCACTTTAGGTTCATTCTTGTAATGCGCCCATCCTGAACTCCATTTAATATGCTCCCTCCCTCGTCCCAAGACGGCAGTCATCATTACATCAACTTTCTGTTTAGGCAATAGTTTGACTGCGGGCATCTTGTCATAGACAAAAGTGCATTTTGGATCAGAACTTTGGGCATCACCAGCATAGACATAGCCTTTTTTACCAACCTTAAGATTGATTTTTAGTTCACATCTGGCGCATCCTTCGCCGTTGCATTTACAGTTTTCTTTTAATTCATAACTTTTAAGATCAGTGGTAATTGGCAGCAATCCTAAACGCAAACCCAGCATTTCATCAAAGAGTGCAGAACTGTTATCCTTGATCTCAAGATCCTCAACTGCTAAAACAGGGACTTCCTCAATAATTAGTCGCCTCAAAGTGTTGGCAAAAACAGTATCACTATCTTTTAGCAGAAAACTTAATTTGAATTTTTTCTTGTCATCGCTAATTATTTCAAGCTTCATACTCGTCGCCCCCTTCTTCCTCCTTTGGCTCGACATCCGTTGTGAGGTTCTGGTGTTACTTCTTCGATCTTACCGATTCTCATGCCTACTCTTGAGAGTGTTCTGATAGCTGCCTGAGCTCCCGGGCCGGGATTCTTGGGACCGTTGTGACCCCCTTTGGCTTTTACTCTGATCATCAGTCCGTTGATCCCTCTCTCTCGACAGATCTCTGCCACCTTCCTAGCGGAACTCATCGCTGCGGTAGGAGATGATTCGAGACGATCAGATTTCACCATCTGACCTCCACTTGCGCGGGCAATCGTTTCGGTACCTGTGATATCAGTAACAGTTATTATCGTATTGTTATAGCTGGAGTAGATATGGGCGATACCCCATCGCATAGGTCTTCCTCCATAAGGGGGCCTCCTCTGTGGCGGCCTATTCTGTTGTGGTCTGCTCTCTCTGTTCATTTTTTAGTACCTTTTTCTGGGACCTTTTTTTGAGCTGGTTCCTCTACAGTCTCTTCCTTCTTCCCTTCTACTACTTCCTTCTCTTTCTGTACCTGTTCTTCTGCACTCACCCGTTCAGGATGACCTTCATCAGCCAGGCTACTACCTGCTTTGAATCTCACCAAGTTTTCCTCTTCAGTAGATAAGATTGTACCTGGTGAAGTGATCTCTTTCTCTCCCACCTGAATGTGCCTATGCACAATAAACTGACGTGCCTGTTTGGAGCTCCGGGCAAGGCCTTTCCTTAGGACAACACCCTGAAGACGTCGTTCCAGAATGTCTTTTAGCTCAATGCTAAGAACATCATCAAGCTCTGCCCCCACTGGAAGCAGACCCAGTCTATGCAGTTTATCCATCATCTGCTTCTTCTCTTTCTTTCCCTGAGCAGTCTGGTCCGCGATTAACCTTTTAGCAATATTCTTATACTTTTTCAGAAATGATTCGGGAATCAAGATTTCTCTTCTATTCCTAAGTCCATGCTCCTGTCTGAGTTTTCTTACTTCTTCAATCTCGCCTTTAATCCAAGGATGTCTTGGAGGATTGTATTTTTTCTTTAGTTTTTTTGGATCGCCCATCTTAATGTCTCATGATTATTATTACTTCTTCTTAGCAGGCTGCTGCCCTTTCTTCCTCACGCCGACTACTTTTCCTTTGCTCCTGCGGAAATTAGCTCTGGTCCTCTGCCCCCTTACAGGGAGCCCTTTCTGATGTCTTACTCCACGCAGTGTTTTAAGTTTCTTCAACCTTTTCAGGTCATTATCTTTCACAAAGTTTAGCGTACCGATAAGCAAATGTTTGTCTTCTCCACTTGAATAATCTTTCCTGCGGTTAAGCATCCATTCAGGTACGCCTTGGATAAAAGGTTCATTAACAACTTCATTGATCCTGTTGATCTGGCTTTCATTGAGGTTACCAGCCTTGATCGTCTTGTCAATTCCTGCCAACCTGCAAGCTACATCAGCAAAATTAATTCCTACACCTTTGATCTTAGTGAGAGCGACCCGGATAGCTTTATCTCCTGGAATATCAACGTTAGCGACCCTGACGATGTGTTTGAAATCAGGCCCTTTCTCCTGTGGTTTCTTTTCTGACTTTGATGGTGCCGGTTGCGGTGCTGCTTGCACTTTTGGTTTTGTTTGGGCCGCCTGCTTTTCAGGTGCTTGTTTTTCTGATACTGGCTTTTCCGGAGCAGGTTTTTGTTCTGCTGGTGTGGATTGTGCTCCCACTTGCCCCTCCGGTTTTTCCTGCAGCACTTTCTTTTCTGGTGATTGTTCTACTGCTGGTTTTTCCTGCTTCTGTTCTTCCTTCCCTTCTGTCGGTTCTGCCATTTTATGATCGTACTCCGAGAACTCTCACACGTATCAATGATAATGCATTGTCCTATGCGCGTTAACTCGGACTGTTAACTGCAAGAAATGTGGCATATTTATAAAGATTTCTGAAAGAGAACGGAAAAAACAAACTTCAACTTCTTTGCTTCCCCTTAAGAAGCTTCCTTTTCTCCCCTGGATGATAATCCCCCATATATTCCATAATCTTCTCCTGCAGAGGATCCTCCTGAGGCAGCTTGATCGCTGCTTCCAGAAGCAGGTCTTTGGCATGCTCCTCCCCGTCAAGCTGGTACACTTCCATGCGGTCAATACGCCTGGCATAATTATCCACAAGTTTCCTTGCAGGCCTGTTGAATTGCCAGTATATTCCCACCCCATATCCACTGAAGGATCCTCCAAAAAGACCCGCGAAGAATCCACCAAGTGCACCAGGGAAAGAGAACAAGAGTCCTCCTACAACAGCCGTACTGATCCCTCCTGCTACGCCCCCGCCAATAATATAACCCCACAGGGATTCATTCTTATCGGGATCTTTGGATACTCTTTGGATTGAATTGATGTCATCCAAAAAGCATAAGGCCTGCTCTTTCATATCTGGCTGCCTCATCGCAGGAGGAAGGGAATCAAAGTACTTGTCCACAATATCCCTTCTCTCATCTCTGTCAGGCAATTCAGATTTACTTTTCTTTAAGTTTTTAGCCCTCATACTGTAAGTCTCTACCAATTCCGTAAGCATAGTCCTACCGTCCATCATACTAGCTCCATCTTATATCGGTATCTATATAATGTCAATGTCATCTGTCTTCATCTCCTCCTGTCAACAATGCTTTTACCTTCGCCGTCTCTTGATGATCCGGATAATAACTATCCAAGCATTCAGCGATCTTTCCCTGTGAAGGACTGTCTAAAGGCAACTCCTGTGCTACCTCAAGTAGCAGGTAAGGGACTGATATCTCTGCATCCAGAGAGCCGGCATCAAGCCTGTCCAGACGACCTGAGTAATCGTCGATCAGCTCCCTTATCGGCACTTTTCCATCAAAGTATTGAGCCAGTGCACCTAGGGCGGCCCCTCCGCCGATAGCTCCCACGACTAAACCACCTAGGAATCCAAAAGGACCGAATAGGACGGCTCCGCCAATACTTCCACCGATCATCCCGATGAAGCTTCCCGTCCCAGGCACTGCCATATCTCGAGATTCGTAAAGAGGATGCTCTGCCTCCTCCATAAAAGAAAGAGCCTGGGCCCTCTTTTCAGCGGTCCTGTCTTCAGGCGGCAATGAATTGAAGTATCTGTCAACGATCTTCTCAACTTCATCCTCAGAAACCTGGGAATTCTTTTTACCTTGTGTCCTATCCACGGCACGGCCATAAGCCTTAACCAAGTCCCCTAAAACCCGCTTGTTGTCCATAAATAAATGTAATCACCAAGTTTTTATAAATGTTTTGGTTAGGTTGTGACTATGGAGTAGATACTCCCTAAGTGGGTTCTCCCGCTCTCTCGGCTGTGGTGAAACCCACTCGTTCGCGACCCTCCGAATCGAATGAGCTTCGCTCTCGAATCGAGGGTAAGCTAGGAGGTCTTACGAATGGCTGCCGCCGCTCTTTCACTAACTTTTTATACTTCTCTTCCCGGTAATATGAGTATGGCCTATCTTGTTGGAATAACCGGGGGGACGGGCAGCGGGAAAGGAACCCTTGCTGAGCTTATCCAAGAGCATCTTACCAGATGGGATGTCAGTTGTTTCATCCTTTCTACTGATGATTGCTATAAAGACTTAAGCTACTTGCCTGCTGACGAAAGAGATAAGCTCTGCTTCGATCCTGAGAAGAACTTTGACAATCCTGAATCCTTGAACGAAGAGAGACTGGTCGCATATGGCCGATTCCTCAAGAAAGGGAAGCCATTTAATTTCCGAAAGTA
Source organism: uncultured Methanosarcinales archaeon (assembly GCA_964632045.1). GTDB lineage: Archaea > Nanobdellota > Nanobdellia > Woesearchaeales > GW2011-AR9 > CAZWBB01. Next base: position 5,870 of record CAZWBB010000010.1, on the reverse strand, counting down.
TGATTTTTCCACTCATTCCTACGAGAATTCTCAGGAGATATCTGTGCCAGAGGGCATCGAAGTAGCAGTTGTCGAAGGAATCTTTTCCCTTCATCCAAAGGAGTTGCTTAGTATGTATGATTACAAGATCTTTGTCGATACCCATGGCATACTGGCTGCTCTGCGGCGGGTCAGAAGAGATGCTAATGAAAGAGGAAGAGATGTCAACCACATAATCGATCAGATGACCAAAACTGTTGTCTATATGCAGGAGCAGTTTGTTTTCACTACGAAAATGAAAGCTAACGAAGTTGTCGACTGGCGTGTTGATGAGACAAAAGAACCTGACGAGATCCAGAAAAGACTGATAAGGATCGCCCGTCAGCGGGCATTAGCGATATATGAAGCGGTCAAGGGACCTCTCCTGCCCGAGATTGATTCTGTGGATCTGAAGTTTCCGAATCCTGAGTAGTTGATTTTCTGGAAGGCTTCCTTTTCTTATCCTCTCCTTCTTTCTCCCTCAACCAACTCTTCCATTTTACGATTGTGTAATTGACTGGATTCCTGATTTTTTTGCAGAGACCATCTGGTAAGCACATTCCTAGTCCCTTATAGTAAGCGTCGTTGTTGCAGTTGGGCGGTAGCTTATTTCCGGGCTGAAAATGGTTCAGCTGTCCTTTGATATACACTTCCCGCAATGGTTCTGGATTCTTTTCTTTGTTCCATCTGATGACAAACTCTTCGATCTCTTTCTTGCTCCAGCCGATTTTGCCCAGGAAGTTGATCAGGATGAAGACTGCCCGTTTCTTCCCATCCTCTAATCCTACCAGGATCTTCTTGATACAAGGTGGGAACAGCTCCTCTTTGATCGGACTCTCGAAAGTGATCTCCTCAAATTCCTTCCCTCCTTCTTTTACATCATGCTCTCCTTCAATATTCACTTCAAAATCCAGCGCCTGTACTAGTAGTTGCCTGGCGCTCTCCCCGGAAACATTTCTATCAAGGAAAGGGAACATCGGCGTCAATATCTTTTCAGGGATAGCCATCGGCTTTTCAAATTCCATCACCTTGTCCGGATCAATAGGAAGGCTGGCCAATCCAGACTTTTCATGTAGCGAGTAAGGCATCCGGTAAAGATGACGGGAGGAGATAAGGACAGTGTCTATCTCCAGAAATTTATCCACGTTAAGTTTAGGTACTTTGTCACCAAGCTGACCATGCTCATATCTAATTATATCCTCATCCGGCAGGTTGACTTTTTCTCTGATTCGGTTGAATTGCCCATTTTCCAATTGCAGGATACGTTTGCCTAGCTCCTCTTTGATGTTCTCCTTGATATAAAAGGCGACCTTCTTTGCAGCCTCAGGAAAAAGATCTTTGGTAAGTGCATCTCCCACCTGCTTAGGAAATGCTTCAAAGGGCACACCAATATGGAATCCTTTATTCCCGGAAAATTTGATGGAAAGATCTTTGACCTGGCAGTACTGGAGGAATTTCACGATCAGATGCGCACAGATCTTGCTATATTCCACAAAAGCACAATCAACATCCAGTACCAAGTCCCATCCAATACGCAGTTCATCCAATTCTTTCCTCGTAAGGTTGGCATTCAACATCAGTGGATTCTCCCAGATCTCCTCAGAAGCGTGGAAAGATGTTACGTTCTGCAGAGCCAGCTCAATTACATCCCGGGGGTAGGTAAGCACGTCTGGCCGTTTACCAAACCCATCCCCATAACGGACACCCACTTCCTTCTGCTCGGCATGTTCTATCATGGCCTGCTGGATATCCTTGCGTTTATAGAATTTCAGACAAGTACTTTTGGTCAGATCAGGCATATCGAATGTTGGAGAGATATGGAGTTTAAAATGCTTTTGGGAGATACGGAAAAATGCACTCTCTCCCCGGTGCCACTCCCAAATAGTAAATTATTTAAAGAAACATCAATTTTAGCTAAGAATGGATGGAAAACTAACGGTTGTTGACACCCTAACACCAGAAGAAGTAAAAAGTTAAATTTCTCTTTTAGCTGCTTCTACCGGATGCAGGACTATCTCATTTGAATTCCTTAATCCTAATTCCACTTCCGCCCCTTTGTGAAGATTCAAAACATCTCCGACTTCTTTTGGAATCCTCAAAATTAAATTACTCTTTACCTTACTCAATTTTAGATGATACTTCACTTTCCGCAGCTTGTTAAGCAGTAAAATTCTCTCCGCTTTATCCGGGTTGTAATATTCCTCTTTACAGGAACCACATTTCCATCCATCTATCTTGTGGCCGTTAAACTTAAGATTCTGATCATACTTTGCAGTTTTCCCACAGGCACATTTCATTCCTTTCATTTTTACCTTCCTGTAAACTTCCCAACATGAGTAATCAACCAAACATCTTCATTGTACATGAAGTTGAAGGATCTCACAACAACAACATTGTAAGTTTTCTTACCCCTGTCCAGCCACTTCTCCTCAATATCTTTCCTTCTCTTTCGGGGAGCATCATAACCTTCTTCCAAGACAATCCTACAATCATTTATCCTCATACCATATCTAAGCATCTCATCTGAGGCTGATTTTGAAGGAATTAGCCTCAAGCCTTTGTATCGTAAATTAAACATACTACCATGACCTATGTCCTTAGAGTATGTCAAAATATATAAATCTTTTGTAAATAGATTCAATTGCTACCCAGAGATAGTAAATTATTTAAAGAAACATCAATCTTAGCTAAGAATGGATGGAAAACTAACGGTTGTTGACACCCTAACACCAGAAGAAGCGATCAAGACGTACTTAGTCGAGGATCCAGAAACCCGCGAGAAGTACGTCAAGAAAGAGTTTGCTAATGGTGGGCTGACGGATCTGGAAGGATGGATGCAGGAGATGCGGATACTGAAAAGTCTTGAACATCCGGCAATTCCCAGGATAATCGAATATGCTGATAATTATTTCCTGACTGAACACAAAGAAGGAAGCTCTCTGCGACAGTTACTTGATGAAGGAAAATTCTTTTCCAGGGATGAGGCGATCCACATCGCCGAGCAAGTTCTCGATGCATTGGATTACGTCCACAATCAATACAGGATTGTCCATAAGGACATCAATCCCAACAACATCCTTTATGATGAGGATTCAGGGGAAGTATCTCTGGTTGATTTTGGGCTGTCGGGAGTGAATAACAACAAAACGACTACCAGCAGAGCTGGAACGTATCCTTATATGGCTCCTGAACGGTTCAGAGGCAAATCAAACTTCTCATCTGATATCTATGGCCTAGGAGCGACGTTAGTTGAGCTGCTTACCAGATCCACGTTAGATGAGTTTACTTCAGGGGATTCCATCTTTGAGATGCAGACTTCCCTCCCGCAGGATCTTGATCCGAAGATCAGTTCCGTCCTGGCCAAGATGGTCGAAGCAGACAGTCGCAAAAGGTATCAGAACGTCAAACAGGTTATTGCTGACCTAAGACATGAGCAGTCAAGTGAAGAAATTGTCCCTGCTTCCTCTGATACCGTCACCCAACTCTTTGCAGAGATCCTTAGACTGCGGGACGAGCTTTTTGAGAAAAAGTATTTGTTAAAAGAATTGGAGGAGAAGTCAAAGAGATTATTTGCAAAACTTGGATTCAGGTTCGCTGAGACAAGAACTTTCCGCACCCATAGGAGTTATGTATCGAACAGTGTACGTGATATTTTTTTCCGTGAACAGGGTGAAGGCTTAGACATCCTGGTAGTCTCCGAGAATTATGCTTTTCCCACCTACTGCAGGTTATTAGATGCCACGAAATATGGAGATTTCATGTTTGACATGGAAGAATATGTAAATCGGCACGGATACAACACCTACTCCCGAATACAGACAGAGCATTCATCCATAGCTTACGCTTTCTCCAAGAACCTACGAAGTAAGTTCTATCAGTTAGGTAATTCACAGGATGGTAAAGCCACCTACACCAAGCTCAGTGTCCTCTCTATTATTTCTGGTGCTATTGTAGCAGGCACATCTGCTTCATATGATTCAGAAATAGGAATCGCTCTTGGAGCAGGAGTAGGTCTGGGAGGTTTGATCGCTTCTTTACTGCGCCGGCGAACCAGAAGCAGACAAGCAGAGGAAGCCAAAAAGGAGCTGGAAGAGATCTGCAGTGATGAGGAAAAGTTTTGGGATCATATGCCTTTTGAATTCTTTTTTGATGGTCATGAATCACTGGACAAACTGCAGGAAGAGTATTATGGAACTTTGGAAGCAAAACAACCCGCTGCACTTCCTGAACACACACCAGGAGAGGTCGATCTTAAAGGGATTGATCTGGAAGAAGGAAATGTAGATTCAAAGGAGATTGATTTGGATGAAGATGCATTATGTGATAGAATGGATACCGTAGTAAAAAGCTAGTGAACTCACAGCTTCTTAACTTCCTTCTCAAAATCTTTTGCTTTCTTCTTCAACTTAGAAAGAGCTGTCTTTAAGGCTTTTCTTGGTTCCACGCCTTTTGTTTCGATATGGAATTGGGGTACACCAACCAGAGGATGATCTATCCTGTAAGTAGCGATAACTACTCCTTTGACCTGCTGTAGTTCATGCTTTAGGGCATTACAGAAAGTGTGTGTCTCTCCTTTTAACTCAAATTGCAGCATCGTTTTACTTTCCTCAATTATATTGAATTCCATAGTTTGTTGATTAATGTGAACTGTTTATAAAATTTTCGTAGAAAACTTTAAATTAATGCTCTTTCTCCACTAGTTTATGAATGCCAAAACGTCGCAGGAATACAAGAAATTCAAAATACTTGAACATTGGCAGCCGGCCAAAGAACTGTTCCGAGTGAAAGACTTGGTGGAGACGACAGACCCTTTGTTCCTTCTGTTTGAATTCCTTTATGACAAGACAGAGAAATTGTGTCAGAAAGTTCCTCTCAGGAAGAATGGGGAGAATGCATTCATCCATCCGCTTAATGTGGTATGGGATCTGGAGAAAGCTGGTATAAGGGACACGCTCACCTTGTGCGTCGGTCTGGTTCATGATTTTGTTGAAGAAAAAGTAGATATCCATAAAAGAGAGAAAGCCTTGCAGGAAGATGAACAAAGCATCAAAATCCTTGATGATTATGAACTGCACATCTTTGAGGAGTTGGAGAATGAGCTGCGTGAGTTATGTGATGAGAACAAGATTGACACCTCTGTTGCAGAAAGTATCATCCAGACAACCAAACTGCTGACCAGACATAAGCGACACTACTATTACGATTCAATCGCCCAGATCTTCAACTGCCCTGATGAAGAGCTTAAAAAAAGGGCGATCCAGGTGAAACTCGCCGATAGAGCCCACAACATCCAATGCATCGAGTGCTTTGATGAGGAAAAAAGGACCTACCAGTGTTTCAAGAATCTGTTTATACTGAACAACACCAAGAAATTTCTCTTTGACAAATATGGAGATGATATTTTCAATGTTGAACCTCATCCTCCGACGCGAAGGCTATTCAAGAAATGTGTCAAGTCTACTTATGATGCATTCCTTACCATCATGCACCTCTGTGTCAACAAGAACATCGGGACAGCACGATCCATGATTCAGCTGGCATTCAAGAAATTCGACTTTGAGAAGCAGGGCTTGCGGACGGTAACTGATCTGGACGAAGAGGAAAAACACCCGCTGCGCCTATTTCAGGCCGTAATAAAGAAATACGATGCCCGGTTACATTACGAACTTGATAAATACAATCAGATGAAAAAAGATGAGTTCTCCTACTGCGAACGATTCTTCTCTGATTTCAAATTTTCCCATGAACAACTGAAAGCAGTCAAAAGATACAAAGATGCTTATGCCCTGAAAGAGGTACTGGCTCATCTTCTCTATCAGCCGGACTATTTTATCTCGCGTTTTCTTTGTTCA
>CAZWBB010000009.1:15383-57353 GCA_964632045.1 uncultured Methanosarcinales archaeon | reverse complement strand
ACTCTTGAAGATAGATACATTCCTGATGTAAGAAATGCATATTGCAGTACGCTGTCTTATCTCTCACAAGCATATTCCATCGCAAAAAGCAACATCGATGAAGATTCCGGGGAGAATTACTTGGAACAGTTCTATCAGGGTGTAAAAGGGATGCTTGACACACGTCCTGATGATCTGGGAAGATGGGCAAAGTCTGTCTGTGATGAGTTCAAGAAGCAGGGAGAAGGATTGTTGAGGTGGGCAGTATGACATTGGATCATTCAATAGAAGTTGCGGAAATGTACATCGGAAGAAATATGCCAGAATTGGACCTATCAAATTTTAGGGAATTGATGAAAATTTTTGAGTCCGATCCTCAGTGCGGAGACACAATGGCAGATCATCTGGCCTCATTCACCACATATCATAGAAAGAAGGATACATTCCAGGAACTGGTGGATATACTAAAGAGCTACGATGACAATCTTCCCGTGGCAGTAGCTATAGCTAATGCAGCCCAGCTCGTCGCTGATGGTACAAGAAATCTGGGTCCGATATTTGCCACATACCGATCAGACGGATTTCGTAATCTACTTCCAAAGTTTGGTCAAGAAATTATGGATAAATTAACATTAGATATTGCACGGCTAACCACTTGGAAACCCGATGGTGCTCTCAATGCAACTCTGGTAGAGGCATATACCTCTGAGCAGTTCGTTGACTTGATGGAAGTTCTGTCACCTCAAGGAGGAGCAGAAGTAGCTGAATCGTTATTGAGTATCATCGATCATAATTACCATCAGGATATTACCGATGACTTCCTTTTGGTTCTTCATAAGAACCGGGATAATGAAAAAACAACGAGGGAGGTGGCCAGAAGTACAGTAAGGGTGGCTAGTGAAACCAAGAATGTTGAGATGGCGAAAGACTACATAACCTGCTGCAATCTGCTACCTGGATTTGAAAGTTGTGTATATGCTGAACTTAGTGAATACATTCAGGATCCTCAGTTAGTATATCTGCTAAGATGGGAAAACGATTTCCTCAAACAGCAATCTTCTGAAACAGTCATCCCAATGGCTGTTCTAATGACCAAACTACATGGGATATACACTACTGAATTGAAATCCTTGGATGAAAGAACTAAACAACATCTATCTCAGGCATACTCAATAGCCAGGAATAATAAGGATGAATCTGGAAAGAACTATCTGAAAGAATTCTATGCTGGCGTAAAAGGGATGCTTGATGAACGTCCTGAAATGCTGGGAAGGTGGGCAGAGTGTGTCTGCGATGAGTTCAAGAAGCAGGGAGAAGCAGGATTGTTGAGGTGGACGGTATGACTATGGAAGATGTAATACTAAACCTGGAAGCGGATGTGAAAGAGGCTTTTCCTTTTTACCGGCCTTTCGCTAGAAGACGTGCTTTGCGTGAAGTGAGGGAATATGCAATGACATTGGATGATTCTCAAAAAGCTTCTAACACTTTGTATTCTCTTGGGGAACTGATCACAAAGAACAAAAGATATTCTACATTTAGCTCCTTGCTGGAATTGTTGGAAGAGCATCCAAAGCAAGCTTGTTTAGTCGCCAAGAAAGCTATGGAGATTCAGTTTTATCATGGAAAAAAGACTGCCGGACTCTTCGTTCGCTTGCTGCAGGGATATGATAGTGCATCCGTAGAACAGATTTCAGGAGAGAAAATTGAAGATAGTAAGCTAAAATCAACCTATCTTCTGCTTGACAGCAAAGCCTGCAGAAAGGTCTTCAATACCTGTAAGAACAAGTTGGTCGTCATGGATTTTATCAGAAAAATCGGGGAACATTATGATTTAGGGGAGAAATTGTTCTCTTATATACAGGATTTCCCGGCAGTAGACATGATAATGAAAGGGGCAGAGCAGATGTCAGGTATTTGTACTTCGATGACAGAGAAATACGTCTCGATGATGCAAGGCAAGTCTTCGGAGGAGGCGAATAGGGTCGCCCGGATGAGCATTCGAATTATCAATAAAGCCAAGACAACTGAATTGCTTGAAGGTTTTATGGATGCAGTAAACCTACTTGACAGATATGAATCACCTATCCTAGAAGACTTTGCTGAATACTACATCGGCAGTCTTACAAAAGTCTTTGTCCCTGGTTGGAAAGAGAGATTACAGAAAACCAGAGACCATAACCTCATAATGGAACAGTTGCTGCAGGAAGAGAAGAACTTCATAGCACAGCAGAATCCACAGTATCTTTTCCCAATCCTTTCAATCATGGCAGAATTTGATGGGGGATATCATCCCCAAATAAAACAACTGGACGAAAACTGCAAGAGGAATCTCGCTCATGCCTATTCCATCGCCAAGAACAACATCGATGAAGACACAGGAGAGAACTATCTTGGAGATTTTTATCAAGGAGTTCAAGGGATGCTTGACACACGTCCTGATGATCTGGGAAGATGGGCAAAGTCTGTCTGCGATGATTTCAAAAAACAAGGAGAAGCAGGATTGTTGAGAGAGGTGAGTGGTTAGGATGGAAATGGACGAAATAAGGAAAAGAATTGTCAGCGAAACTCTATTTGAATGTATAGATCCAAAAATTGCCCAGATTTTCACTCCCCGTGTATCTACAGTTTTGGGTATTACTCAATGTGTTGAAACAACTAAGATGGTAATTGACAAATATAAGAGTAAGCAGTTCGTGAGAATGATGAAGGGAAGGAAAATGAACGATGTACGCAGATTGGCTGACGGGCTGGCAAGGGTAACTTACATGGCAAGAAGCAGAGAAGTGACTGAAGATTTTCTTGGAGTTGTTGAAACTGCAGAAGAAGCAGTTAGATTAGCTGAGCAAATCGGACTAATTGCCCTAAGTACGGAAAGTAAGGGAATTACTGAAAACCTTGTTAATTCACTAAAGTCTGGAACTGACGAGCAGTTAGTATACAGAATTCGTAATTTCCAATACGCCAAGGCAATAGTTAATGTAGTGATTCAGACTTACATAGACTTCTATACAAATTTTGCTGGTTTTGATGAACATGTTTATGACGAACTGTTAGATTATGTTACAGAGGAAAAAGGGAGATCAGTCAGGAAGATAATCGCAGCTGAGGGGGAATACCTGAGCAGACAGAGTTCTGAGACAGTGATCCCTCTGCTGGCGATATTGACAAAACTAGAGGAAGAACACCATCCCCAACTAAAACAACTGGACGAAGGAACAAAAGGACTCCTCTCCCGGGCCTATTCCATCGCAAAAAACAACATTGATGAAGATACGGAAGAGAACTGTCTGGAAGAGTTCTATGCTGGTGTAAAAGGGATGTTTGATACACGACCTGAGATGATTGGCAGATGGGCTCAGGCAATAATAGAAGGTTTCAGTGAGCAGGACGGAGAAGGATTGTTGAGGGAGGTGGGAAGATGACTCCATCAATTGAAGAGGAACTGAGTAGGATACCTGATTTTGATTGGCAAGGATATCAAAGGATACAGGAATCCTATCCTGCTGAGCTATCTGATAGAATTTCCGGTGGATTTGTTAAATTGAGGACCCTGGAACAAGGGGATGAGATCCAAATACTGACTGATCTTTACCAGCGGCAGGACATCCGGTGTATGCTGCTTCCTTTCACTGGCGACCAGGCAAGGCGTATGATAACATGTGTAGAAGGATTGGCCCAAAAAGTTGATCTGATTAGTAAATTGCCTCGGCTGGTTGCTAATTATCCTCACGATGTAGCGGTAGAACTGGTCAGCTCTACGGCAAAGGTGGCGAGAAGTGGGGTGAGAGATTTGCTTGAGAGGGAATATGTTGATTCCTGTATGCACATTGAATGGGAAAAGTTTGATTGCCATGCAATAGAGGAGTTTCGCCAGCATTTTGTCCATATTTCACGCATGGTGCGTAAAGGAGGATATTTCATCTCACTGGTAGCAGAAGAAAAAGATTTCCTTAATCAACAAAGTTCAGAAACTCTTGTTCCAATGATCAAAATACTTCGAATTATAGACAAAAAATACCGTTCGCATATTAAACAAATGGGATCTGCTGGTCTCAGATACTTAGCCAATGCCTATGCTATTGCTGAAAACAATGAAGAAGAGGGACATAATCTGGTGTTTGAATTCATGGACGGGCTGAGAGGAACGCTGAATACATATCCCGATAAGGTAGGAGATTGGGCTAGGTCTGTCTGTGATGATTTCAAGCGGCAAGGAGAAGCAGGATTGTTGAGAGAGGTGAGTGGTTAAGATGGCACCACCAAAAATAGGATTAATGGACCTTTATGATGTGACAAACCCTAAATCAGTAGTTCAGTTTGCCATTTCCAAGCCACAGATAATCCTTCGGGAGAAGAGGGAGGTGGACAGCCCCTGGAAGTCGCAAAGAAAAGAACGTTTGGATAAAATTCTTAAATCCGTCAGGAATGAAGATGCAAGTGAGATAAGAGCAGCCGCGCTAGCGCTGTCCTCAATATCAACAACTGCTCTGGATCAGTTCTATGGGCTGATAGAAAAATGTTTGCCTGGTGATGCTGTGGACAAGTCCGGCAGTTATTCACGCTACAATCAGATGATGCAGGTGATCCCTGACATCTCTAGCAATACGGGAACCATCGCTAGGAGTGCTGTGAGGTTGTCCGAGCGACCCAGAATTGAGCTGGAAGAAGTTATCAGTTTTCTAAGTTCTTTTGAACCGGATGTTGCCAGCAGGATTGCTGGAAGCTTAGCTAAGAGTTCGTGTGTGAGTGATCTGATAAGTATCTACAGAGAAGCTGGAGAACTTATGGAAGACGAGGAGTTGTGCTTTTATCTGACGAATGATCCACAGATGACTCCCTTGCTTGTCCAAGTCTATTCTTCAGAAGATTTCAGTAAGAAATGCACAAGAGGAATGGCATCAGTGATCTATCACTTGGCCGAGATTGACATGGAACTCTGTGAACAGTTTTTAAAGTTACCAGAGTTGGGTCCAGGAATTTGCCGGAACATTGGGACCATCACCCAAAGAACTAAAAGCGCAGAGATCATGTACAGGACGTTTTATGTAATGTCTGCTATGGATTCGCTTCTTTTAGAGATTTTTGCAAGTGCTGCAGCAACTATGGCCCTTGATCAGGAGTTGCTTGAAGATTATCTATCACTTATTGAGGCCGGAAATGAGATGGTCATTAAAGGGATAATAAGGACCTTGGCTCACACTGATATGAATCTTCAGAGCAAGTTGATTACTGTTCGTGAATACCTTCCCGTAGTCCGTGGTCTTACTACTGATGAAGTTGTCCTTCTGGAGTTTGCAGAATACATCGGCAGGAATGAACCAGAAGGTATGGGTCAGCTGGTCAAAGAAGAATCTCCATTTCTCAACGCTCAGGAACCATCAACAATATTTCCACTAGCAGTGATAATGTATGAGAATCAAGAGTACGTCGACCAGATCAAACAGTTCTCCGAGGGAAGGATGTTTCCCACCCATCTCACGCAGGCCTGGGATATCGCCAGGAGGAATGACTTCCCGATGGATGAGTTCTATGCAACTTTGCAGCAGGCATTGGATGAGGGAACAGCAGATAGATGGGCTAAGGAGATAGTGGATGGATACAGACAGAAAGGAGAACAGGGATTATTGAGGTGGGTAGGATGACAATAGAAGATCGAATCAAACCTGCAAAGGAGAGGATCCTGAAACATATTCCTGATTTTGATTTCACTACTTTTTATCGTCTTGTTGATACTTACGATGCTGAATTGTCTGTCAGACACGCATTTCATCTTGCGAGTATTTCTACAGGTGGTGAAAGCACCGTCAGATTATTGATTGACATTTACCTCAGTGAAGAGTATAGCAGGATGACAGACCGTATGATAGTTTCTATTCCAGAAGATGCTCCACAAGAAGTAAGAACAATTGTCAGGGAGACAAAAGATGAAGCTGTGGTTAAGGAGGCTATGAACCTAGCTCTTACTTTCCCCCCGGAGAATTCTGTTGGTATTCTACGTGTTATCGGTAGCGTTGCTGTGACTGCCAATGACGCTGTCCAGGATTGTGTGGAACTCATCAGATCATATCAGGATCAACCGCAGATAGGCAGATTAATAGCATATTATGTAGGAGGAGTTGCTGCTTTTGGACAAGATTCGGAATCAACCAAAATTGTTATTGATAAATATGGAAGCGACAAGTTTAGAAACCTGATGGATAGAGATTCTTTTAAACTAATGGCTTGTAGGGTCGCGGACATTACTCACATGAGGGTAAATGAAGAACTAACCCAAGCATTCATTGATTTCTGTTCTCTCTCACCATTTCAAAGTCACGTTTACGATGAATTAGCCAAGTACTTGATGGAGTGTGATGTGAAGAGGCAGGACGTATCAAGAACCATTCACACAAATCAACAGTTCTTAGTCCAACAGTCTAGTCAGACAGTATTTCCTCTGCTGGCAATTCTGTGCGAGGTTGAAGAGATATACCACTCGAAGATACAGGAATTGGATGAGAATGATAAAATCCTACTCACACAAGCCTATTCGATAGCTAGAAGTAATAATGATGATGGGGGAAATAATTATCTACCACAATTCTATGCTGGTGTAAAAGGGATGCTGGATACACGTCCTGATAAGTTGGGAGCCTGGGCGAGGAGTGTCTGTGATGATTTCAGGAAGCAGGGAGAAAAAGGATTGTTGAGGTGGGTAGGATGAATTTCAATATGAATGAGCGGGTACCTTTTGATGAAAGATATGTAGCTGGAATCCGCAAAGGGATTCTTCCTCATAGATACTTCGCAAAAAAGAAGCTCATCAAGAGTGTTGAGGATTTGATAGCTGAAAATATTGACGAACCCCATGGGTTGTTGTTTCTTCATGCAGCTGAGAAGATCGGTGAAGTAGCATCCGAAACCGGCAGTGTTCCCTTGACTGAAAGGATGATCGATCTGGTTACAGTGCATATGCAAAATCCAAAGATTCACTATATTGCTGAGAATGCGAAAGCAATACTTACAGGAAGGACTAAATCTCAGATAAACCGTTATTTCAGGTTGATTGATGAAAACAAAGATCAACTTAACCTGGTCGGAGGCATCACTTATGGAATGCATCAGGTTTCTGATTCATGGTGGAAGACAAGACAGCTGCTCAAGACCTATGAATCAGATAGATTTAGAAGATTAGTTGACATACTTGGTGATCAAACAGCAGATGTTTTGGCTTGCACACTACCAATTGACATAGAAAGTGTGCTTTCAGTTGCTGAACGTTACCAGTCAAATCCACCAGTGGCAGAAGATGTACTTAGAAAAATTCCAAATCAAAATGATGAGATAACTAGGAGATTCCTGGAGTTTGCATCAAATAATTTTCATCCTGCCGTACCCAAAGCAATGGGTAGCGTATCTCACATAGCAGCAGAATCCATCGAATTGGCCGAAGAAGTGGCTGATCTGATCACAGAATATGATCCGGAGATCGCCGCCAGCATGGCTCAAGTCCTCTGCAATACAAAATATGATGCTCAGATCATGGATCTATTCTCTTCATACCGATTCTCAGTATTGATGGAGCGATTCAATCCGACGGTTGCAGCAAAGATAGCTGAAGAGACAGGGTTTCAGATACGTCTTGAAGTTGAAGATATTGATGGATTACTTGATCTATGGGAATCGGATAAGTATCAGGCTCTTATGGATCGTCTTGTCCCGCAGAGTGGAGCTCTGGCAACATCATACATTTCAGGATGTTTCCGTAATGGTAAGCAATTAGCAAGTAAGATTTTAGATCTGTTTGGAACATACAAAGATTCCAGGTCTGCTCTTAATATTGCATGGAAAATATTGAACATTACAGATAGGGACACTCTCAGCAATACTGAGATTGGACGTCTGATGGAAATAATGAAGTTATATCAGCACAATCCAAAATCAGCATGTGGTATAATCATACAAGTGAGTAAGGACGCAGCAACTGCGGAACAACTGATGGATATTGCCGAAGCGCTTCCAGGTTTTGAGCCGCATGTGTATGAGGATTATGCTTATACTTTAGCCCATGCTAACATTAGTTACAGTGTAACAGAATTGATCAAGAGAGAGAAAAACTATCTATTACAACAAACATCAGAGACTGTATTCCCAATTACAAGAATAATGCACGAACTGGGAGAAGCATACGTCCCGCAAATAAAAGACCTATCCTCATCAGGAATCAGATACTTGACGCAGTCGTGGGATATCGCCAAGAGTAATAACTTTCCACTACATGAGTTCTATTCAACCCTGCGAGAGGCATTAGATGCAGGCACGGCTGATAGATGGGCAAGAGAGATAGTAGAAGGTTTCCATAAGCAAGGAGAGAAAGGATTGTTGAGAGGTGTTGTGGGATGACTTTAGAAGACAAAGTGGAATCAACTGTGAAGCTGATTGAATTAGTATGCCCTACATTTGAAATTGCATGTTTCAGGAGACTGATGAAAAGATTCGAATCCGCTCCTGAATTGGGCATTAGAACAGCAGAAGCCTTAGGATCCTACGTCAAGGCCTTCACCGATGCGAGCAGTGAATCATTTGCTTCTCTGATAGAAGTTCTTCAAACGCACGATCTTGAAACTGTACCTGCTATTGCTGAAACTACCTACACCTCTGTTAGCAGATTGCATCCAAGCACCCTCATTGAAACTTACGATTCTAAGGAGTTCCGACAGATGATTACAAAGTTTGATAGGGTGATTGGAAAAATATTGATTCAGGAGATTGCCGACTTGACGAGTTCTCTAAGAAATCACAAAGAGAACTCTACTCTTATTGATATGTATGGATCAGATCAATTTGCTGAGCTGATGGAATCTCTCTCTCCAAAAGGAAGAGCAGTAATTTCTGCAGCATATATGCAGTCAGTTAACTTAGTCTATATGATAACAAGTAGGGAAGATTTCTTGGGGTTACTGTATGATAATCGAGAAGATGAAAGAGTTGCTGTGCAGATAGCCAGAAGTGCAGTTAACCTAGCAAGAGTAGCGTGGAACCGAAGGTCATTATCAGTTTACTGTGAGGCTTGTCGCCAACTCTCTGGATATGAGCCGTTCGTCTATGATGAGTTGAGTGAATGTGTTCTGGGATCAGAAGGGGCCATAGATCTAATCAAAGAGGAGCATGACTTTTTCAGACAGCAACCTCCTGAAACAGTAATTCCTCTTATTTCAGTTATGTACAGAATAGAAAAAGAATATCGCCCTTTGATAAAGAATCTAGACTGCAAAGAGAAACTGGCACAAGCATATTGTATAGCCAAGGATAATGTTGATGAGGATAGCGCAATGAACTACCTTTCACTCTTCTACGCAGGATTGAAGAGGTGTTTAGAGAAACGTCCAGGTGATCTGGGCAGATGGGCAGCGAGTATCGTCAACGATTTCAGGGAGCAGGGAGAAAAAGGATTACTGAGAGGAATACAAAGATGAAACAAAAAATAACGATGAAAAAAACAACGGAGATGAAATAAAATGGGATTTGGAGATTTGTTTAAATTAAAAAATTGGTTTACCATCGACTTCAATGATGCTAAACCCGAACTTGCGTTTACGCTGCTGCGTTATCTGGGAAAGTTTCCCGTAGTAAGAGGGGACACGCCCTGCACCGACGGTCATCAGATCATGCTTCAGGCATCGATCGACGACTTTGAAGACCCAAAAGAAGTGCTCTATAAGAACAGGAATGTCAGCATGTATGTGGCGACTCTCTGTCACGAGATATCGCATATCGTAGGAGGAGCCTTCCTGGTCGACTTCACCGAGTACATAGATGAACATTTTGAAGAAAGTGGTCTGGCCGGGCATCTGCATAACATTATCCGGGACAGGGTGGATGAGGATAACTTCAAGGAAAGGTTCGCTTCACGCAACGACATAGAGCTGATGGAAGAGAGCAATAAGTATTATGTCATGAAGAAGAGAAAATGGCCGAGTGAAAAAACTGAAGCCGAGACCCGGGCCAGCAGGTTTATGGAACTTTACTCGATGAAAGTGATCGCTGGAGCTCATAAAGGAGACCTTCTCCCTGAGATGAGGCAAGAGGTCGAGCAGTTCCTTACCCAACCAGTACTTGATGAAAGCCTGCATGATGAAGGGATCCATACACTAGATGATCTTCTTAACAGGATGGTCAAAGTGTCGATGGTAGATGATCCTGATCGGGTCGTGGTAGCCAGAGAGTGTTTAGAAGCGACAGAAGAAGTCTATCGTCTTTCCATCGAGGAGCTGAAAAATCTGCCCAAAGACAAAGGCGGCTACAAACGTGGAGGGAAGCACGGTAAAGGGAAAGTCAAGATAAGGAAGAAAAAGGATTTGGATGACAAAGAGGGTGAGATCAGAGAAGCGGCTAAAAGGAGTGAAGAAGAGATCGAGCAAAGCAAGAAGGAAGCTCTGGAAGAGAAGAAGGAAAGGGAAAGAAGCTCTGAATTCGAGTTTGACTACAAACGTAAGGCTTATTCCAGGAGAGCTAAGGTATATGACAGGACTGTTACTGAGCAGAACTGGGCTTTCGTCGATTCTCTTGCAAAATACAGGGCGATAACGGACGAGATCGTCTGTCATCTGTTGGAACTGAAACCTAACCAGCTCCAGTTGGTACAGTACACCGACGAACCTGATGAGTACAACATGGAAGCGGTACTGGAAGTGCTTGCAGATCCCGCTTTACGTCACGATTCGAGGGTCTATGACTCAGTGGACATCAATCGCAGGGACTATGCGGTTGGCATTCTGGTCGATTCCAGCGGTTCAACCTCTCACCAGATCAACGGAGAGACAGTGCTGGACATCGAAAAAGCACTGGCTGGAATCCTCTACCAGAGCCTGACAGCCATCCAGGACAACGTGAGTATGTACACCTGGGAAAGCGACTATCAATGCACTACTGACACCCGTGTACATGCCCTCCCTGGACTGGAGAACCTGGGAGCGATCAATCCTACGAATGCAAACCGGGATGGAGTGGCCATCAGAAGAGTCACTAAGCACCTACTTGATGAGGATGCGGTGGACAGATGGCTTATCGTTGTCGCAGATGGCAAACCGAATGCGCACGAGTACGAAGGAGAGTACGCTGTCAAAGATACTGCCAAAGCTATCGCAGAAGCAGAAGAGAAAGGTGTGAGAGTCATCTACCTCAACGTGGATTCAGAGCAGCCTGATTACTTTGCAGAACTTACGGGGAACGCTTCTTATGCCAGATGGTTCAATTCAGTGAAAGAGCTACCTAAGTTCAGCTACGAACTGGTTACGGAGGTTATGGTTTGATGGGATGGGAAGATGATTTAGACATTGCTAGAAGAGTGTTAAGGGCGCATATGCCTGATTTTGATTTTAGTAATTTCAATTCTCTTATTGAGAACTATGGCCATGAGACTGCCTTGTGCATCGCATACAAAATAGCAGATACAGGTTATAGAATAAGGGATGAAGAAGTTACACAAAGCCTCATTGATTTGGTCGGAGGGAACGAACCGGAAACAGCCGAAAGGATAGTAGGCCGCATTAGTCACGTTGCATGGAGGATACGTGATAAGGAAATAGTTGAAACCTGCATAGACCTGTACTCTCTGCTGGATTGTTTTGACGATCTGTGTGAGTTCGGGAAATATCTTTTGGCAAACAGAGCGCGCGCGAAAGATGTTGAAAGGACAGTTGAAAAGAACTGGGAATTCCTGGGTAAGCAGCCCTCAGAAACAGCTGTTCCCTTGCTGGCGATTATGACTATACTTGGAGAAGAATATTATCCAAATGTAAGAGAATCTGATGGGAACTGTAAGTTGCATCTGGCCAGGGCATATGCGATAGCAGCGAAGAACATTAACGAAGAAACTGGAAAGAATTATCTTTCTCATTTCTATGATGGACTGAGACAATGTTTAGATGAACGTCCTGATGATCTGGGTAGATGGGCTGCATCTATCACCAGCGATTTCAGTAAGCAGGGAGAGAAGGGATTATTGAGAGGTGTTGTGGGATGAGTTCGGAATTGGAATACTCTGTTTGGCAGGTTGGAAATGTACTCTCTGACACTGATTACGCTAACTTTCGTACCTATATTGGTAGATGTGATGAAACTAATGCAGTAAGGTTGTGTAAGATTGTGAGGAGCTTTTCATATGAGATGCAATCAGAGCAGATAATGACTGATTTAATCGCTACCTTGGATGGATATGAGCCTAAGGTGGCTGTCTTGGTGGCTAAGCAGATACATGATGTGCAATACCGTCTTAAGAGTGTTGAGAGAACAAGAAAAGCAATTGAAAGATTTGAAAGGTGTAAAAGCGCAGTAGCAGAGATGGAGTTACCTCTTGTATCTCTGTTTACAATAGTTGGAACGGGGATGCTATGCCTTTACAACGACGTTCAGACAATGGTGAATTTCTTTGGAGATAAGCTGGACACGGAAAATTTCAGTGATGTAGAAAAGATTATGAATCATATCAAAGCTATGGCACAGGATGACAAATGGGAAGCCCTGGCTGGCAAAGCGATAGAGTATCTGAAGAAAGATCCAACGATGGTCAGAGAAAGAGCACAGGAGATTGAGAAGGTAGCGGCCATGGGTTATGTAGATACTTTATGTTACCTCACTCTGAAACCTTTGCCTATGAATGTATATGAAGAGTTGGACAACTATTTCCGTAAGCCGGGGGTAACCCTAGGTGATCCCTCTTTTTACGACACATATCGCTCTATCTATGATGAATTGACTTACATCGTAGAGCGGGAAAAAGAATTTATCAACCAACTACCCTCAGAAACAGTAGCTCCTTTGGTGATAATTATGACAGAACTAGGTAAAGGTCGCTATGAGGACCTCAAATCAATGGAAGCTGTCACCTTTGGATATCTGGCGCAGGCTTTCTCCATAGCCAAAGCCAACATCGATGAAGCTACAGGAAAGAATTACCTGATAGATTTCTATTCTGGAGTAAAAGGAATGCTTGATACACGACCTGATAAGTTGGGAGAGTGGGCGAAGAGTATCTGTGATAATTTCGCTAGCGGAAAAGGGTTAGAGAGGTGGGCACAGTGTTAGAAAGTATTATCGAATCGACGAAGGCAAGCATAATCCATAAGCTACCTTTCTATAGGCCCTTGGCTAAAAGAAAGGTGGCCGATCGTCTGGAGATTATTCTACGGAGAGAAGAAGAGATGATCGCTGAGAGCATCGGTCTCAATTTCAACCGGGCTGTCGATTGCTGCAGGAAGATCAGCACTTTAAACTCACTCCTCGACATAATGGAGAAGATGTCAGGATTTTCGACCAGAAACATTGCTGTTGATTTCCGCAATCTGGTTGAAGGAGATGGAAGGAAAAAGGCTAAGGAATATGTTAGGATAGTCCAAAGGTATTCTCACAATCCTCAATTAGCGTTAAGATTATCGTACATGCTAAGCCGTTCAACGGGAATACATTTGAGTACTCTCAGCACGCATCTAATTTCAAAAAAATTTATGGATCTGGCTGAACACTACGGTAAAGATGCGGCTACTGTCTGTCCATACGTCGCTAGTGCACTTGAGGAAGGATGTGATTTTGATGTATATGAACTAGTTAAAAAATATCCCGCATCAACAGCTTCCCCCTTCGCCCGGAGCCTTGTTGTGATATCCATTGAAGAGAAGGATATCAGGACGAAATACTTTGAACTGATCGATCGGATGGAAGATGAGAGAGTAATAGCACAATTCTGTATGGGATTGGTGGAGTTGAGCATTAACTCAGAAATGATGTTCGCTCCTAAAAAATATGTTGACCTATGTGCGTACCTAACAGGACATGAACCTCATGTCTACACAGAATTATCTGATTACCTGTTGAAAAATCCTGGAAATGCTGTCAAAGCAGATACCCTTCTCCAAGATCACCTGAAAGAAGAAGAATCGCAGGTGCTCATCCCACTTTTGGCTATCATGGCAGAGACAGAGAATTATGAGTTAGCAAAGCTACCTGTAAAGCAAGATCTGGTAAAAGCTTATTCGATTGCACGTGAAAACGTCGATGACGAGGGAGACAACTATCTGCCCGATTTTTATCTTAACCTCAAGCAGTGCCTGGACGAACGTCCTGAGAAGTTAGGAAAATGGGCAGAATCCATATGCAGCGATTTCAGGAAGCAGGGAGAGAAGGGATTATTGAGGGGTGTTGTGGGATGAATCCGGAAGATAGCATTGATGATTGTAAATGGATGGTAAGTGTTCATCTACCTGACTCGGACCTAACAGGATTGGATCGTCTTCTGGGAAAGCTGAAGACCAGTAGTTGCCTGAAAGATATCTGTAGTGGTATTGAGAGGACTGCAGAAGGGAAGACTGATTTTGTCAGATTCGTAGATTTTCTGGAGACTTATTCCTGGAATCCTCACGTGGTGGAAGGTATCGCCGGTGCATTCAAGAGTTTCACCCATTTTGATCATCCCACCGGCGAGTTGTTTGAGTTGTATGATGTTGACTATCTCAGAAAGATCAGTGGTAAATTGAGGGGAGAAGTTGTTGCTGACGTATGCAGAAGGATCGGTACCGCCGTCCAATGGGGGACAGATATTTCAACTCTGCTCGATGTTTATGGAAGTGACGAGTTTGCTGACCTCATGAATAACTGCCAGGAATACCTCAAGGTAAATGAACATGTGTTGCAGGTTTCCCAATACGATGAATCTACTAATCTGGTCTTCCCTTATGTCTGTATGCTGAGCAAATATGCGGAGAAAGAATATCTCCGCCTTGCCGTTCGGGTACGTCGAATATATTCGGAAAATGTATCTGTTGAAGAGATTAAAGAACTGATGGGGGTATTGACAGAAGTGAATCTAGGAGGTACGTTCTCTGAAGAGTGCTGCGATTATTTTTGTAACAACAAAAAGGAGCAAAACTTGTCTTTTGCTGAAAAAGTTCTGGGGCAGAAGGAATTCCTGAGCAGGCAGGAAAAGGAGGTTGCTTTTCCTTTGGCAGCAATCTTAGCAAGGACCGAAGACAGATACTTCCCGCACCTTCTATCCATGGGCACTGGAGATAGGGGGAATCTGGCACAAGCATATTCCATAGCCAAAGCCAACATCGATGAGGATACAGGAAAGAATTACCTGGAAGAATTCTATTCTGGAGTAAAAGGAATGCTTGAAACACGTCCTGATGATTTGGGAAGATGGGCTGAATCCATATGCAGCGATTTCAGGAAGCAGGGAGAATTGGGGTTGTTGAGAGGTGTTGTGGGATGAAAGGATCCGAGTGGCCGATACTTGCAGGAGTTGTCAACTATCTTAATCAGTATTTTCCAGGATTTGAGTTTGATGATTTCGATAACCTGTTGGATTCGCATAGAGGCGAGGATGCAATATTTATAGCTCGTGCATTGAAGATGGCTGCTGCCTCAACAGAGGATATGGATACCACGCAGATGCTGATTCGCGCCTACCAATCACCAGAATTTCGTCAGAGACACGAAGATTCTTCACTTGATGTGATTTCGTACGTTCAAATGACCGCTCTGGCTAAGGATGAGGTAACTACGATGGGCTACTTAAATGTACTTAGTGAGGACGCAGATTTCAACCAAGAGATATTCAATACACTAAATGCGGCTTACACCTGGGCTGCAAGTGGATCGTCTGTGAAAGATCTTCTATGGATAATTGATGAATTGCCTGAGGAAACTGCTTTGTTGATGATGAATCATGTCAAGAAATCCTACGGCGCCCGAAGAATGGCCGGAATCGCCGATAAGCTGGTCGGATGTTACAGGGTGCTCGGGGAGATGGATATTGATCCAGAGGTCCTTCCGGAAATAATCGGTATTGCCGATCCGGTGATCTCACAACTGGGTGAGGAGGGAACCAAAAGATTGTGGGAGTTATACGACACAGACAAGTTCACTCATGTCTTATCTGATATCACCGACAAGCAAAACTTTGTATCTAATATCAATGTGATAGCTTACCAGAGTAAAAACATCCAAGCGATGGAGCAGCTTGTAGATCTGTTGTACGGATGCAAGGACAGACAAAAAATGTGGAACTACATTTCAATTAGATTGCACCACTTGCATAACGCCGTCGCGGATTTTACAGAATTTATGCAAAATCTTCCTCTTTCCGCCTCTTACGTAGGGGAGCTGCTGGATCGTCTTATCGATGAGGACGGATCCGCTCTGGCAGAGGTATCAGGAAGTGAGCAGCATTTCCTCAGACAACAGCCTGAAGAGTATGTCTTTCCTCTGGCTGTGATAATGTGTGAAGTGGAAGATCGAGAGATGATAAAATCGTTGGATGGATGGGTGCTCGATCGTCTTACACAAGCATACTCTATAGCCCGCGACAACTGGGACAAAGAGACAAGAATGAACTACCTTCCTCAGTTCTATGACGGATTAAAAGAATGTTTAGAAAAGCGTCCACAGGATGTAGAAAAATGGGCTGCATCTATCACCAGCGATTTCAGTAAGCAGGGAGAGAAGGGATTATTGAGAGGTGTTGTGGGATGATGCCGAGAAGAACTGTAAAGTGGGCGGAAGAAGAAATCAGAACAGTGATTCCTGAATTTGCCGGGTTCGACATCAAAGGATACTCCTCAAATACACTTGAAAAGATGGCTAATGCGGCCAGGGTAGTAGCTGTAATTAGCGAGAGCCTAACTCTTACAGAGGACTTGCTGGATCATTATGGCAGCGAAAGATTCCGTGGGATGATCCGCCGGCTTGAGGAGAATGAGGCCTTTGCGCTGGTTGAGTATACAGGTAATATCACCTGCAACCTGCGTGATCCGGAGGTATTTGAAAAGAGTATCGACCTGATCTCCATGTCCCATTCGTTATTGGATATGGCCCAATATATCCGAAATGTGTCCAGACGGACAAAAAGTGCTGACAGCACTGAAGGAATGTTGGATCTTGTTGCCTCTTATGCTTCTACACCAGAAGTGGCCGGGCGAATGGCTTATCATCTTGATATCACTTCTCAGTTTCCTGAAGAGATTGAGGCGCTCATCGAGAGGTTTAGTAATTCGAGGATGAGAAATGTCGCTGCCGAGATGTCCCCGGAAGTAGCCAGGAGCATCGTTGATACTATCCAGCTTCGCGATAGCTATCGGACACTTCTGGACAACTATGACTCTCCCGAATTCCGTCGGGTGGGAAAGAAGATGGGAAATAAGCTTACTGTCAGTCTGGAGAAATCGCTGGCTGTCTTTACCCGCTATGCCAGGGATACTGAGGCTCCCAGAAAACTGGTCGAGCTGATGGACAGCACGCCTAAGAACTTGGTAGTGGCGGTCACAGATGGCCTGGTGGATATTTCACAAAATAGAGAAAAGATGACCCTGCCACTTTTGGATCTTTATGCCAGCAACCGCTTTGGAGAGCTGATGCGAGGTACGACTCTTTCATCTCAAAGGAAGATCATCAGGCAGCTGGGAAGGATAGCCCGTCTGGGAGATGAAGATATCTTTGATGATTTCATAGGATTGCTTGAGGAAGGTTCAAAAGCCATAGACGATGTGGTGAGGGCAGCCGCTTCCACAGGCAAAGCTGATAAGACTGCTGCCTGCATCCGGTTCAGCACTTATTTTCCAAAGATGGAGAATTCAGTCTATAGGGAATTTGTCGATAATCTGGC
Organism: uncultured Methanosarcinales archaeon; assembly: GCA_964632045.1. Classification (GTDB taxonomy): domain Archaea; phylum Nanobdellota; class Nanobdellia; order Woesearchaeales; family GW2011-AR9; genus CAZWBB01. The sequence goes on along the minus strand of CAZWBB010000009.1, from coordinate 39,736 downwards.
AGTATTCTCTGGAAAAGTAAGCAGCCTTCTGAAAACGATCGATCATAACAGAGAATACCTAGCGGAGCAGCCAGGTGAAACACTGGTCCCCCTGATAGCGATAATGACCGAACTTCCAGAGTACCGGCCACGGTTCAGGCAGCTTTGCGAAGTGGATAAGATTAATCTTGCCAGAGCATACTCCATCGCAAGAGACAATAATGATGATGATGGAAGAAACTATCTTGAGCAATTTTATCAAGGAGTAAAAGGAATGCTTGATACACGTCCTGATAATCTGGGAAAGTGGGCTGAGAGTATCGTCAGCGATTTCAGGAAGCAGGGAGAATTGGGGTTGTTGAGGGAGGTGGAAGGATGATGGACTTAGCATTTGCAATATGGACAATTGAACAAGGGAGACCGGACTTTGATTTTACTAATTTCCATTCTCTTTTGGAAAGATTTGATTCTGCAGGGGAAATAGCTGCATCCGTCAGCAGGTTTGTCCAAAATTGTAAGGACGATCAATTGCTTTCAGATTACATAGATCTGATTGCCAGCTATCAGTGGCCAGGAGTAGCCGAAGAGGTTGCAGATGCAGTGCAGAAGGTTCAGACTCGCCTTGGTGACACAGCTATGACAAAGATAGCCATTAGTAAATTCCTCAGGGGAAGAGAAGCTTTACAACAGATGGATTCAGAGGTAATGAGTCGTGTCGTAAGGGTGGCCTCGGCTGGTTTAATAAGCCGTTACAACGATGTTGTAAATATGCTAATGGCTTTTGACTACCCTTCTTTTTATGGCTTACTGGATAATTTTGAAGAGGCTGAAGTGGTAATGAATCATTTCAAATCGCTGGCAGTAGATGAAAAATGGGAAGCACTTGCCGGTAGGACCATCGAAGAACTGAAAAAGGAACCTGAGATCGCTGCTGCCAGAGCAGAAAAGCTCTTTGAGGTTTCAATTCTCGGTTATGAGGCAATCCTTACTTATATGACAGTCTGTGATAAACTGGAATTTCCGGTTCAGGTATATGATGAACTGAAAGACCGCCTCCCTTGCTCGGGCAGCTGCGATGAATTAGTTAAGGTTGTAGAGCACGAGAGGGACTTCCTTAATCAGCAGACTGCAGAGACAGTCATCCCTTTGCTTATGATCATGTCTGAGACCGGAGAGGAATACCATCTAATGCTCAAGTCATCGGATGAAAGAACTAAAATTAATCTGGCACAAGCATATTCTATAGCCAAAGCCAACATCGATGAGGATACAGGAAAGAACTGCCTGGAAGAATTCTATTCTGGAGTAAAAGGAATGCTTGAAACACGTCCTGAGAAGTTAGGAAAATGGGCAGCATCAATCTGCAGCGATTTCAGGAAGCAGGGAGAAGCGGGATTATTGAGAGGTGTTGTGGGATGAGATTGCAGAAAGTGTCAGAGGAGAGAGCTGAAGAGTATGAGAAACACCTCGAGGAGATGCTGCAATCAAGGTATCCAGATCTGTTGCCGGAATTCAGACCGTTAGTAGAATCCTACAGTGAAGATAAGTACATCCTGCATCATGTTCTTTGTTTTCTGCTGGATAGTCATTATAATTCAAAAAAGCAAGGGATCAAAGAAGGGATTTCACTCATGAGCAAGTTTGAGAGTAGACCTATGCTCGGGATGTACGTTGCTAGGAATGCTCATAGCATAACACATTATGGTAAAAGCTTCAGGAAACAAATGTCCAGATTCTATGGTTCATCAGGTCTATCTGAACTTCTAGGTGGCAGAGATGAAGAACAAGTAGCTGGGATATTGGGAAAGTTTACCAGCATGGCGAAAGAGACCGAGAAGCCTGAACTGTTGCATGATATAGTGCAATTGCTTCTGCAATCAGATGAGAAGTCAATGGTTGGTCTGATGGATGCTGTGATCGGTTTTTGTACCGAGATCGGTACCAGGAGACTCACTCGCGAGTTGATCCAGAGGTGTAAGGACGGTCAGAAGATTGCCGATCAAAGTTGGTATCTCGCTTACACATGTGAACCAGTCATATATAATCATTCAAGCCGGATAGTTCGTGACCTGCATCATCTGTTCGCAGACCTGATCACAATACCGGGGATGATGAAGAGACGGATTAAAGGATATTGGAAATGTTGTGACATCCTGGTCGGATATGAACCGTTTGTCTATGAAGAGTTGGCGATCAATGTTGCCAGAAGCACCGACATCCTCAAGACAATAAAGAAAGAGAGAGAATTCCTCAAGCAGCAGACTTCAGGGAATGTTATCCCTTTAGCAGTGATCCTTACTGAAATAGGCAAGTCTTACAGGCAGCAGATCAAAGATCTTGATAACAAGACGGATCTGGTAAGAGCATACTCCATCGCTAAAGATAATACTGATGAGGATACAAATAAGAATTACCTTCCTGAATTCTATGATGGATTAAGAGAGGGCCTTGATGAAAATCCTGATCATGTAGAAAGATGGGCCGCCTATATCTGCAGCGAGTTCCGGAAGAAGGGAGAAGAAGGATTGGAGAGGTGGGTTGGATGATAAACGACACGTACGTTCAAGTGAAAGAGAAGATCGAGAGATTATTCCCTGATGTAGATCTGTCCAGATTAGAAGAGAAACTGCAGAAAAAGACAGCAAATGAGAGGGAAGCATTTACCGACTGCTTATTTGAGTTGATGGAATACACTCCTGACAGGGAAGTCATCAGAAGTCTGGATGAACTGGCAGCAATTGGCCACATCTCTCAATACTATGCTCAGATAATCTCTGTCGCTGCTAATACATCAAGCGGTCCTTTCACAGCAAATCTTGTCCGTAAGATAATAGAAAATCCACGTATTGCAGGTACATTTGTTGATGAAACCTACAAGATCTCATACAAGTACAGAGAGATGACACACAAGTTTGAAGATCAGTCTACTCTAAAGAATGTCATAGAGACCTACGCTGCAGATCCTGAGCAATTAAGTAAAATATTGAAGAGGATAGAAATGATCCATTCAAGTTGGAAGCGATATCGGAGGCATGATATGCTGACAGATGCAGATCTATTAAAAAGAATTGCTACTCCGCTAAAGCTAACAAGAGATCCTGCAAAAGCATTTCAGTTGTATGATGCAATCTCTCTCAATAGTAGGGATAATAATAACAAACTCCTCGGTATCATCTCTGGAACCAAAATACTGGATTTCCCAAGTCCAGTTCTGGGTAGTATCCTATTTTCTTTGCGGTATCATAGTGAGATCATGCAAGATTTAGGTACATTGTTCTGCAGCGAATCCATGTCTAAGCTGGTAGGCAATCTACCTATAACAATTTCACCCAACATAGCTACTAACGCAGGCCATATCTGTAAGATTAACTCTCAATCCGCACAAGATTATCTTAATTTGCTGGTTGATTATCAACAACCACCTGAAATGGTAGAACAACTAGCTAATGGGATCTACTATTTTGCCAGTAGTATGAAATCCAATATCCCCGATCTGTTTGAAATGCTAAAAGAATATGATGGAGCAGCAAAGGCAGAAATTGCTACGGGGATGGGATATATTGCCAACATGATAGAAAACGTAGAATCTACACTTGGCTATTGCAGGAATTATCGAAATGCAATCAAATTGTTCAGGCTCATATCAGATTGGCCAAGAGGAAGGGAGGGCGCAGGTAAATTGTTTCTTCACACATTCATAGGATTGTCACTACATGATTTTCCAGACCATGTGTCATACGAATTCCGGAGGCATTTTATACATAACAAATCAGGGCTCGCAATTGTAGAGGGAAATGAGGATTTCCTTTCGCAGCAACAACCTGAAGTCATATTCCCTCTCTTCGATATTCTTGTGTCAACAGATACAAAGTATCATCCTCAGATTAAAGGATTAAGTGAAGCAGATAAATTGGATCTGACTCTGGCGTATTCCATCGCAAGAGATAATACTGATGATGAGACAGGGGTAGATTATCTTGGAGACTTCTATTATGGGATGGAAAAGACGCTGGAGGATCGTCCTGATGATCTGGGTAGATGGGCTGCAAGTATCGTCAGCGATTTCAGGACAAAAACAGAAGGGGGTCTACTAAGAAATGTCAACCAATAGAGATACGGAACGTGTAAGGAGCATGTTAAGCAGACTCTGGCAGGATTTTGATATGAAGAGATATGATGCACTGGTCGAAGGACTGCCGGAACAACATGCTTCTATCGTAGACAATGTAGGCAGGGTGGCATGCCGGACTCACAGTAAGCAGTTGGTCGATGATTTCATTGATATGGTTGGCCGTTTTCCAGTAGAAAAAGCCTGGCCGATATCCGGGGATGTCTGTCGTATGGTCAGGATGACTGAAGATGATGATCTTGTTGGATCCGCTATAAGATATCTCTCAGAACTGCGGCCAGACATGGCAGAATCAGTATCATTATTTATCAGGAAAGAGATCGGAAGGACAACAGTTGAAGAGGTCAAGACGCTTCTTCAAGTAGCAGAACTCTTCGATCCTTGGTCAGTTGACTGGGATGGGTTCAGCTTGGCGATCCAGGGAGATGCAGAGAAGGTGATCGAAGAAAAGGAATACCTTAGCAGTCTGCCAAAAGAGACACTGGCTCCATGCATAGACCTCATAGTGAGAGACCCGGAGATCGTCCCAAGGATGAAGAAGAATTCTGAGAGGATATCTGGATTAGCAAAGTCTATCCGGCGGTATCCGGATGCCGCAATTTCACATTACAGGTTCATGTCAATTATCGGTGCAGCGATATATGTAGATGACTTTGAACTTTCTCAACTGAAATGTGTGAGCTTTGGAGGCGATAGCGGTATAAAGACACTTTTGGGTTATCTTGAGATAGCCAAGGAAACAAAGGACAGCTCATTGTTGAGAAAATGTGCAGAACCGGAAATCTGCATAGGTTACAATGGTAAGCATATTGAGCTGATCGGGAAGTGCCAGTGTGAGGAAAACACTGGAACAGTAATGAAAGAGTTGATCGAACTTAAGTCCCAGATACCAAAACAAAGACATTATATAGAGATTTTAGAGTGGATAAATGAGATTTGCGAGAAGACAGGAAACAGTGACTTTGCTCTTCACACTATCGACCAATTTAGAAAAGGGTGTCCTCCACTTGACCGGAATGGAGAATATGATTATCACTGCGCTTTCAATCATTTCTACCTTGGGGAAGATTTTGAACCACATGTCTATCAAGATTTCTCAAAGGAGGATAACATTGATGGACTTGTCATGGAAGAGAAGGAATTTCTCAGAGAGCAGACCTCAGAGACGGTGTATCCCTTAGCGATGATCATGAACTCGTTGGATAGAGAATACCGTAGTGCCATAAAATCATTGGATGGCTGGGTCAAACTGGACCTGGCCAGGGCATTTTCTATCGCTAAAGATAATGTTGACAAGGGAGAGAATTACCTGGAACAGTTCTATGCCGGCGTAAAAGGGATGCTTGATGATCGTCCTGATGATCTGGGAAGATGGGCTGCAAGTATCGTCAGCGATTTCAGGAAGAAGGGAGAAGCAGGATTACTGAGAGGTATGCAGGGATGATGGATAAAACGGTACCAATAAAGGAATCCCTGAAAGAGATGGGAGTTGATACTGCCAGATACGACCGTCTGCTGGAGCAGGATCACCTCGATTCGCTATTATCTAGCGTGGGGGATGTTGCTTCAGCTACCCGATGCGCTCGGACTGTAGAAACCTATCTTAGGATTATCGAGGACGGTTTCAGGCAAGCTGATATTATCTCTGATATCGCACGATACAGCGGAACCGTACTTAAGCATCTTATTGAACATCATGAAATGGAGAACAATTTTAGCAATGTAGCTAGAATCTATGCTCTAGCTGCTAGGGAAGTAGCAGAATGTAGAAATGAACTGCAGTTAGGTCACTCTAGATTTGATGAATTGGTAGAGAAACATGTTGGCTCAGCAAGCACCCTCCGGAGAATCGTATCATGTCTCAGAGATGTGAACAAGGTGGATCGCTTTTCGACGGATTTTGTAATGCATATCCTAGATACCACTGAGTATTCGGATCTTGTTGTCCCTGGATTCTCTGCTGAAGCTGAAATGAACGACAAAGCTTCTTTACACCGGCTTGCCATGTTGTATCATTCAGTACCATCCTTGCCAGAATATTCAGACAAAGTAAAAGTGTCGATCATCCATTCCTGCAGGAGAGCATGTACGGACATTCTTGCCTATGAGCAGCTTTTTGATTTCTATCGCTCTACGCAGTTTGAAGATTGCATGAAGAGATATTCTAATAACACGGCAGCTGCTATCACATTGGCCAGCGGGTTGTTGATGAGCATAGCTCCCCCATTAGCACGTGGGTTCATGGAGCTAATTGAAGATTGTGGCGATCAACTGGCCAGGAAACTGGGGAATGCGGTCTATAATTGCTCTGAACACGCCTCAGAGGAGGATGTAACAGCATTGATGAGCTTACTGCAGGATTTTGATTGTCCGTACACCAGAGAGAAGGTCGCAGGACCTATGTTTGAATGTGGTAGAAAAGTTGATCTGTACAAGATAATAGATTTTGCAGAAGAGCATAAGTCAGATCCCGCCTACCTGATATCGGTCTTGAATCGGGTGGCTGACATAGGATCCTACGCAAACCTGTTTGTCCCTCGACAGCACAAGTGGTTGGCAGAGAAGTATCTGCAAGCTTGTGATCTGTTAGGGTTGCATGATCACCAACATTTTGTCCTGCAAGAACTAGAATGTTATCTGAACCGTGAATCCGATTTCATGAGGACTATAGATGATGAGAAAGAATTCCTGCGAAGGCAGTCATCCGAAACAATGATGCCTCTGGCAGCGATACTCTGTCATCTTAAGGATCATTCAGGACAGATCAAGCAGCTGAACGTGACGGGAAGACGTAATCTGGCGATGGCCTATTCGATCGCCAAGGATAACAAAGATAAGAGAAGAAAGAATTATCTCAATGACTTCTATATGAATCTCTGGAAATGCCTGGACAGATATCCGGACAAAGTCGGAGAATGGGCAGCAAGTATCGTCAGCGATTTCAGGACAAAAACAGAGGGAGGTTTACTAAGAACAGCATGGCAGCATTAGATGAGTTGGGATTGTGGTTACCATGGAGTCTTGCTAGACGGAAGGCTGTAAGAAGAGTGCAAACGCTGGATGATCAGCTGGCTGAAAAGGTCGTACATGTAGCCCGCTTCACTGGGAGCACCTCCGCAACGAACGATTTTTTGGATTTTGTGGAGGAAGGTTGTAAGAAGACTATAGACGTTGTACATAATACAGCTGTCATGACTAAAAGCGGTGCTGATACCAGAGAGGCCATCAGCTATTTCAGGGGATGTCCAAAGTATGCTGAAGAGATCGCAGACATGATGGATGAATGGACCATAGTGAAGAATAGTGAAAGAAGGTTCAAGGATCTGGTCAGTGGCTATCGCATGTTGAATGATGAGTGGTCAGAGAGTATTTTTGTCACAGTTGCCGGAGATGTAACTGATATGTTCATTGCCGGATATAAGTTGTCAGATGTGAAGATGTTCATCGGTGCTGTGGATTTGATGCAGGAACTTATTGCAGGTTCCCCCGCTTGTTTTGAATATTTCCTTTGGGGAATCAGGCACATAATATCTAATAGTCCGGAGAGTCTGCCCTATTTCCAGGAGAACATCGTAGATTTTTCTCCACTTTTAGCTGCCACTTTCTGCTCAGAACTGCAGTCCTGTTACCATGATCTTGATCATTTCATCAGATTATTGGGAAATGAAGATTTTAAAGAACTAGCAGCCAGTTCAAGTACTACTATCACTAAGACCCGCTCCATCCCGAAAGAAAAGAGAGAAAGGTTTTTCAAGCTGCTTAGAAAATATGATGCTGTAGCTCCCTTCGCCAATTACCTCAGTTCTGTTGCTGGACGTGAATACTTCGGTGAGCTACTGAACTTACTGGATACTTACACAGATAGGCCGCAGGTTGCTCTTGACATAGCCGGTTGTATCGACATGTTGAAGCATCCCAACTGTGCAGAAGCAGTAATCAGAAACTGTGAAAATGAATCATTCCGGGAGAGAGATGATAATATCTGCCAGGATGTTTTGGAGGCTGCCAAGGTCGTCGGCCTAAATGCAGAAATTATCGATGCCGTTTTTTCTGACAATTATGCCGGATTGTTAGAAAGGTCAGGACCTCGCGAAATTGTTGTTCAGATGTGTTATCTAGATGAACTGATGAAAAAGAATCAGCCACAGGCCATTAAACAACTTATTGATCTCTGGTCCGATTATGAATCAAAAGCTGCTGTGGAATTGGGAGATTATGTCAATCAATTTGCTGGTGTAGCTCCAGAACTTACTTCAGGGTTCATCAATCTTGTTGGAAGATTCGATCCCTCTTATGGAGTTCAAGTAGCATGGAGACTCACCGGGCTTACTGACACAGTAGGTAATCTTGCTGGTGAACTTATCGATATGTTTGCTGCTTATGAGAAAGAACCAGCGAAGGCATTAGATCTTGCAAGAAAATTAGAAAATCTGTCTTGCAGGGATAGATGGGTCAAGAGATACGCCATTGAAATTTACACGCTGCTTGCCCCGGGTAAATTCTCAGAAAGCGTCTATCATGAATTCAACGATTACATAGAAACAGAGACATCTGAGAGGGTGGTATGGTTCAAAAGATCCATGAAACGGGAAGAAGAGTTTATCAGTCGTCAACAGGATCAGGATGCTTTCCCCATGGCCGTCATCCTGTACCGCAATCTTGATTACATACCAAAGATAAAAGAGTTCGCTCAGAGACCGATGTTCACCCGCAACTTGACACAAGCCTGGGACATCGCCAGGAAAGGGGATTTTCCGATGGATGAGTTCTATTCAACATTTCAGCGGGCTTTGGATATTGGGACTGCTGACAGATGGGCAAAAGAGATAGTCGATGGCTTTCATACACAAGGAGAAGCTGGATTGTTGAGGGAGGTGGTAGGATGACTCTGGATGAATCTGTAAGAGAAGTTGTACAAGTAGTCAAGCAGTCACTGCCATGGTATCGTTTTTGGGAGAGGAGAAAGTTGGTGAAAAGGGTAAAGACTATTGTGGATTCTTTCCCTGGTAAGAGCAAGGTTGTAGCAGAAGGGATTACGTCAGCGAGGGATAGGAAAGTAGATGTTGGCAGATTGATGGATCTGCTGGAGGGAAGCAGAGAAAGTTTTGCTATAGAGATCAGTGAGACCATGAGCTCCTATCTCAATTTGCGGAAGGGAAGTGAATATCTGTACCTGAAGGTGATGGAGCGCTACCAAGAGCATCCCCAGCATGCTGCGATAATCTCTAAAGGAGCAAAGGAATTGAGTTTCCTGACTACTTTAAACAGCTCATTGATATCTCCATTGAATCTTCACCGTTTCATGGAGATATGGGACTATCTCCAGGCAGAAAGATGGCAGCCTTACGTTGTGGATGAATTCACTGGATATTTCATTAATGAAGTTTCCAGTGAGGGATTATTTCTCAGGGCAATAACACAAGCCGACTTCCTCAACCAGCAGTCTTCAGAAACAGTTTTCCCTTTGGCGGTCATAATGGAGGGACTGGGAGAGAAGTATCTTGATTCAATTAAATCACTGGATGGAGGGACTAGACAATACCTAGCCCTGGCCTACTGCATTGCCAGAGACAACATCGATGAAGACACCGGAGAGAACTGCCTGGAACAGTTCTATGTAGGAGTCAAAGGGATGCTGGAAGAACGTCCTGATGATCTGGAGAAGTGGGCAGCATCTATCTGCAGCGATTTCAGGAAGCAGGGAGAAGCTGGACTATTGAGGGGGGTGGTAGGATGACAACTGATGATTGGTCCCTTGAGTATCTAACTTTAGGGGCAGAATTGATGATATCAACAAGTATTGAATGTGATGACGAAGAGGCATGTCAGCGGTTAGTAGAAGAGTATGTAAGAGTATTGGGCCGTTTTTCTGGCGAGCTTTTTGAGGACGTACAATCCAGCTTGAAAGAAATGATCGATGGTACTTCAGATGAGAAGCAGTTGCGTGACTACCTGGCTCTGCTTGAAAACAAGAATGAGAAAGTTGTGGAAACAATTGCCAAGACAATAATAATCATAGGGCGTGATACTGGGAATTCAAACATGATCCGGGATGTTGTCAGTGCATATTCGGGGATGAAAGACTTGTTGGAAACTGCTGCATGTGCTCCTACTATCGCTCTGAAGACAGGGCAGCTTGTCTATGACCGTACTTTAGTAGATCTAAAGGTAGGAGTCTATACCTCACTTTGCAGGAGATTAGTGCACAAAGATAGTGTCCTGGCAGAGATAGGCGATAGCATGAAGAGCTTAGCACATTTGGATTTCCTTATATTCGAAAAAATTTTTCAGGAGCACATTGACTTTCTGGAGCAGCAAAGTGCAGAAGTAATTGTTCCGTTAGCAGCCACTTTATCTAACCTGGAAGAAAAATATCACCCAAGGATTACAGCTTTGAGCACACAGGAGAAACTGGATCTGGCCAGGGCCTATTCCATCGCCAAAGAAAACATCAATGATGACACTGGGTTGAACTATCTGACAGAGTTTTACTCTGGCGTAAAAGGGATGCTAGACACACGTCCCGATGACCTGGGCAGATGGGCCGCTTCTATCTGCAGCGATTTCAGGAAGAAGGGAGAAGCAGGATTATTGAGAGGTGTTGTGGGATGACGGGAGATTGTAATGAATTGCTGGAAAAAAGAATCAGAGAATACGTGCCCGATTTTGACTCGGAGTTGTATCGTAACATCCTAAGTAACTTCTCGTGGAAATGGCAGGAGAATATTCCCACAGGTGTACTGCATATGGCCATGCATACTGGAAGTAAGACGGTTGTTGAAAAATATCTTCATTTCATGGACGATTATAGTGACGAACCAGGAGCTGGTTGGGGGCTGTTGTCTTCAGTAGGTGATGTGGCCGTGTATGCTGAACCGGAAACTACAGAGAGATCAATAGACTTACTGGCAAGGCGACGCAAGGAACAACTGGCAACAGACCGAATAAGTAAAGCTCTTGGTGCAGTAGCAAACCTGTTGCAGACAGATGAAGCAATTAACAAGTATATGGCAGCGGTTCCGGAAGATGATTTGGATGTGATAGCAGTTACTGAATGCATAAATCAAGTGACTAAATCCAAGAACAAGCTCACTACAAAGTCTTTGCTTCAGTTTTTTACCGGATATTCCTGTAGATTTACTGCCGGGGCAATCGGGGTTATTGCTGAGGGGACTCCAGAGGCTCTAAAGCCGGTCATTTGGTGTCTTAGAGAGCATAGGGATAATCAAAATGTCTGTCAGGCATTGGCGTATGTTTTTGAACTTACCTATACCTTGGGAAAAGAATTAGTCATTAACTCTGCTAACTTCATGCGGAAAATACCATCGCAGGTAGTTTATCCAATTGCAAAATCCATCCAGAGGATGTTCTTTAGTCGCGATAAGTTTACAAAACTGATGATCTCTGAGTATCTGTTCATCTGCAAAACCCTGCCGGGGATGGAAAAGTATGTGTATAAGGAGTTTGGGGACTGGATTGTTCGCAGATACGATGAGAGTATCGCTGATACGGTCAAGAAGAATGATGGATTCCTGCGCGGACAGAAATCAGAAAATGTCTTCCCCTTGACAATGATACTTAACGGACTGGACGGGGAGTATCATGACAGTATCAGGCAGCTGGATGAAAACTGTAAGGGCCGTTTGGCGAAAGCTTTCTCTATAGCCAGGGATAATGTTGATGACGAAACCAAAGAGAATTACCTTCCTAACTTCTATACCGGACTGAAAGAGTGTCTGGAAGAACGTCCTGATGACCTCGGAAAATGGGCTGCATCTATCTGCAGCGAGTTCAGGAAGCAGGGAGAACAGGGATTATTGAGAGGTGTTGTGGGATGAAATTGGATGAAGTTGAAATGGCAGTTACAGAAGAAAACACTGCGCATTATCGGCAAGTTTTGTATCAATGGTATGGTCTGAAGTGCCCTGAGATCATTCCTGAGTACAGGCGGTTGCTGGTTTCATATGAATCGGACAGGTATGCCCTGCATCATGTGTTAGGTTGTTTAGTCAACGTCTCAACGCATTCGGATCATAAAATGATCAAGGAGACTATTTCGCTTCTGGGTAGTTTTGAAGATCTTACCATTGGTTTGTATGTTGCTCAGAATGCAAGCAGGATATCATCCGGCAACATTAAATTCAACAGGAAGATGAACAAGTTCTACGGTTCGGCTGAACTCCTTGAGCTTTTGCAGGAGAGGGCTGAGAATCAAGTGGCCACAATATTATTTGAGATGACTAATATGGCCGTAAGGTCGGGTTCGACTGAAGTTACGTATGACATAACACAATTCCTTACCGAGTCGGGCGGAAATTCAGTGTCCGATATGTTGCGGGCAGTAAGTGGTTTCTATTCTGTTACCAAGAATAAGAAATTGACTCATGAATTAATGCAGAGATACAGAACAGGCCAAAGGATAGCGGACGAGAGCTGGTTAGTAGCTTCAGGTGCCGATATAGACCCCTCGTCCTCCAACAAAGTCATCCTGTATGTCCAGGATTGGCTTCGTAAGAGGAAAATCAGAAGCAAAGTCAGGGATTACTGGGACTGTTGTGATATGTTGGATGGATTTGAACCGTTTGTATACAAAGAGTTAGCACTATGTATTGGAACAGATATTGTCAGGACAGTGAAAAAAGAGCGTAAATTCCTGAAGCAACAGACTTCATCAACAGTTATTCCCCTGGCAGCTATGATGAGTGAGTTAGATAAGCCCCGGAGGCTGCAACTGAAAGAACTGTCCTGCATGGACGATCTAGCTAAAGCATATTCCATCGCCAAAGCCAACATCGATGAGACTACCAAGAAGAATTACCTCCCTCAATTCTACGCCGGGCTAACAGAATGTATTGAACAACGTCCTGAAGATGTAGGTAAATGGGCTGCATCTATAGTCAGCGATTTCAGGGAGAAGGGAGAAAAAGGACTATTAAGAGGTGTTGTGGGATGACATTGGAGATGAATCTGAATATTGCTGAGAGAAGTGCGAAGAGATGTCTACCTTTTTACCGCTACTTTGCCAGGAGAGATATCGCCTTGAAAATCAGAGATTATGCCAATAATGTGAGTGATAAGGATTATGTAAGAGATCTATTATCGATTATCACTTCAGTAGCTGAGGTAGGCAGCATTACGCTGGTTGAGAAAACAATAGAACTGCTAGGGGAGTATGATGAGATGACAGCTCGAAGTGTCGGTTACAGTTTTACTGGCTTATGCATTACAGCAGAACAAGATGATATCCTTCCTGTCATCGATCTTTTACAGGAATGCACCTCTGCTGAAATGGCCAGGAACATTGGCCACTGCGCATCAAGAGTTGTATCATTTACCTACGACTCTCTACTATTGCGTGAATTACTTCAGCTTATCAAAGATAATCCCTCTAATCAGATGATAAAAGGAATAGCTGAAGTAGCTAAGAGAGCTAGGAACAACCATCTAATCCGTCAGTATATTGGAGTGTGCAGAGACCTGGTCGAATGTCCACCATACGTCTTACAGGAGCTGGGAGATCTCTTTATCTCAAATGTTGAAGAAAGGGGAACTCTCACTTTGAACAGAATCTATGATTCTCAGATTATAGATCAAGAAATGACGGATAGATTGAGTAACATAATTGGAAACGAAAAAGATTTTCTTTTGAAACAAGATCACAGTACCTTGGCTCCCCTGATCCACATCTTTACCAAAGTGGATGAAAGATACTATCCCTGTATCAAATTTCTATGTGAGCACGAAAAGCATGACCTGGCCAGAGCATATTCAATCGCCAAATCAAACAGAAATGAAGATACCAAAAGCACTTATCTCCCTGACTTCTATGACGGACTGAAAGACTGTCTGGAAGAACGTCCAGAGATGCTGGGAAGATGGGCAGCATCTATATGCAGCGATTTCAGGAAGCGGGGAGAAACAGGATTATTGAGAGGTGTGGCACAATGAGTTGGGAAGACCTTGTAGAGAGAAACAGAGATACAATTGCATCCTATGGATTAGATTGCAGACAACTTGATTCTGTGCTGCAGTGCTTTGAATCAATAAGAACAAAAATTGAGATTACTAACGTTGCTGCTAGGGTGGCTTGCAGATCGGGAGTGCAGTCAACTGTGGACAGTTTTTTTGATTTGATGAGACAATACCAGGAAAGACCTGACTTGGCTAAGAATATGGCGGATCAGATTGGTCTTTTGGATTACCACGCGGGAAGTACGTACAAAATAGATACGCTTATTGACATCTATTCTAGAAGGTTACGGGAAGACCAGATTGGAGAGATGAGGATGGCTGTGCAGATGACAGTAGCTGGGAGGCAGGCAGAGATTTACCTTGATTTGGGAGAAAGTTATCAGGAACCTTATCGAAGTGTCATACTGAATTCCATGACTGATCCAAATAATTGGCATGTTGTTCAGGCCCGCTACCAAACTTTTATGAAGTTCAGATTAGACCTGTTCGCTCCCTTCGTCTGTAGAGAATTCTGCGACTTCTTAGTATTTTCGAGGAGCCTGTCGGATGTATTGGAAAATGAGACCGAGTACTTCCACCTTCAGGAAGATGAAGTGGTGTTTCCCTTAGCCGTCATTTTGTCGAAAATCAGCCATGAAAAGATCCGATCAGCGGATGAGCGAACTAAAATGAATCTGGCAAGAGCCTACTCTATAGCCAGAGGTAACGTTGATAGGGATCTCCTGAATTACCTCCCAAGTTTCTTTGCTGGACTTATAGAGTGTTTGGAGCAACGACCTGATGATCTGGGAAAATGGGCAGCATCAATCTGCAGCGATTTCAATAAAAAGGGAGAAGCAGGAATATTGAGGATGACCGGAAAATGAAGTTAGAGATGAGACTGAAGCTGGAACCGGACATGACGATTGCGGAAGACAGTATAGAGAGAAGTCTATTGTTGAGGGGACGTAAGAACAGGTTAAAGAATATGCTCACAGAGATGTTTGAGAATTATTTGGATGTGCTCAATAGTTTGCCAGAGCAAGAAGTAGAATCTTATGTTGGCAAGGTTGTACTTACATTACGGGAGATTGGTAAGATTGCAAAACATTCTAGGAATTACGCCATGATCAGAAATACTATACAATTGATGGGGAGAGAACCTTTGGAGAGTATTGCCACTGCTATTCTACGTGGCTGTTACTTTGGTAATCCTACTGGGTGCAAGATGATAGATTACTTCAGGAATTATCATAAAGATCCATCTTCCTACAGGAATGCTGCTGAAGAAGTGACCTGGACACTAAGTAAAACAAACAGTAGGGGTGTTGTGGATCGTCTGTGCCAACTGATAGTCGGTTCTTCTCCCAAGAAAGCCGCTTTACATGCAGAGATGGTGAGAAAATTGGTCTATGGGCACTGTGTTGACATATATGAAAGAGTTTGCAGCAGCTTGAAAGAATTTGACTGTTTTGTCTATCGGGAATTTGCTGATTACCTTGTTCAGAGAAAAGATTCTGATATGGGCCTCTTTGTAGAGAAGGAGAGGAATTTCCTTAATCAACATACTTCAGAGGTAGTATTTCCCCTGGCCTGGATGATGGTAGAACTGGGAGATAAATACTTTGGAGGGATTAAGTTATGGGATGAACAGACAAAAGTAGATTTGGCCAGAGCATACTCTATTGCAGGAGATAATGTTGATGGATCAGGAGAAGATTATCTTGAAGTATTCTATGAGAATCTGAAAGGGACGCTGGATACACGTCCTCAAGAATTGGGCAAATGGGCAGCATCAATCTGCGATGATTTCAAGAAACAAGGAGATGCAGGATTATTGAGAGGGGTGGAAGGATGACGTTAGAAGATAAGATGGCTGAGTTTGACAGACAGGTCCGTAGCACTGAATATGACATCCAGGTATATTTGCCTATCTACACTTTTCCTATTCAATTCCTCCTCCTCAGAGATTTGCGTAGGGAAACAAGGAGATATTCGCAAAAAGTGTCAGCTCAACTAGCCAGGCAGATCCAGAAGTTGGTAATAACTTCTGACAGCAGCCTGAAAACTAGGATGCTCATGAGAACATACAAATGCAGGAAGTTCAGAGAGCTGATGGATTCTATCCCTGAAGGGAAGCAGGTTGAATTTGTGGAGAGCATCGGTTCAGTTGCTTACAACAGCATGAGTGGCGGAGCAACCAGGACTTACGTGAATCTGGCCTCTCAGGACCCGTCGAAGATTGAGAAGTCAATTGATATCGCTCGACGTGTTGGGAAGATTGCCCCTGTCGCAGACTTCAGACCGGTCACCCGCAGCCTGATGCAGCTGGTAAAAGGAAAGGACATCCAATATGCTCATGAGATAATCACTAAGTGCGAAGCTTTTGCTTACTCAACTATTGGGGGTGGTGCAAATAGCAAGCTGTCCAAGATTTATCGCTTAAAGGAATTCAAGTCCCTCTTCGAGTGGCCAGTGGCTTCTTTGGAGGCTATAGGTCAGGGATTCCAATCGGTTTGGGATTTGGTGCATATCAGAAAGTATCTTTCCCTCTGCCATGAATTACCACAGTTTGAACCTCACGTCTACTGGGAATTGGGTCGGTTTTACAATTTCTGCGACAGGAAAAAGCTTTCTTTTATTGTGAACGATGAGAATGATTTCCTGAATCAACAAAAGTCAGAGACGGTAGTTCCGTTACTGAAGATCATGTACGAGTTGGATCAGAAGTATCACCCACAGATAAAAGAATTAGACGAAAATAGTAAGCAAGATCTGGCTAAGGCATATTCCATTGCCAGAGAAAATAAGGATGAAGCTAATAGAAAGAACTATCTGCCAGAGTTCTATGACGGACTGAAAGACTGCCTGGAAGAACGTCCAGAGATGCTGGGCAGATGGGCAGCTAGTATTGTCAGCGATTTCAGGAAGCAGGGAGAAGAAGGATTGTTGAGGTGGGTAGGATGGTAACAGGAAGGTTCTTAGAATCGGTAGAAGGATATGTGAACGCTTACCTCCCAATCTACCGACCATTTGCTAAAGGGAAAATAATTGGCCGGCTTGAAGCATTGACAGACAGAGAGAATTTCTGGAAGATCGCTCATGATGTAAGTGTTGTTGTTAAATATGCGCAGAGTGCTTCCGTAGTCAGCAGATTGCTCGACCTGATAGAAGAGGAATATTCGCCAGAGATCATCTCAGGGATGGTTGAGCTCAGTCAGGTCCTTCAGAATACAAAGGTGAACAAAGCATTTAAGTTGGTAAAAAAATATGGGAACACCCCTCAATCAGCCAAGATCGTTGATGTGGCTCACAGGGTCGCAACCATTACTTATCGTAATACTCTATTCAGCGAATTTTGCCATCTTTGCAGCCTGTTTGAGTTAGAGAAATATGAACATCACATTGTTGATGAACTGGCTGATTACTGCCACGAGATGATTGCCCGGATGAGCAGATTTAATTATGCCGGATGGCGGGTGAGAGAAGTTCGTAAGGACGTAAAGAAGATGGCAGGCGTCATTAAAGAAGAATCTGCTTTCCTGAGCAAACTTGATTCTTCCACGTTATTTCCTACAATCAGGATCCTTTACGATTTAGGTGAAGAATACGCTCCGATGATAAAGCAGCTGGACAAAATTGGCGGTCGTAATCTGGGACGGGCATATTCAATAGCTCGAAATAATGTTGATGAAGATGGAGGAGAGAATTACCTCCCACAATTCTATGACGGACTTAAAGAATGTGTAGAGAAACGTCCTGACGATCTGGGAAAATGGGCTGCATCTATCGTCAGCGATTTCAGGAAGAAAGGAGGGGAGGGATTATTGATGGAGGTGGAAGGATGACAGAGATCAAAGCAAAAATGCAGAAGGATGGCAAGTCTGATTATCTTTCTGAAAAGGAATGTGTAAATTTGGCGATTGAAAGAGTCAGTGAACTGGACCCCTCTCTTACCGAAGATATCATAGGGTTGTTCAGGAAGTATGAACAGACAGATTCTCAGGAACATGTGGCTGTACAGATATTCAACACGGCTTTTCAACTTGAAAATTGTACGCTGCGTAGTTTGCTTAGATTATACTGTTCAGATGAGTTCATGGAGTTATTGCAGTTTGGAAATGAGACTTCTTTCCACATGACCAAAGTTTTCAGAGAGAATATCGATAATGCTGATCTTCTTTTATCTTACATGAGGGATGAGAGGTTCACCCGGCTTCTTCATGTAGTTGGTGATCGGACGGCTTCATCTATCGTAGAGTCTGTAAGCCGATTGGTAGGAGAAGCAGATCAACTGCAGGATTTGTTAAAGTTATATTACTCGGATGAATTAAAGAACTCACTGCAGTTCAGAGATGGTACCAATTCAAAGATAGCTAAAGTGATTGGAGAGAACATTGATGATGCCGGTCTTCTTTTACCTTACCTTCAGGATGAGATGTTCACAAGGTGTCTCTTTCAATTTGATGAATTCACCGCCCCACGTCTGATTGGAATTGCCAGCGATCTAGTTTCAGATAATATGTTGGACAGATTTATGAACTTCTTGTATAGATTTGAGTTCTGGGAAGAAAGAGCGAAGTTGACCGACGTTTGCTGGAATCTTTTCAGCAAGCTGAAGGGTCCTGCATCATTTTTTGACCTGCTTGACAATTATAACCCAAAAGAAGCGGCTAGGGTGGCTAGGGCCATCTGTATCGGAGCGGACATTCCCAAAGAACAGTTAATTGATTTTGCTGCGAGACATAAAGAACATGTCAATTTCATTGAAGATGTTTTTAATGATATCAATTACCGTAGCCTGATTGGCAGGGATAGTGATGAAGTCACCATCCACTATCCGGAAGCTTGCGGAATGTTACAATTGTGGCGGTTTGATCGTTATGTTAGGTACGAATTACTTGAATCTTTAGAGTCAGATCCACAGTTTTTTCAGGTTGTGAGTAGAGAGAAAGATTTCCTTATCCAGCAAAGTTCTCAAACAATGATACCTTTGGCAGCAGTAATGTCGTCTTTGAAGGAATACCGTCCGCAGATAAAGTTGGTTCAGGGGCAGGCGAAAATGGATCTTGTCAAAGCCTATTCCATCGCCAAGGATAACATCGACGAAACAACAGGAAAAAACTGTCTGGAAGAATTCTATGACAGTGTAAAAGGGATGCTAGATACACGTCCTGACGATCTGGGAAGATGGGCAGCATCTATATGCAGCGATTTCAGGAAGCAGGGAGAGAAAGGGTTATTGAGAGGTGTGGTGGGATGACGTTGGAGAAGAAGTTGCGCAGAATGGAGAGTGATATCAAAGTACATTTACCCATATACAGTTTTCCATTAAATCATCTCCTCATTTGGGACCTGCGGAGAGAAACACGAAAGTACACTCCGGAGGTAGCTGGTCAACTGGCGAAACAGATTCGGAAAGTGGTCATCCCTTATCATAGCCTTCCTGTCGCAAACATGCTGATGAGAACATATAAGAGCAGTAAGTTCCGAGATCAAATAAATAATCTGCCAGAAAATAAGCGGGTTCAACTGGTAGAAAGTGTCGGTTCAATCGCTTACAACAGCAGAAGTGGGGCAGCGACCAGGACTTATCTAAATCTTGTACTCCAGGACATAGAAAAAGGGATTGACATCTCCCGTCGTGCAAATAAGATTGCTACTATAGGCAATTTTAGACCGGTTATTCGCAAGCTGATGAAGCTTGTGCAGGAAAAAGATATAGATTCCGCTCATGAGATTGTCTGCAAGTGCGAGGCCTTCGCTTACTCGGTGATCGGTTCTGGAGCTAACACAATGCTTGGTGATATCTATCTATCAAAGGAATTCAAGTCTCTTCTGGACTTCCCGCAGGCAACTCTTGAAGCGATGGGTGAACGAGTGCAACGGGTATGGAACTTGAAGTATATAAGAAGATATTTTTCCCTCTGCTATCAGTTGCCAAATTTTGAACCGCACGTCTATTGGGAACTGGGCCGACACTATGGCATGCACGATAGGGAGAGATTATCAATGGTCATCAATAAAGAGAAGGTTTTTCTTAATCAACAGAGATCGGAAACGGTTATTCCATTAATTGAGATGATGTGCGTGTTGAGTGAGGAGTATCATCCACGGATAAAGTCTCTCGATGACAACGCAAAAAAGTATCTAACCAAAGCCCATTCCATCGCTAGAGAGAATAAAGATGAAAATACCGGTAAGAACTGCCTAGAGGAGTTCTATGCAGGTGTCAAAGGGATGCTGGACACGCGTCCCGATATGTTGGAAGAGTGGGCTGCATCAATCTGTACGGAGTTCCATAGACAATCAGAAAAAAATCTGCTGCGCGTAGTCCAATAATAACTTATGGAGCAATCTTCCCCAACACAAACTCCTTCAGCTCCTCAGGCCACTCTTTCTCGATCTCCTTGCGATACCTTCTAACATCAGCCAGAACATCTTTCCTTATACTGTCAAACTCAATCCATTTCACCAATTCCTCTTTTACATAAACAGGAACGTGCTTCAGGTTCCAGACCTGCATCTTCAGCCTCTCCTTATGAGCATCTTTCTCTTCTTCCTCTTTCTTCCTCCGCTCTTTCCAGAAGCTGCTGTAAGAGAACTCTTCTTTCTTCTCTTTAAGTTTTTTCTTCCCCTGTTTCAAAGCGATCTTGACCATCACCTGCTCATGCATCCTTCTTAGGAATTCCTGTTTGTCTTCTATCTTTATCACATCAGAATATCCGCCCACTATCAGGCTGAATGCAAAGGGACTGGGAATCTGCGTGTTTATTTCTTTGATGCTGGTTCCCCCCTGCACCACTTCATCAATGATCTCCTGAGCATGCTGATAATCCATCAGGTCTTCAAGAACCTCTCGCCGGGCTTCTTTCAGTATGGGAAAATCCTTGCTGATCCTCTTGACAGCATTGAAAAGGATCTTACTTCCCATATGCATCCTTCCCACAGTCTTCTTCCTGCCCAGATACTGGCGCAGGATCATCAAAGCACGGGTAGCGCAATGGCGGAATCTTCTGGACAGAACTTCACTTCTTTCGATAGCAGCTTCTAACACTCCCCTAAAATCTTCCTGTTTGAGCAGCTCAAAAGCCCGTACAGCATTAAATTGCTTTTCTGCAGAGAGATAGAATCCGTTGTCGCTAATTCCTACTTCAACATCCCGATGCTGGCTCCTACCGATCACATAAGCAAGTGATCTCGACAAGCAGTCATTGACCCTCCTGCCAAAGAGAGTGTGGAAGATGACGTACTTCCTGCCCCGATCAGTGTACGTTTCCACGACAATATTCTTGTCTGAAGGAATCTCACTAAAATTGTACTGCTCGTAGAAATACTGGTAGATGCTATTGGCAGCTTTCTCATCGATATAAAGATAGTCGTTGATGAATTTGATGATCTTGTTCTTCTTCTCTTTGTGAGCAAACCTGTCTTCCATCAATCTCCTGAATTTGCATATCTCCATGGCCAGATCGAAGGATAGGGGCAGCATCTCAGAGAACCAGCTTGGTACGGTCGGAGGCCGGTTGACGGAACTGCTAACCTGTGCGGTCATCCCTCTTGAGAATCTGAACATGTACACTTCTCCCCCTAGTACGAACACATCTCCAGGACGCAGCCTCTCCAGAAAACCTTCATCGATCATCCCCACAACACGGTCACCTACCTTTACCTGCACGTAACTCTCTTCCGGGATAGTGCCGATGTTGGTCATGTAGATGATCCTGGCCATCCTTCCCTTCTTGCCGATGTTGCCCGTCTCTGCGTCGTACCATATCCTGGCATAGACGTGCCTTTCCTCAAGACTGACATATTCCCCAGAAAGGAATTTTATCAGCTCGAAAAAATCGGTCCATTCCAGGGTATGATAACAATAACTATTCTTGATGAGGTGGAACATCTCATAGATATTTATTACTTCATTGATAGCGATTCCATATATCTGCTGTGCCAGTACGTCAAGCGCATTCCTTGGAACCTGAATCTTGTCGATCTTCTTCTCCTTAGCTGCTTTAAGGATGAGGCTACATTCGACCAGATCATCTCTGTCCATGACGATGATCCTTGCTTTGACTGTGCTGTGCAGCTGATGGCCAGCCCTGCCTGCCCTCTGCATAAAACGGGCTACTGACTTTGGACTTCCCAGACAGAGAACCAGATCTATATAACCAATGTCAATACCCAGTTCCAGGCTTGTTGAACTCACTACCACCTTTAGATTACCTTCCCGCAACCCTTCTTCGGTCTTGAATCTGGCTGATTTACTAAGGCTTCCGTGATGGGCAGCTATCTTCTCCTGATAGTTTCGAGGAAACATCTCTTTAAGGTTATGTACTACACGCTCTGTGGCAGCCCGAGTATTGGTGAATATCAAAGTTGTCTTATGCTTCTGAATCAGTTTATGCATAAGCTCATACATCTTTCTGTGCTTCAGCATGTAATCAGATTCCACCAGGCTACGCACTGGACTGAGAACTTTAAGGTCCATCTGCTTTAGGAACTGTACGTCAATAATATCACAGTCTCTTTCATCATCCCCTAAATAGCCGACAAGATAGCGGGCGATATCTTCCAGAGGGGCGATAGTTGCACTTAGGCCAATCCTGCACACGCCGGGAGAGATTCGCTCCAGACGTTCCATACTAACACTGAGGTGGACTCCCCTCTTGTTGTCTGCGAGAGCATGTACTTCATCGACGATCATCCATCCTACACCTTTGAGATGCTCCTTGAATTTGGGAGAATTGAGCATGATCGCTAAGGATTCAGGTGTGGTGATCAGGATATGGGGTGGATTCTTCAGCATCTTCTGTTTCTGGTATGCGGTTGTATCTCCTGTCCTGACACCTACGCGGATGCCCAGCTTCTTATCGTTCAGCTTTTCCATCTCTTTCAACGGATTTATCAGGTTGACAGCGATGTCTTGGTTCAACGCTTTCAAAGGAGAGACGTAAAGGCAATATACTTTGTCTTCAAGAATATGTTTTTTTGCAGAATCAATAAGTTCATTGAGGATAGCAAGGAATCCCGTCAGCGTTTTGGTAGCTCCGGTGGGAGCAGATATTAGTACATTATTGCGGTTATGGATCTCCATCACACCATGCAGCTGAGGCAGAGAGAACTCCTTGAACTTAGAGAAAAACCATCTGTTCACAAGCGGATGAAGTATCGCTTTGAGCTGCGTTTCAGTGTACGGTCCGGTTATTTTTTTGATCATGGCAAAGAAACATCTATTTTGAATGTTGATTTGTTATCTAGTATATAATTATTGCCAATATGTTCAGAAAGGAGGGCTATCCATCATGTCTTGTCTTACCGGTATTAACAATAAGTACTTTTGCACTCTTTGGAATTGATACGTTGGAGTGGCCGGAAACTTAGGATTTTCTGGAGGGAATTCTGGGTTATGTGGGTCGTTATCTGACCTAACAACAATCAACCTTAAAATTTTCTCCTCTTTTTTGGTTAACATGCTAGAGAGAAATAATGTGAGTTTAAAATATTTTTCTATTTCGCCCTTACAGAAACCCATCTATCCCTTTCCGTATGGTAATTCATTGTCTTTAAAGAAAGGCACTGTAGTTATCCCAGGATTTACTGTGGTCGCTATATGGATAAGACCTCTTGTGACATCGAGAGCGATCGTCTTATGGTACACTTTTCTATTGCGATTTCTAAGTGTAACATAAGAAAAATCTTCAAACCCATGCTTGTTGAGTTCCCTCCGCACCTCATCGGGATACCAGGCGCAACGATTCCTGTCAAAAACTTCTATCACCCTCACCCTAGAGGGGTCGGAAAAGATTTTGGTAGGTTTTTCCACAGGTCTCAATACGCCTCCATAGGCATGGCCTACCCGGCCTTTCATCAAATCGTACGGATCGGTGCTTGGACTTATGTGTGCCATCGCTCCCCTAATGAGATCATAATCCAAAAACAAAAGACCTACACAGCGGCCAAATCCCTCTGAATATATCCTAACATCCCCTGATCTAAAATCGTCCTGACCTACGTACGTAGTGTCTTCTGATCTATTTATCAGCTCCATCAGTCCAGTGTACTGTTCTCCATATCTGATGTTCATTTGAATTCATACTCTCCTTTTAGCATCTTGGCAAAGATTTCTGGTCCTTCTTTCTTCTCCAGCATGTACATCAATGTCGTACCGGTTGCATAAGGACCTGGCCATCCAATCTCCCTAATCACCTTTATATCATCTTCACGGATGAAACGCTGGTGATCATGATGTCTGACTGGAAGGGTAACAACCACTTTATACACATCTCTGTCTGCC
>CAZWBB010000009.1:0-15326 GCA_964632045.1 uncultured Methanosarcinales archaeon | reverse complement strand
AAAGTAAGTATTCTTCAGATCCCGCAAATGCATAGAAGAAGAATCATACCAGAAAGCAAAATTATCCTCCTTTTCCTGATACTTCCTGCAGATGTGTCTTTCTACTGCCCGCGCTTGTCCCTCTTTGAAGGCACGACAAAACATAGAATCGCCATTTTTCCTTATTCGTACTTCCCTCTGCAGTTGATGAGCGTATTCATGAGCAGCATGAATGAGAAGACTATGCAAAGGCAGCCTGGTGAGAACAACAACACCAGGGCACAAATCATAATTTGGATAAATATATGAGGAGTTGCCTTCCTCTCTTACAAATTTCTCATTCAAAACTATTTTCCTTTTGAACAATCCGGGAACGCCTTTCCATAAAGCCTGCCACCTGTTCTTCACGGGGACCACATCATCCTGATATATTGCAAGAGAGAAATCACCTTTACTAGCTCCCAGAAATCTTTCTACTTCAGGAGCAACTTCCTCCACTAATCCATATAAATTATCCTTATCAACTTCTGGTCCCATGTCAGCATGTTCAATATCACTCTCCACCAGGAGCATCTTACCCACTTCATCAAGAATCAATTGCTCCAGCAACTCAAAATCTTCCTCAGTAGTATGTCCTTTCAGCACCTCTAACAACCTCATGTTGCCTATCGATTCTAAATAATCTTCTGTGATCATCCTTTCCTCCAAACATCCAGAACCAGTCTTTTTATGGTTAGAAAAGGGCGCCCATATAAAAGTCTTTCGGCGTTTTGCCATTCCCTAGTGATAAATTGGCCAAAACATTTATAAAAAACACCCCATTCCACATACTAAAATGCAAATAAAACAAGATACAAAAAAGAGGACTCCCAAAAAATTAATAAACAAGTCCCTCTCCCAAAAGCCCAGAATGAAAATACTTGCTTTGTCAGATATCCATGGCGATACATCTTTCATAGAAGAGATGGCAGAGAAAGGCGCTGCAGAAAAGGTTGATCTGGTCATCCTTGCTGGAGATATTCTTGATATGGATCGTCCGAAAGCAGGATTGATTCAGCCGTTCAAAGATAAAGGATTAGAAGTCGCCGTTCTTCCAGGAAATCATGAGGGGATGTCAGAGATCGGTTTCATGGTAGAGAAGTATGGGGTGAAGAACCTGCACGGTTATGTTATCAGGAAAGGGGATGTTGGCATCTTCGGCTGCGGTTATGGCGATGTAGGCATCCATCAGCTAGATGATGAAGAGTTCTTCACAACATTGAAGAAGACTCATGAACAGGTCAAGGACCTAAAAACAAAACTGATGGTGACTCACGTGCAACCCAGCGACAGTATCATCGGGTTAGGGATGTGGCCTGGTAGTGAAGGTATCCGCAAGGCGATCGAGGAATTCCAGCCGGATCTGCACATCTGCGGCCATATTCATGAGACACATGGTATGGAAGAGATCATCGGCAAGACTAAAGTAGTCAATGTAGGTAAGAGCGGCAAGATAATTGAGTTGTAGAATTCTAAAATGGAACTACTCGCACCCGTCGGAAACTGGAGTATGTTAAGGGCAGCCGTAAAGGCTGGTTGTAATGCTGTTTATTTGGGAATAAAAGGGATAAACATGCGGGCAGCTGCAGCTAATTTCTCACTAGAGGAGATGAAAGAGGTCATCGGCTACTGCCATGAGAACAAGGTTAAAGTATATTGCACTGTGAACGTGATTATCTTTGAGAAAGAGTTGGAAGGGGTCAGTAAAATCTTACAAAAACTCAAAGAACTCAACGTCGATGCCGTCATCTGTTGGGATCTGGCTGTCGTCAAGAGATGCAGAGAACTTGGAATTGAGACACATCTCAGCACCCAGGCTAGTACGGCCAATTCAGAAGCAGCAAAGCTATGGAAAGAATTTGGCATCTCTAGGATCGTTCTTGCAAGAGAATGTGCTCTGGAAGACATAAAGACTGTCAAAGAAAATTCCGGCATAGAAGTAGAATGTTTCATCCATGGTGCAAGATGCATCTCTGAGTCAGGAAGATGTTACATGAGCTACGAACTGTTCGGAAAATCTGCTAATAGGGGAGAATGCTGGCAGCCTTGCAGAAGAGAATGGAAAGTCGTCGATATGGAAGAAGGAAATGAGATGGTCATGGAAAACAACTTTGTGATGAGTGCTAAGGACCTATGTGCCCTCCCCCTGCTTCCCACACTAATCAAGGCAGGTATCGATTGTTTCAAGATAGAAGGAAGAAACAGAGGAGCGGATTACGTGCATAAAGTTGTTACTGTTTACAGGAGGGCTTTGGATGCAGTGAAAGAAGAAAAATTTGATGACAGATTGATTGAAGAGTTGATGGGGGAACTGAAACAGGTTTACAACAAGGAATTCTCAACTGGTTTTTATGTGGATTATCCTCATCATCAGAGGTGTGATGCCTATGGAAGCAAAGCGACGACGGAAAAAGTTATTTTGGGGAAAGTAAGCAATTTTTACAATAAGAAAAGTGTAGCAGAGTTCAAGGTCGAGAGTGAAGCATTCAGGATCGGAGATAAGTTGTGTTTCATCGGTCCGACCACAGGTTATGAGGAGATAATTGTAGAAGAGATACACAACGATGACGGAAAGATCAAGGAAGCGAAGAAAGGAGAGATTATTTCCGTGAAAGTTGATTCTAAAGTACGTGAGAACGATAAGGTTTTTTTGATAAGAGAAAGAAAAAAGTAGCGACTCTACTTCTCAACAACGATCAACTGCGGTGCCATCCATAGAACATCGTTAAGATCGCTAAGTAGATCCTGCAGCAGTTGACGTGGAATTATCTGCCTTTCGCCTTCCCAAGGATCATAAATATCATATCCATCTTTTTTCTTTCCATGGACAACGATCCAATGGGGATAATGACAGGTCCTCAGTAAGCGGAAGGCATCGATCAACAGTATCACTGATCCTTTCTTAAGTCGTTCATGAATGAAATCCCAAGAAATCTTTTTCTGTACCAGGTCCGTCGTCACAGCTCCCTTCACCAAGTCATAAAGGATCTTATTGTTCACGTATCTGGTTGTCTTGATTCCAAATTCTTTCTCAACAAAAGCCAGATGTCCTGCTACAAAATCCACCCGACTGAACTTGAGAGCATAGAAGAGCATCTTTGCATCGTCATCCTTGGAAATATCCCTCTTCCCCAGCGAAGCTGCCAGGGTCTGCAAACAGCAGGCTAGACAGCTTTCTGCAGTAGTCTGTTTATATTGCTCAAGTGAGTTATCCATTAACAAGAACAAGAACTCCCATTTAATTAACTGATTGGAAGATTTCTCTTAACGAAATAAGAAACATTTTTATAGTAGTCTTAATTATTAAGAGAATAATGGATTTGGACAAGAAAAATAAGAAGTTATTGACTCTTCTACAAGAGAATGGCAGGGAGCAGCTCAAGATACTCAGCAAGAAGATCGGACTTTCCATCGACGCCACCAAGAAGAGGATTGAGAAGTTGAAAAAAGCAGGGATTATTGATAGGTTTGGAATTTTCATTGATCCCAAAGCACTAGGATATGATCTAGTCGTTGATAATAAAATAAAACTGACCAATGTAACACAGGAAGAGAAAACAAAATTCATCGCCCATCTGACGGAACATCCTAATTGCATTGAGTTAATCGCTACCTCTGGAGATTGTGATTTCACCTGCGTCCTTATTGCTGAGGATACAAAATCTCTCAATGAGATCATCTACTCCATACGCGAAAGATTCAAAAACATAATCTCTGACTGGAAAAGCACATTCAATCTGGAGGTGTATAAGTTCGAGAGATATACCCTGAGGTGAACCAATGATCGAAAAATGTCCAGAATGTCATCAGAAACTGCATGAAGGCCAGCATAAGTATGCAGATGGAATGTTCCACGTGCAGTATTGTAAGAAATGCGGTTTCAGAAAGGAGAATCCGATAGGAGATTAATCCAGGCCGCTCCAGAACTCATCTTCTTCAAGGTGATACTCTTTCCTTCCTTTATACTCAATTCTACCACACCAGCAACAATAAATATCGTTCCAAGAGACACCCATCATTCACATCCCCATTCCCTTAGGAAGCTTACCACCAACCTTCTTCATGAGCTTGTTCATGTCCTGCTCCCCTTTAAACATCTTCATAACTTTTTTCGATTGCCTGTATTGCTTGAGAAGCTCCCTTACTTCGCCAACCTTCAGACCGGAACCTACTGCTACCCGGTCGATCCTGCTGGCAGACATGATGGTAGGATCTTCCAACTCGGCCTGATTCATGCTGTCCATGGCGAACTTCCATCTCTCCAGCTTCTCTTCCTGTACATCCAACATCTCTTTCGGCAGTTTCATCGAACCCATTCCCGGGATCATTTCCATTATCTTCTTAAGAGATCCCATCTTTTTCATCGATTTCATCTGCGTGTAAAGGTCGACCAGGTTGAAATCGCCTTTGAGGAACTTATCCTGCATATCTTTGGCATCTTCTTCAGTGATCACTTCTTTGGCTTTCTCAAGAAGAGATTCCAGGTCACCCATACCGATCATCCTGCCCACAAATCTCTGTGGATGGAAGACTTCAAGATCATCAATCTTCTCTCCAACACCAATAAATTTGATTGGGGAGTTAGTTACCGCACACGCTGATAATGCGCCTCCGCCTTTTGCCGTCCCCTCCAGCTTTGTGACAATAACCCCAGTGACATTACAGGTGTCATGGAATGCCTGTGCCTGCTTCTGCGCTGCCTGTCCGATATCAGCTGAGATTACCAGCAACCGCTCATCTGCTTTCACAGCTCCATTGATAGCGTTGAGTTCCTCGATCAACTCATCCGAGAGGGCATCCCTTCCGGCAGTGTCGATCAGAACAAGATCATAGTCTTTAAGCTTCTTCTCAAACGAGAGGTAGATAGTGACCGGATCTTTCTCCTTCTTTATGCCCAGAAAGTCGACTCCCACTTGTTTGGCAATCTGCTGCAACTGCTCGTAAGCAGCGGGCCGCCAGGTATCGGTCTGCATCACAGCGATCTTATAACCCCTCTTCTTGTAGAATTTGGCCAGTTTTCCGGCAGTTGTCGTTTTTCCTGAACCAAAGAGACCTACTAACATGATCTGCGTGGGTTTCTTCTCTATCTTGATATCAAACGTCTCTTTCCCCAGAAAATTAGTAAGTTCTTCATAGACAATCTTGATTAGCTGTTCTCTTTTGGTAACTCCGGCAGGAGCTGCCTCTTTGGCCCTCTCTTTAATCTTTTTGCTCAGATCAAAGACAAGCTGCACATTTGTATCTGATTGCAGCAAGGCTCGTTGGATGTCCTTAACCAGCTCATTGATCAGCTTCTCATCAATAAAGACAGATTTTGTGATCTTACCAAGCGTATTCTTCAATGAGTCTCCTAATTTTTCCAGTACCATTTGATTGCTAGAAAAGAATCTCATATATAAATTTTTATCTATTTTATGTACGTATTAAGTTTCTTTGAGGAAAACATCACCTTGGCCGCTCACTCGGCATTTTCTAAAGTGTTTCCTTTCACGTATAAGAAGACGTGTTTTGGGAGGGAAAATGCATCTGACCTGCCTCTTACGAATGGCCTAGCTCGTTCGCCATTGGCCCAGGCGGTGTTGTTTTCCCACCCAACTTAATACGTACTATTTTATGGTGGCTGCTTTGCATAAGAAGTGCACAAGCTCTTTGTAATCAAGAGTGCCATTACCACTTGTCAAAGAAAAAACAGGTTTCTCCTTACGCAGAATCATGCAATTCTCGTATTTTCTGACAAATCTGTGAGGGGTGAACTCGGTCAGCTTGGCGACAGTGATATTTCGATCCATGAAAAGAATCGTATACGTCATATGCATGCCGATATCATAACATCCATCAAACAAGTGGTTCAACGCATTCTTGATACTCTTGAACCACTTCCTGCTTGGAGTTGAATTTTCATCCAACTGCAAAAAACCAACATCGCGGTTAAACTGGTCAATGTAAAATGAGGCACTCTTCTGGTAATCATAAAAATCAAACTCATGAAAATTCACTTTACCAATAGAATTGAGTTCACAGTATTTAGCAACTCCTTCTACAAGAAGAGCACCAAGAAAATGGAAAGCAAGTGCTCTTACACCACTTGTCTTGCCTCCTTTAAACAAAAACTCTTTGGCCCACAACTTTCCAAATCCCTTGGCCCAGCTAGACGGTATCTTAGCCTGGGTCTGCTGCCAGAGATGAGTCGTTTCATGTGCTATAAAGCTCCTCAAGTCTGCTTGCCAGGATTTGCCTGACATCGCCGGTAGTAGATAATGACTGTTGATGTTGATCACCCTTCTCCCTTTAATAAGATCTCCCGTATTGACCCAACCCACAGTGATACCTTCCACAATACTCTCTTTTCTACGGCTTAGAAAACCCCAACCTCTCCTCTTAATTACAAATCTAAGACTAGGAAACTTCCAGGTAGCTTTATCATCCGAACACTCAGTCAGAATAACTTTTGTCACTTCCTTAATGACGGCAGGATCAACCTTTACTTTCCATACGATCTTTATCTCTCTACCATCAACTTCATGAACCTCTTTGTTGCCGAACATAGCAAGAAAAATGAAGATGATTATTTAATTGTTTTGCTACTTCCTCAGCACCATGCCAAGTACCAACTCTGTTTCCACAGCATCCCCACCAGGGAAATCGATGTTCACATGGGGAGCGAAATAGACTAATCTTTGCAAAGCAGCTTTTCCATATATCTTGAAGTCCATTTTTTTCTGGAGGGTCTCTCCCGGCTGCACTGGTTTGAGATTCTCCGTATCATCTTTCTCCAGCAAAGTCTGACTCTTCGCCGGCATCATGCATTCAGTCGTCCATCCACCCTGATCCGAAGGACGTGCTCCACAAAGGATGTATCTTAATTTCACTTTTTCAGAAAAAGGTTTCTCTCCACCATACTTTGCCGTCAGATCAAAATGAACTTTCCCCTCTGCAGAATCTACAGAAGCATCTACAGTGAAGTCAAAGCCACCATGGCTGCCTTTTTCAGGAACAAGATAACCAACCCGTGCCAGTTCTTTCTTCACAGCTGCATCCAGAGATTCTGGTGAGATTCTCTTTTGGTTGACCGGGTTGCTTTCTGCTGCGACCGTAGAATCGCTGCCGGCCGGATCATCTGCTGAGACTGGAACTGGAGTGGTTAGAAGAAATCCTGCTAATAAAGCTGCATATTTATTCATTTGCACAAATGGGCCTGCAGGGATTCGAACCCCAATTACCTGGTACCTACAAGCAAAGCTTGTTGTCTTTGCCTACCGAAGCCAGGCGTCCTTTGTGGCTATCACCCAAACTCGTAGTTTAGGCAAGTATCCATTAGACTACAGGCCCATATTTTCCCATAAAAATCTCAGTTATAAAAAGATTATGGTAAACTTTATAAAAATCAATAGAAACCTTTCTTCACTGATGAAACCAAAAAAGGGGTTCCTTAAGTACTACCTGTTCATAGCTCTTGGATTTGGGTTGCTGGGACTGACTGACACTTTGCTTACTTTCTTCGATGTTGTCAATAATGTTTATACAGTTATGGTTATGAATCTGAACGTCCTTTTCTTCTTCTTCAACATCGCTGCGATAGCTATCTTCCATCATCATCGGGTGGGAAGGATCGCTTTTATCCTGCCAATCTATCACATCGCTACTTTTGTTGTCTTTTTTGGGGTTGGTCTTAGCCTAGCCTACATGGGAGTGATTCTCCAGGGATTGTGGATGGTCCTATTGGGGATATCATTGGTCAGCTCGCTGTTTGAGATACTGCTGGCCTTTTACCTTATGGCGCATCTGCAGGTGTTGAAGAAAGATTAGGGGAGTGGGTTAACCGCCAAGTTCCCTTTCCAACCAGTTTGCATATTTCTCATTGGGAGAGACTGATATCTTAGTGATACAGGGAACGTCATAAGAATGCAGCTTCTTGATCTCTTCTTTGATCTCCGCGTAGTTCTCCCCTTTCGTCTTGATAATCATAACATATTCATCATCCTCATTCACTTTTCCTTCCCATCGATAGATGCTTTTGACAGGAAAATGATTGGCGCAGGCGATTAGTCTTTTCTCAAGAAGATGCTTGGCAATATTCTTTGCCTCCCCTTCGTTTGCAGCAGTCACGTAGATGAAGATGAATTCCATTTTCAATAGAAAGCGTAAATCCTATTTTAATCTTTCCTCAAACTCACTCAACAACTCTCCTCTATCCATCATCAAAGAATACGCAACATTGTCCAAATTCTTACCATCAACAAAAGAAATAAACTTCTCCTGCTTCTCTTTATCCCAGATCCTAAATACTTTAGCAGTCTTACAAAGAAAATAGATATTACAGTGACCTTCCCTCAGATCTTTCCCACCCTGGACTGCTGGATGAAGAGGACAGATTATTTTGCCGTCTTTCTCGATCAGGTTGCGACAGACACCATTACGCAGATCTCCGGAAAATCTTCTTTCACGGAACTGCAGAAGTTGTTTTTCTGTCTGTGGGTTGTTTTCAACAAACTCTCTGCTATTCTTCTTAATAGATTCACTGACACTCTCAGCAGCACCAAAGTCGCGACCACAGCAGCCCATGCAGCCGTTGTTCAATTGGCAAAGGAGGGTTGTTCTCACCATACTTACTTCTCCAGATGTTTCTTCATTTTGATCAAAGCTGCATTACGCATAGAGATCTTGTTCTTCTCTTCCATGGTAAACAGACCGAAAGGTTTGTCAAATCCGTCCGGTTGGAAGATCGGATCCCAACCAAAACCGCTTCCCTGAGGTGCGACTATCTTGCCCCGCAACTCACCGACGAAGAAATGGATGTCCGTACCATCACTGTAGCCGATGACCGTCTTGGCGATGGCTCTATGATTATCATACTTGCTGACCAATTCCCACAAGCCCCTAATACCCAACGATTTCTCCAGCCACTTGATTAGCGGTCCAGGGAATCCGTTGAGACATTCGAAATATAAAGAAGTGTCCTCACAGAAAAATTCACCCTCCTGTTCCCTGGTCGCTTCTTTCAGTTTCTCAGCAATAACTTTCTGAGGATCCATCTCCTGTATCTCCGGCAGATCCAGATCGATATTATCAACATCGGGCAGTATAGCTTGAACTTCTTTCAACTTTCCAGGGTTGCCGGTTATGAAATGTATTGTCATTTTTCCAATGGAGAATCCACACTTTTTTTAAATCTATCCCTAGAGAGGATATCTGGCTGCCTGGTGAGTTCAGGTATCCGATATATGGAAAACTCCAACGTGATTCCGATTAGATCCTCGATTTCAGTGGAGTATCCTTCCGAAATGAAGATGGGCTTCACTCCGGAGGCGGTCCTGAGAGCATAACCGACAACTTCCTCATTCTCAAGGATAGGGGACATGGATCCTTTCTCAAATCCGGGTTGATTAAATTTCCCCAGCAATAAGTTCTTAGCTATACCAAAAGATGGTACATCAAATTCTTCTCCCAAAAGACAGGCCAGACCATTCCTTTGCGGATGCAGCCTACCATTACCATCCACCACCAGAAGATCGATATCGACCTGTAGTTCTGCCCAAACTCCGGAAAAACCCTCCCTTTCTCTATCATAGAGTTTACCAGGAACATAAGGAAAAGTAGGTGAGTAATGATGATATCTCGTCTCTACCACCTGCTTTGTTGCTCTGTCAAATACGGCCAGGCAAGCGATAGCCAGATTACCATTTTTTGAGTAACTCACATCAAATCCAGCGATTTTCATTAATATATTTGTATACCTCCCGTGTATTTCACTGGTGGAATGTAAATGTGCTCAATCACCATCAAGAGATTCAGGGATTTCCTCGATGATCTGCCGGAGTTAAGTTACACTATTAGATAGATCAAGAATCCCGTTATCACCAGACTAATCTCCGTATCTATGTCCAAAAACAATCTTCTCCAGATACAATTCTTCTTTCAATTCATCAAACGAAAAAATTATCCTCAGCTTTCCAACCCACAATCTGTAGCTGTTCTTCAAGTCGTAATGCAAATGCTTATGGCGCGTTGGTGATTCAGCCACTTCCTCCACTTTGTCTTTTATCCTCTTCTACATCTGAGAATCCAATTTCCTGAAATCTTTAGAAAATTCTTTAGTAGGGAGAATCTTATAGCTCATTCCAATCATCAAATTCTCTTTTTTCTACTTGTTCCTTAGCCTTCTTGTAAGAACTCATAAACTCGGGATCCGCCATCAGTTCAAGAGATTCCACAATAGAATCAAATTTCTCTTTTATCTGTACCAAATCGATAATTGCAGTTCTATTCACCATAACTGTTGCCGTTTCCATTTTTATTGTTTTAAATGAACGCTACTTAATAAATTTTCCTGAAAAAACTATCCTACATGCTGCCTCAACCTACACCTCCAACTCTAAACAACCTTTCCCATCCAAACTGACATTGTACACTTTCTTGCCAAAAACCTCTATCTCTCCGCTGCGATGAGTATGACCACAGAAACCAGCCTTTACTTTGGGATGTTCATATAGATGGCGCAATCTATCGCTACCCATGATTAGATTCTTGAAATCGTACAACCGAGAATGACCATATTTCAGGAATTCCGGGAAAGCGATGTGATGGATTCCCAGGTAGATGGAATCACATCTACCCTCTAGCGAGAGGATCTGGGATTTCACCCTCGCAACACAGTGTTCTGTGAATTCCCTAGGACCCATCCCATTAGAATCATACTTTTCCACAAAATAGCTGTCTGCTTTCTTTCGTTCCTCCTCAAGATGATCACCTCGGTAAAGGCTATAATCAAACCAGCCGACATTACCGACAAAACCGATTCTGCGGTAGAGGAACGGTTGCTCATCCAACAGATGAAACCCATATTGCCTGAACAGACTGCCCATCTCTTGATAATGCTCTCCCAATACACTCTCCTCCAAAGCACGCAATTCATGGTTGCCCAGATAGGCAAGCTTTACCCCGGGAAATTGTTTCAGCTGATCAAGTGCTATATGCAAGGTTTCCTTGGTCCTGGCGATATCTCCCCCCACAAGAAGAACATCTGAGTCATTTTGGATGACATTTTCGATCCCTTGCTCTGCTTTCTCTTCTGCTTCATCGTAGTGCAGGTCCGAGATCGCTATAAGTTTCATTGTATTGTTATATTTAAAAAGTAATAATTAATACTTACCCCCTCGTTTTTTATCTCCTGCTGATGAATAAACCTAATTGTAAGAATTTGTTAAAATATCGTAGAGGATGGTGAGATAGCGTCTCTTGTTGCCCCTTTGGAGTAAATAACGACCAAAAGATTTATATAGCCGCTCTGTTCTTCAGGCCTTGGTGGACAGAGAATAGGGTGATATGGGTATACAATGAAACAACCAAAAATATATTATGGTAACTTAGAACAACCACTACACAGAAATGCGCAGTATCTGCTGATGGAAGCCGGCATAACCGACGGCCAATATCCTACCAAAGAATTCCTGGAGAAAGTTGATGCCGTCTCATTGGAAAGAGTGAGAAAAGATGAATGTAGGAGGGACGTAGAGAATCAACGTGTCTTCCTGAGGACTTTTGCGAAAGGTAACAGCACCATCACCATCAAGGATTTCCATCCTGACAGGGAAGACTTAGAGAATTTTGTAGACACAACCTTTGCTGAGATGCACAGACGGCTGACATATAAGACAATGAATTAAGATGGAATACCAATTACGCATGGCAGAATTGCTGGCACAGGCAGCAACCGTAAGGGAATGGAAGCTAGAAACTTGTATCATTGATACCACCTGGAAAAGAAAAGAGATCAGTGTGGAGTTATATTCCGGGATAGGAAAGGAAGTTCCACTAATTTTTTTGAGGTACCAGAATATAGAAAGAGACTTTACCTCTTCTTTGGAACAGAGAGAATACCTTCTGAAGGCTGCTGATACGATCCCACAAGTTAATCTTATTGTTCCCATTCACGAGTATTCATCAGATCAACCATACATCACTATTGACGGAAGAAGAGGAAATCTTTTCAGGCACTATGAACTCGCAGCAGTATTACGGGACATTCTTCTATCTAGCAACTTGGCTGGCTTTTCCTGTTATGATCTGGCCCCCTTTGAAAGTTGGGCCTTCGCATCCAAAGTAAATGATTGGTCTCAGACAGTGGATGTTGATGTCAGCCAACACCAGCTGCAGGGATCGGATCCAAAATACCGTGACCCCAACGGCTTCAACAAAATCATTGATAAAGTCATCACTACAACAACTTTACGGGGCGGCCGTGCTGGATATCAGTGTGAAGCGGTACGTAAAGTCAAAACAGAAACTGACTTGCAGGGCAATCCACACTCTGATGATTATGTAGAATACTTTCTTACTGTTCATCTGGTTCCAGGTAACAAATTGCTCAGCTCAACGGTCGATGGCCACAATAATAGTTTTTTGCGACAGCACATGGCTGAACTGTTTGAAGAAGAGCATCCAGAGGAAGAAGAGCCTGTTGAAGTTCCAAAAACAATTGTCGATCCCTGGGAGATTGATATACCTGTGCTTGAAAATGCAATATCAGCTGTGCATTAAGGATCAGTCACTACAGGTTGAAGCTGCCAGCGAAACAACCCCTCACATTTTCCCAAAACGGAACATTTTATATATTCCTTGCCATATTCATAAAACATGACTGAAATGAAACTGGATTTACTGGACAGGAAGATTATCAACGCTCTCAACCAAAAGGTACGCTCCACCTATTCAGAGATCGCCAAACAGGTTCGCTCTTCCAAAGAAGTCGTCAATTATCGCATCAAAAGGCTGCTGGATAATGGCATAATCAAGGAATTTGTTACAATCTTTGGTTTTGGCTATTGGGCCCATAAGATTCTCATCCAGTTTGAGAAGATCAGCAGCGAGGAAGAGAAAGAGCTTCTTAAATATCTCGTCGATCATCCTAACACTAATTGGGTCACTCCTTGTTCAGGAAACTGGGATCTGGTGCTTGCGATAATGGCGAAAGATCCAGCCCACTTCCATAAGATCCTGAGAGAGATCCTGGGGAAGATTGGCAAACATCTGCAGGATTACAAACTCTCAACCAGCATCGGTACCCAGACATACGGTCATACGTACATACTCGGATCTGTCAAAGAGGACAAGAAGGAACATATGGAAGCCAAATTTGCCAGAATCGAACTTGATGAAAAAGACAGGCAGATAGCCAAGATACTGCATCACAATGCCCGTGCCAAACTTACAGACATCACTGCAAAGACGAAAATACCAGTGGACACCGTCAAGTATCGCATCAAACGGTTGGAAGAGGGTAACCTTATCAAGAGATACCGCCTCATCCTCGATCCATCAAAACTTGGTTACAACCGATATGAGATATTCATCCGCTGCGTCAACCTTTCAGATGCGATCATCAACAAGTTCAAAGAGTTCGGCAAGCAAAAACCGAATGTTGAGTATTTTGGCAAATGCGTGGGCAGCTGGGATATAGAATACACAGTTCACTTCAAAACAAACACAGAATTACGTAGTTTTGTACTAGAGATAAAAGAGGAATTCGGTGGGTACATAAAGAATTTTGAGTTAGTCACTTTGTTCGAAACGTATAACTTTATCTACCTTCCCGAGGAATTGAGGTGAATAGACGGCCAATAGTGCGCGCCACAGTTGCTACCAAAAAGTAGTATTTCTCCGAAAAATATATAAATGAGTCCCATTTTAGGAAAAATATGCCTGCAAAACAGATCGTTACAGAACAACCTCAACTTCAGTACACAGTAAATGTACAGCCTTTCCAGAAAGTTCTGTCTGAGGTCGATCTGAACCTGATGACTATTCTGGAGTTTGGGATTGGTAATGGAGATCTGACAAACCTTATCCTGCAAAGGAATCCCCGCATAGTGCTTGGATATGAGATAAATCCAAATCTCATCATGCCAGAGCATGAAAAGTTGATCATCAATTTCAAGGATTTCACTGAAGAGAACTTCAAGTGGCTGCGTAATGGAAAGTGCGGTGTGATCTGTATCCCGCCTCAGAAAAAATTGGAAGATGTGAAAGAGATCATCGAGCAGAATAACATTGATCATGCTATCATCACAGTTCCCAAGAGCAAGAAGAAGTTGTTTCCAGAGTTTGAGGTAGTTGAGGAGTTGAAAGGAACAGATTTCACTCCAGAAAGAAGAGGAGTACATTTGGTTTTGAGGAAAGGATTTGCGTAAGTGATATTGACAGAAAACAGAGACGAGGATAAAAAATGACACAGAAAGAATGAAGTCCTGAGGCTTCAACGGGAAAACTATCCCGTTTGATAGAATTGACAGACGCGGAAAATATGGTAGTAGAATTTTTGAGGAACCGAGGTCACAAGGCAAGACTGAACGGTGGATCCATCGAGACAGGTTCAAA
This sequence comes from uncultured Methanosarcinales archaeon, assembly GCA_964632045.1. Taxonomy (GTDB): domain Archaea; phylum Nanobdellota; class Nanobdellia; order Woesearchaeales; family GW2011-AR9; genus CAZWBB01. The sequence continues at coordinate 935 of CAZWBB010000009.1, read as the reverse complement.
TAGTAAGTGGAACCTGCTGGCAGACAAGGGACCCGCTGAAGTGTATGTTTTCAACCGGGCTTTGGTGTATGAAGGAGATGATGGTTTTGTGGTTGGCAGGAGAGACGATTTCCGAACGATCAAAGGAATTGTTGTTGTTCCAACATCTGCAGAAGATGAGGATGCAGCTTTTCGTATCGCCGAAGATCTAGCTGACTACCTGAGCAGAGTATCTGACAACGGTTCACGTGTTGAATTCATGCCCCAAGAAGTTTTTGAGATGCAGGGAGGATATGATGGGATCGCTGCCAGACATGTCAAAGGTTACAGAGGATTGCAGAGATGGTGTCGTAATCATACTGAAGCAGCCAAACTTAGTGAACATCTGGGTATCAAACTGACTGCTGATGCTAAGGGATACCTAAGACTACAGAATTAACATTTTTCTTATTTTCATTTTCTTCTTGCCCACCCATTGTTTGCCACTTAAAAGTAATCCTGCACCGAAACATTTATAAAATTATACTCTCCCGAAAGAGTATGGGGGTACAGACCAAGGTAAGAGACAGAACATACGAAGAAGAACTAGATGATAAACTCGGGCTCTTCAAGGAACATTTCGCTTCTCTGGAGCTTGTCGGCAGCGGAGGGCAGGGCAGAGTATATAGGGCAATGGAAAGAGAGACGGAAGACCAGTATGCTGCTAAAGTGATCCCTCTTGACAGCTGGGAGGAGATGGATGGGATGAAAAGGGAAGCAGATGTCCTTAAGCATTTGGAACATCCAGGGATTCCTCAGTTCAAAGCTTACTATGAAAGGGAAAACGATTTGGGATCTCCCGAGTTTGTCCTGGTCACGGAGTATATCGAAGGAAAAAATCTGTCACAGTTAGTTGAGGATGGAAGAAGATTCACAGAAGATGAGCTGAGAAATATAGGGGAACAGTGCAAGGATAT
>CAZWBB010000008.1:0-58244 GCA_964632045.1 uncultured Methanosarcinales archaeon | reverse complement strand
GATAGGGTGATTGCCAGAATCGATACCGGTGCGACTTCCTCGTCGATCGACTTAAATTTGGCAGCAAAGCTTGGTCTTGGTCCGATAACAAGGTCCAAGATCGTCAAATCAGCTTCAGGGATAAAAAAAAGGCCGATCGTGAGGGCAAAGGTGAAGATGAACGGTTCCGTCATCGAAGAAGAATTCAGTCTTGCTGACCGGAGCCATATGACCTACTCGGCTTTGATCGGACAGAATATCCTTAAGGAAGGCAATTTTCTGATCGATCCGAACAAACAGTGAAAGCAGCAGTCATATCATTGGGAAGTGGAAGTTCATTGATGGTAGCTGAGGCACTCCAGAAATATTTTGATACTGTCGATGTTATTCAGCTGCGTGATGTCGAGGTAAACCTGGGAAAAGAAGGCGGGATTTTCTATCAGGAAAAAGCGTTGCAGAATTATGACTGCGTATATCTCAAAGGCTCTTTCCGTTATGCTTATCTGCTACATTCTATCGCCTCCCTTCTGGAGGGGGTGGTCTCATACATGCCGGTTCCGGCAAACTGTTTCACTACCGTGCATAACAAACTGCGTACTCACCTTACTCTGCAGCAACACCATATACCCATGCCTAGGACTTATGTCTCCTCGACAATAGAATCTGCCAAAGAGTTGTTGTTGAAAAAAGTGCATTATCCAATCGTGATGAAATTCCCTGAGGGAACACAAGGAAAAGGAGTGATGTTTGCGGATTCCATTGCTTCTGCTTCCTCTCTGCTGGATGCTTTGGGAGCTCTGAATCAACCATTTATTATTCAGGAATATGTAGAAACTGGTGGGACGGATGTTCGTGCATTGGTCGTTGGAGACAAAGTGGTAGCAGCTATGAGGAGAAAGGCGAAGACGGAAGAGAAGAGGGCAAATCTTCATGCCGGAGGCGAAGGGGAGTCTGTCCAGCTGAGCAGGGAAGCGACTAATCTGGCCCTTGATACCGCCAAAGCTTTGGAAGCTGAGATTTGTGGCGTTGATATTCTGGAAGGTCCTCTTGGGCCTGTTGTGATAGAAGCAAATATCTCTCCTGGTCTGCAAGGATTAAGCGAAGTCTCCACGATCGACATCGCCGATGAGATTGCCAAATTCCTGCACAGGAAGACTCAAGGGATTGTAGAGGCTGGAAAGAGCAAAGCTGCTTCTGATGTTATGAATGAAATTTCGATGACCAATGGAGAAGGGAATCCAGCACAGGATATCATCACTAACCTACAATTTCGCGGTGACAGGATTCTTCTTCCAGAATTTGTGACAAGAATCACTAATTTTGACGATCGCAAGGAGTATGCAGTGAAAGCAAAGAAAGGAAAAATTGAGATAAAAGAGTTTAAGATTTAGTTTTGCGAGTTCTCTTTTTTGTCATCCGCTTTACTCTCCTCTTTTTTGTTCCTAGGAATACCTCTTTTGTTGTTTCTTCCTCAGGTTTAAACCAGATCAGATAGATTATAGGTAGCAATCCGGCAGTGTTTAGAACAAGCATGGCAATAAACCAGCCTTTTTGTCGGTTCTTGGCGGAATGCCATAAACCGAAACCTTTCCAGACCATGGTCCAGATGGAAATTATGAAAAGCCCAAAGAGCATCCATATCGGTTGTTGATATAAGTCATTCATGAAAAACATTTTTGATCACCTCACTATGAGGAATGAGACTAACATATTTATGGTTTGTGGTAAGAATTTCCAGTTTAACAACATTTTTTAATCAGTGTTACTGGTCAAAAATATGGTGTCAAGACCTCTATTGTTATTGAGTGATATTAAGCAGATCTTCACCCCCGCACTGATCTATTTTGACGTAGGAACTAAGCAGGAAAGGGTTAATCTCGAGGTATTAGTAGAGGGTGTTGAAATGATTGTTGATAAGTATTCTGCTGCCATAACCTATCCCACTGCGGTGGCCATGAGTATCGCCCTCTATCAGAACAGACCGCAGAAGAAGGAGAAGCTGCGCAAAATGTTCCTGAAAGGAAGAATGGCCTTGTTTGAAGATGCGGGGATGGAGTACCTTCACATATTGACCGCCCTGCATAAGTCATTTGAACTTGAGGGGACTGTGCAGGTGAAGATACCTCCTTCTTTCACCGCCAGAGGAATGCTTAAGAATAGTTATGTGCTCTACAAAGATGAGAGGAAGATGCTGGATTACCTGGAGGGTAATTTTGAGATTGTGCAAGAGAGACCAAATCAAACCATAAAATTATGCCGACCTACATTTTCTATGCAAGGGTTCTAGCCTCAATCGAAAACCATTTTCTCGAACTATGCTTTTTCAAATGGTTGACAGTATCTGGAAAAAGCATATTTTATAAATTCTAAGAATATCCTTTCTACCAATGGCTCAGCTAAAAAAGGTGTTAGGTTTCCCGGCAATACTTCTCATTACTATAAACTCTATCATGGGGACAGGTATTTTTTTCCTTCCGGCGGTGGGAGCGGGAGCGGCCGGCCCTGCTTCACTGATCTCTTGGCTGATCCTTTCTTTAATCTCCATCTACATTGCCATGTGTTTCGGTGAACTGAGCAGCATGTTTCCAAAAGCAGGCGGCATCTATGAGTTCTGCAAGCAGGCTTATGGGAGGGGATTCTCTTTCCTAATCGGCTGGATGACTGTAATCGCCGGAAACATCACCATTGCCATGTTGGTAGTGGGAGCAATCCAATATCTAATGCCGGTCGGCTCCATAGCGATGAAAGTTGCTATCTCCTTACTTTTCATCTTCGCCTTCAATTACATTGCTTTCCGAGGTATGCAGACCAGCGCAGTGATGCTGGTAACATTCGCTTTCATCACTGTCGGAACTCTGCTGCTGCTGATAGTACCGGGGCTGTGGAAGCTCAACATAGGGAATTTCAGACCTTTCATCGTTACCCCCATCTCTTCGATAATGCTGGCAATATTCCTGATAGCTGAAACGTTTTTTGGCTGGGAGACAGCTTGTTTTCTGGCCGAGGAGACAAAAGATGGACAGAAAGTGATGCCTAAAGCACTGATTCTGGGGACAATCATTATCGCTGTGATCTGCCTGTTTTTTGTAGTATCTTCTTTGGGTGTAATCCCCTGGGATATTTTTGGCGCTTCCTCGACTCCTTTGACAGATCTGGGAATATTGCATTACGGGATTAAAGGGGGAGATCTGTTCACCATACTTGTTTATCTGGCTATCATCGGTTCAGTCGCCGGGTGGGTAGTGTCTGCTCCCCGTCTGCTTCTGGCGATGGCAGAAGATAAGCTTTTCCTTACGCAGTTCGCAAAAGTACATGAAAAAAACCTTACTCCTCATATGGCTATAATTTTCCAGACTGTCCTTACCAGCATTCTTGTGGTAATAGGTGCAGGTTCTTACACGACGATGTTGCACCTCCTGGTACCGATTGTGTTGGTGGCATATTCTTTTGTCATGCTCAGCGTGGTGATACTGCGTTACAAGATGCCTGACGCGGTGAGGTATTACAAAGCCCCTTTCGGAAAAGTCGGTCCGGTCCTGGTAACATTATTTATGCTCTTCCTGATCGGTATGTGGCTCTCTCACACACCGGGAGCATGGGAAATAGTAAAATTAGTGATCTCTTTCCTTGTCCTGGGAGTGCCCCTCTATTTCCTGATCGAGATGTATTATGATAGTCCGGTGATCCTGCAGGTCAATGAGAAGTTATCTTATCTGATGGTCTGGTTTGAGAAGTTCTTCTATCCCCTGGCTTTACGAGGAAAGCTCTTCCTGATGATGGGGGAGTTGCAGGGAAAGAATGTTTTAGAATATGGTTGTTCTGTTGGTACTCTGACAAGAAGGTTAGCCAGGAAAGTGCTTCCTGGAGGAAAGGTATTTGCCTTTGATTTTGTGAAACATAATGTGGAGATCGCTTCTGCGCAGGTAAGAAAGCATTCCCATGTTCAGATATTTCATCATGAATCACTGGAACATTTCAAGACGGAAGTGAAATTGCCACAGATGGACGTTTTAGTTTCCAACGGTGTCCTTTCCTATCTGCAGAAACCAGAGATTGTGTTGCAGCATCTGGGAAAGTATCTAAAGAAAGGGGGAAGGGTTGTTTTCGTTGATTATGATAAGTTTTTCTTTTTCATGCCTAACGTAGAATGGGTAAGTGACGAGGGAAAATTGATCAAGATGTTTTCTGGGGCTGGGTTTAAGGTTGAGGTTGTTAAGAAGAGAGGTTTGTTCTGGCAGTATATCTTTATTCATGGGGAGAAAGTTTGAGGTTCGCATTGAAAAATTCAAGGAATTGCTTTCGATCTGTCTGCAAAGCAATCTTAACCTCATCCCCCCTCTCGTCAATCAAAGTCCTCCCTCGATCATCAACAACAATCTTCAACTTCTCCCACCGTTCAATCAAACCAGGTTGCACGACCGCAGCAACCAACAAAGAATCAAATTCGATAGGTTCTCTCTTATGACTCCTTTTCCAGATGCGATAAATTTCATAGAGTGCATTGTTCAACAGACATTCTGAATTCCTGAATCCGGAAAATCCTTCAACAACCAAATCCCACGTACAATCCAAAGGATAAAGGGTGATGTCTGCCCCTGAGGAGAAGAATTTTTGCGCAGAAGCGATATCGCAGTTGATGTTCCATTCTGGGACTGCCCGATTTCTTCCATGGTAATCCTTGTAGATTGAACCGGCCATTACATGAAACGAGACGTTCTTCTTCATCTCAGGAATCTTCTCCAGGAAGTAAGCAGCATTTGTAAGCGTACCATCAGAGATGTAGATTACCTTTTGTTGGAATAGCCTCCTAATATAATTCAAATTTTCTTTGACTCTTTTAACCTCACAGCCATATCCCTCAATGAATTCCCTTTGATTGGTGAATCTTCCTTTGCATCTTCCTTTCACCCCAGCAAAAACAGGGATATCTTCCTCTTTGCCAGCAATCTTCACCAACTTATGCAACATTCTTGCTCTGTCTTCCTCATGATTGTTGTTGGAAAGGATCGCTTTGATGCCCAGTTCAGGACATTTCAGGGCTAGGATTATGGCACTTGTATCTGTGATATCATCTCCTATGTCAGAATCGATTATGTAATGTATCAATTTTCTTCCAGATATCAGTTTTGGTTAATTAAAGTTTCGCCGAAACATTTAAATGGTGTCTGCAATATGCATATTGCAGTGGGGTCGAAGCAGTATGATAGATTGTAGCTGCTTTGATGTTGAGGATGTTTTGGAGGAATAAAAATGACATTAAGTGTACCAAAAGAACCAACGTACCAATTTGTTCCAGGCGACCACGCCATAACCTACTGGCTGCCTGAAGAAGTGGTACAGGAGATGATAGACAAAGGAAAAGTGAAGCCAGAGATTTTGAGGGACTACCCTGATGGAGTTGAGGTTTATGTTGTAGAAAGGGATTTGGACAGATTTCACAAGAAGTATGGTTTGGATCTGAAGATGGATATAGGGGCGGTTAATCAGGCTTATGATCTTCTTAAGAAAGCTGGAAGGATTCCAAAAGATGGAATGGTCAAAGCAAGTGCTCTGGAAGGCTTGGCAAAGAGTTCAGGGAATCCCACGGGCTCTTATGAACCTGAGATGACTGATGGAGAAGATTGGGAGACCGTAGGGGCAAGACTTTGTAGTCCGGGAAGGTATAGATAGGGTTTTGTGGAAAGCACGCACTATCCCAGATGATCACAACAGTTGAGTATTTTTATTTTTACTTCTTTTTCAATATCAACAATTGAAACAGCTGTATTTTTAGGAATATAATCCATGGAGTTTTCAATACTCTTCCCATGCAGGTGGGAGAGGATGCAGGCTAGGGGGCCGCCGTGACTCACCAGCAGCAGCGTCTTGTCGAAATATTTTTCAGTTATCTGTTCGATGAAAGGAATCACTCTCTCCCAGACATCAATCAGACTTTCTCCTCCTTCGGGCAGCCATTGATGGTAAGGAATATCTGCCATGGAATTGTCACGTATCTCTCTTTTTGTTCCTTCGTAGATACCTTTGGCCTGTTCCCGCAAGACTGTCTGTTCAATTAAAGTAGTGTTTTGATGGAATCGTAGGATCTCCTGACAGGTATGCACGGCCCGGTCCAGGTCACTACTGTAAGCTACGTCAATATTGGTCTCCTGCAATCTAAGTGCGGCTCTCCTGGCCTGCTTGATCCCTTTGGCGGTCAACTGGGAATTACTTTGGCCTTGTGAGATGTCATTAAGATTTGCATAGGTCTCACCATGCCTGACAAGAATCAATTCCATGAAATTGAAATCTGCTGCAAATATTTAAGAGTTGTTGGCCTGAATTAATTATACCGCAGTTTATGGATAAGGATAATCAGCGATGAACATGTCATGGGGAGTCATGAATAAATATTTTTCGTCCAAACTTTTATATACAAAAAACATTTCCTTCTCTGAAAAGAGGTGTATAGAGATGGGTTTGCAGGAGTTCTGGAACTGGTTCAGTGGAGAGTCATCTAAAGAGAAGCAGCCGCAGCCAGTTCCTTCTGCAAATCCGAAAGCTGCAATTCCAAAAGTTGCACCGGGACAACTGCATTTGAATGCTTCTCCACAACCTCCCACAAAAGCAGGAACACAGCAACAATCTGTACAAACAACCCCAGTTAAAAAACAACCTACCTCCCAACTTCCACCTAAAACCACCACCATCCCTCTCAAACCTTCACCGATAACACTCTCTTCCACAGAAGCTACCGGTAAGAAGAAGCTGGGTTATGCTGTTGTCCTGTTCATCCTTATCAATTCAATACTTGGTTCTTCCTTGTTCTATCTGCCCAGCCTGGGAGTGATTTCTTCAGGAGCTGCTTCTGTAATCGCCTGGGCGGCACTGTTCATAATCGCTGCTTTTGCTATGCTCTATGTTGGAGAGCTTATCACTTTGCATCCTACTTCAGGAGGGACTTATGAGTTCTGTAAGCGTGCTTATGGAAGATTTGGTGGTTTCTATTCCGGCTGGCTGATCTGGATCGCCGGTAATTTTGGCATGGCCCTGAATATTGTGGCTGCGGGAGAGTATTTCATCCCTGAGACGACGGATGCAGCTTTTGTGTTGCGGATGATCTTTGTTGTTATCTGGATCGTCATCCTCAACTATATGGCTTTTCGGGGAATCGATGCTGGAGCCACTATGCTGGTGACTTTTGGAGTTTTGGCTACTATCGTTGTGGCAGCGATGATTATCCCTTCTTTCATCGACATCCCTGCACTATTTACGGGGAAGATTGGTATGCCATTTGATCCATCATTCTTTCAGCCTTTCTTCAGGCATGAGAACGTGAGTATCCTTGCTTTCCTTGGCCTCTCTCTGCTGCTGATCAGCGAAGCATTCATGGGTTTTGAAGCGGTCTCTTACATGGCCAACGAGGTTAAGAATCCAAAGAAGCTGCACAAAGTTATCATCGCAGCGATGCTCATCTGCGGAGTTATCATGCTCTTATATATCATCAGCTCGCTGGGAATTGTACAATATACAGATTACGTGCAGAATGCCCGGCCTTTTGCTGTGCAGGCACTGCAGACGATGGGTGAAAAAGGAGAACAGCTGATCGTCTTTGGCATGTACCTGGTGATCGTGGGGGCGGCAGCAGCCTGGCCCATCTCTGGTTCGAGGCTGATCAGGGCGATGGCTGGTGATAAGCTCTTCATCAAACATCTGGCGGTGCTCCATCCTACGCATAAATCTCCATATAGGGCAGTCTATTTTCAGACGGCTGTAGTATTTCTCTTCTCCTGGCTGATCTTTTGGGGTTACAAGATGAAATGGAGTGACCCTTATAGGACGATCTATCTTATCTACGTCCTTTTGAGTCTGCTTGTAATCTCACTTATCCTGTTGGCAGTACCTATACTGAGAAGAAAGGAGAAAGATTTGGAGAGACCGTTCAAAGCTCCATTTGGAACGATTGGGCCTATATTCATTGTACTGATTTTTGCTGTACTGGTGGGGAACTGGATCAAGCTGGAAGGAAGTCTGGCCATCACTATCATTAAACTGACCAGTTCTTTCTTGGTATTGGGTTTTCCCTTCTTTTTCCTGGTGGAGATGTTCTACGATCCAAAAGCGATCAACCGGATTAATGAGAAGTTGTCTTATCTGGTCGTCTTGGGAGAGAAGTTTTTCTTCCCGTTGACCATCAGAAACAAGATTCTAAAGGAGATGGGTGACATGCAGGGGAAAGTGCTTCTGGAATATGGCTGCGCAGTAGGTGGGCTGACAAAAAGACTGGCTGCGAAAGTAGGAGCAGCCGGAAGGATTTTTGCCACCGATCTCTCGCTGACGAAAGTGGAGATCGTCAAGAAAAGGACACAACATCTACCTCATGTGAGCGCGCATCACCATCCTCATCTTGATGATTTTAAGCTGCAATTACCGCAGCAAGTTGATGGGGTTATCTCAGTGGGAATGCTTTCATATATGCAGCAGCCTGGAAAGATCTTGGCCAGCTTGGCCAAGCATGTCAAGCAGCATGGAGAAGTAGTTTTCGTAGACTTCGACAAGTTCTTCTACTTCATCCCCAACGTAGCCTGGATCCAGAATGACCAACAGCTAAGGGATCTCTTCAAGAGAGCTGGTTTCGCTGTTGATGTGAAAAGGAAGAGGGGAATTCTGTGGCAGTATATTATTATTAGTGGGTATAAAGTGTAATATTCTTCCGAAAATTATTTATGTAAGCATTGCTTTCTAAGTAATATGGGGGTCGAAGATTATGTTAGGGCGGATGTAGGAAGTAGGATTGACCGGGGAGAACCTATCAGGCTTCACGGATTGATGTATGCGGGGATGCCAAGCAAAGAGGCTTTCTCTTTGGGTGTCTTTGTCAGAAATATTGCCTACAACCTTTACTTCCCGGTTGAGCAGAGAACGATACGTATCGGTTTTCATGGGGCAGCAGAAGAGTATGAGATAAAAGAAGTGACACCTGAAAGTATCCTGGTCAGATACTTGGGAAACATATGAAGTCTCATCTAACCAAAGAATCTATCTTCTCCTTCCAGAATAGGTTCTGTTCCATTCCCAGGATAATCCGTTTGTACTTTTCATCTCTTAACTCGAGAACAAGATGATTCTTCATTCCCATAACATGCCAGAACTCTTTCTCCCACTTCTCATGCCTTTTTGAGTAATACGTACCTGCAACGATGACTCCTGGGATGCAAGTGCCGGGCAACCGGAGCATTTTCCAGGTGAGTGGGATCTTTTCGGTGCTTACACTGGCAATATTGCCGATGTGGATCTCAAGGTTGCCCCGCACTGACAACATCTTTTCCCACCACTTGAGTTCAATTTTTAGGATGTTGTTCTGGATTGAGAGTTCCATAGCCTAAAGATTCCCATTGAATTAATAAATTTTGCCAAAAAGCTTATAAAATAATACACTTCCCACAATCAACACAACAAATGGGGGGTACAAAATGACAGAAAAGATAGTAGAGGAACATAGATGTCAATTAGTGAAGTATGGGGAAGAACACGGACTTCCGGGATTGGATGGAAGGTTGTTGCGCGGTCTGGATCCGGCTGGAATGTTGGCCGTTGATGAGACCCGGGCAATCGTGCAAGAGAAAGTCGGGAATTCTTATGATGCTCTATTACAGCTGTCTAATGAGTTTGATTCAGGAGCAATCTGGAAGTATGCTGAGAAATTAACTGGGATTGAATAAACTGATGTTTAAGGGTGGTTCCTGATGGCAAATGCATACGAGGAGATCAATAATGTAGATCTGACACCGCAGGAATATGTCGCTGATTTCAAGCGAGTAAAAGAAGTGCTTACAAATACAACATTGGATGAGGCTACTCAGATGGTGCGGACCCGAACCAGCGATCTTCTTGAGGTACAGGAGTACGCAGGGAAGCAGATTCCATTCTCGGAAAGCGATGAAGGATTTCTTCATATGGCAATCTCAGGTTACAAGTCTGGTGTGGTGAAAGCAGGTGATCTTTTCTTTGTCGGTGCAAATGAGCTGGACTTTGACTCTCTGGCGGAAGAGAGAGGACTGGAAACTGTTGAGAGAGAAGACAGGGGTAGAGTTTGTACTTTCTATCAGAAAGAAGGGGTAGACACAATCAAGAAACTCTATCCTGGATTTGGGATAGTCTTTGGAGACGCTGTGCTAGCCTGCGAACTTGCTTTAAAGTATAGGTAGAAAGCTGCTTCACTTTTTTTTCTTTCTTCTTTTCTCTCTTCGGGCAATCTTCTTAATGTTGTCAAGATCTTGCAGAAGGTCGGAAGCGACGAAAGTGTATCCTTTTTTCTTTTTCAGTTGCAGATCGCCGACAGCTCCGTTGATGTAGGCTCCTGCAACAGCGCTCTTGAACAGATCCTGCGTCTTTGCCAGGAAACCGGCTACTAATCCAGCTAAGATGTCTCCTGTGCCGGCTTTGGTCATGCCTGGATTGCCTGTGCGGTTAAATGCAATCTTGTTGCGGGAGATGATGATGTCTGTAGCTCCTTTCAAAAGAAGCACATTGTTGTTCTGCAGGAAGTAACGAAGGTTTCCCTGCAAAACTTCTGCTTTCTCTTTGGCGTTAGCAGTCTTTAGCTTGGGCAGCAGGAAATCCTTTCCGCTGTTAGCCAGCAATGCGTTAAGTTCAGCTTCGTGGGGAGTAAGAATGCAGTTATGAAATTCCTTAAATGACATCGCCTTCAAGGCGTCTGCGTCAACAACCTTCAGCCTAGATGATTTTCTGATAAAACTTTGACAGAATTTGGCAGCTTTCATGGTGATGCCATTTCCAATCAGAACTGCGTCAAACCTATCTGAATATTTGACCGTCTCTTTGGCATTTTTAATACTGAAATTTCTACCACGGACTTTGTGGGTTATCAGGTCGGGTGAGTAACGGTTAATCGTCCAGGCCACCCTCTCAGGAGCAGCTATAGTAACTGAATCACAACCTGTGCGAAGGGCTGCCAAACCGGCCAGAACGATTGCTCCAACATATTCTTCAGAACCGCCAATCATAAGAACGTGACCATTCTCTCCTTTATGGGAAGTCTTCTTCCGCTCCATCATTTTCTTGATCTGGTTGAGATTCATTTTCAATAGTCTTTCCTCTACATTTCCCAAATGCTTATTTTTCGCTTTATTAATCTTTGTAGTAATTGTCCAGTGAAAACTGCCGTTTTTGGGCATTTTATATAAATAAGTAAGATTTGTTTTGGCAACATTTTTAAAGAAGTTCTGTTATTCCTGCAGACAGAATGGCTCCATAGCTCAGTCTGGTTAGAGCGCTGGTCTTATATGACCGCTGATGGTTCAAGAAATACCACCATCAGTTGCTTAAGCAAGCCAGAGGTCCCGGGTTCAAAGCGGTATGCAGCATTCGGTGTGCTGTTGGAAGTCCCGGTGGAGCCATATTTTTTACAATGAATCCTCAAGAACTGCTTTCATTCATCGCCAAGGCGCACAGATGTACTTATGCCGCTCCGCGGGAAGTGAAGAAAAAGTACAGATGCAAAGAACCTATCTCTCCTGGTCACAAAGATTATGATTTTGTCGATGGAGATTGGAGGTATCATGATTCTTACTCCGGCCGGAGATGGGCGCCAGGTAAGGAAGTAGTTTTCTTCAAGGAGAAACCGATATGGCAGATGTCTTATCAAGGAAAAGTTGCTGATGATCTGGATGGAGAATTTATTGAAAGTGTTTATTCATTTCTGAAAAAAGCTCTGATGGACTTTGATGAGGGCAGTCCGTTCAGAGGTCCTGCTTGTTTTGTTGAAGATGATTTTGAGTATTCTTTTTCCATCGATGGAGATTATTCTTACTTCACCGGGAGAGAATCCGTGAAGTATAAAGGAAAAGAAGTTTTCTTTCAGGATGTGATGGGGAGTTTGGTTAAGTAGCGCTATGGTTCCAGTCGGGTTGCTCTTTACTGAATTGTCATTGCTTGGGTGCTCCTTCGATATTTTCTGTATCTCTCTTCATCAAACCTGCCGTAAGGCAGCATTCCATCATACAAGCTCAGATAATCTCTTGGATCGACGACAATTCTCCTGCAGTAAAATTTGTTTGATTGATTGATAGATTTTTTCGGTTTCTGTTGGATAATATATATAAGCCACAAAATCCACGATACTATCATGGATAAACAAAAACTTGAAAAGGAAATTGAAGAGATCATCGCCCAGTCTAAGTCACTAACAGATCCGGTGCATTCTATCACAACCAGAAAATGGCTGTTGGAACTGAAACCTGATGCTGATTATGCTCATCAAATTGCCGCGTTAGCGCATGACATTGAAAGGGGGCATACAAGGAGAGATGCAGCTGAAATCACGGATTATATTGAGCACAAGAAACGTCATGCAAAGACAAGTGCTGATGTTATAAGCGATCTGCTAAGAAAGTATGATGCTGACAAAGAGTTTATGGATAAAGTCTATGATTTGGTATTACACCATGAGGTGGGGGGAAGTCCAGACAGTGATGTCCTGATGAATGCTGACAGCATCTCATTTTTTGAAGGTAATCTGGAAGCATATTTCTATAAGAAGTCTAAAGACACAGTGGAATTCAAGATCAGGTACATGTTTGACAGGATGTCTGATGAAGCTAAATGTATTATCCGAAAATTCACGTATGAGAATCAAGAATTGGACAATCTGTTCCGGGAAGTTGTATCAAAATGATATGCACCGGCCGATAAGCAAAGGGATATTCTTCCCTTTTTACCGTCCAGTGCATTTTGTTATGTAAAATGCACCGGCCGATAACAGAGCGACTCCGCGCCCTGGAACCGTCCGTCGCATTTAACTTTGTCAAATGCACCGGCCGGGACTTTCAAGACAGGTTCTACGTTCCTCAAGGGAACAACCACATGGATTTTACAAGCAAAACCTTTTCTTTTGAACCCGGGTCGCAGCGTGTTTGCGTACTCCTTGGCAACGCCGCATACTAGACCACTATACTACCGGTGCACAGATGGACGAGAAAACTAACTCATTAATAAAACTTATCAAAAAAAAGAAGAAAAAAAAGTAAAATTTAACTTCTTGCTAAGACAAACACAGACTTCAGCGCAACGATAATTGTTGCCGGAATGAACAAAGTCAAGATTGCCTGCAAAACATTTCTGACTACTGGTGCAATCTCAGCAAATACTCCTGCCTGCGAGCCCAGAAAAGCCAGCAATGCTAAGATTGTTCCGCTGGTCAGGAAAGCGTTCACTTCGTCGTGAGCGACGTTTAACAGACCGACAATAATTCCAACTAGGAATACTGCCCACCACATATGCACTGCAAATCCTCCAGTGAAGTTCAATCCAAGAAGTATGGCCAGGATAATTCCAACTAAGAATGACCAACTTCCTATCAAATGCGCACTAGATTTAACAGCAGCTTTTTTCTTTGCCATCTAACTATCACCTCTTTTTTAACTAATTATGTGGTAAGTAAATATATTGGGATTTAAATGTGTTTCGGAAAAACTTAAGGTTTTTCTGAGGCGTCCCGTCAGCTTCGCTGATGTTAGGTTTCGGAAATGCAGAGCATTTGTGGCTGATCTGTTTATGACATTAATTCTCCAAAAAATGACAAAAATTTAATAAACAACTCGGAAATTCGACAACTATCCCCGCTTAGTTCAGTGGTTAGAACGCTCGGCTGTAGACGCTCTTTTGAATTGTCTGAATGACTGGAATGATCAAGAGCCAGCCGTTACCGAGAGACGCTTAACTGAAAGCGCTCGAAATCCCCGGTTCAAATCCGGGAGCGGGGATGGCCGTAAGAGGGGGGACATGTTCTCCTCTTCTTACCATTTTCTGCAAATATTTCCCTACACACCGATACTTTTATAAACAGACTGCAGTTTTTACCACAAAATGACAGGGCATTTTCTAAGAGGGAGAGTCTCTTGCAGAATCTGTCCAGTCATGATGCCCTGGTAGTGTAGTCCGGTCTAGCATGAAGCCCTGTCGGAAACCTTTATGCTCACTTGGCTCGTATACTTTTCGAGTTAAGGCCATTCGGGTGGGTTATCCTTCGGACGACCTACGATGTATGGATGTCATGCGTGAAGAGGTTTATAGAAAGGCTTCGACCCGGGTTCAAAGCAGTATGCAGTGTCTAGTACGCGGTGTGCTTGTTGGATGTCCCGGCCAGGGCGTTTGGGCCGGTAGCTTAGCTTGGTTTGAGTTGCCTGCAAAGGCAACACACAAGAAAGAGCGCCTGACTTTTACCGTGTGTAATGCACCAAGGAGATCAGGCGGTCGAGGGTTCAAAAGCAAGTTACACTATGCAAGCGTAAAAGTGTGACTGGATGAATGTCCCTTCCGGCCCGTTCATAATACAAAATGGCTTTCGATGTAAATAAGCATCATCTGGTACCAAAGCACATGAAGCTTAATGATTCAGAGAAAAAGAAGTTATTGCTTCATTATTCTATCACTACAAAAGAACTGCCAAAAATTCTTGTAAAAGACCCAGCTATTCAAAATCTGAAACCAAAGGTTGGAGATATCATTAAGATTGAAAGGGAAAGCAAAACTGCTGGAGTTGCTTTCTATTACAGGAGCGTGGTGGAGGGATAAATGGACAAATCGATTTTGGTGAGGAAGTACTTTGAGGAGAAGAAGTTTGTCGAGAGTAACATTCAGTCGTTTAATGCTCTGCTGGATAAAGGATTGCAGGAAGTGGTTGATGAGAATAAGGAAGCTGAACCTACAATAATCCCTCATAACATCGAGAAGTTTAAGATTCGCTTTGGAAGAATAACTGTTGGAAAACCAGAAATTACTGAAGCTGATGGTTCTAAACGACCGATCTTTCCTATGGAAGCCAGGTTGAGGAAATTGTCTTACGACGCCCCGATTTTTCTTGAGATTAGCACTTACATTAACGACGTACAGCGGGAAAATTTTGTGGCTGAGATCGGTAAGATTCCCATCATGCTAAAGAGTAAGTACTGCAATCTTGATGGGCTCCCCAGAGAAGATCTGCTAAAGAAAGGGGAGGATGCAACTGATCCAGGGGGATATTTTATTATTAATGGAACTGAAAAAGTTATTGTAAATGTGGAAGACTTAGCAGCAAATAATTTCATGGTAGAAATTAATAGCAAGAATCTCTTGACTGGGCGTTTCTTTGCAGCTAGGGGTTCGTATAAGATTCCTCACACTTTTGAAAGGAAGAAAGATGGTATCTATTATATGAGTTTCACCCGGGTCAAACAGATGCCAGTAATTGTTGTTCTGAAAGCGCTGGGGATAATAAAAGATGAGGAAATAATGAGGAGCATTTCTGAAGATAAGAATTATGAGGAAGTGATTCTGAATCTATTTGAGTTTGTAGATATAAAGACACAGGAAGATGCTGTTGATTACATAGCTAAACGAATCGGAATTGCTCAGGTCAAAGAGATTCGAGTGGAACGAACTAAAGAAATCCTTGACCGTTACCTTCTCCCAAATATTGGGGTTGAAGCCAGTTATTGTCAAGTGAAAGGGCGTAATATTTGCAAGATGATTAAGAAGTTCATTGATGTAAGTAATGGTTCCCGGAAACCGGATGATAAAGATCATTACATGAACAAGAGATTGAGGATGAGTGGGAACCTCTTGCTAGATCTGTTTAGAGTTAATTTCAAAGTTTTGGTGGGCGATATACTCTACAACTTTCAGCGGATTATCAAGAGGGGAAAGTTGCCATCCATTAGGGTAATCATCAGAGATAAACTGCTTACTCAACGATTGTATTCTTCCATGGCCACCGGTGAATGGGTTGGTGGTAGGCAAGGGGTTGCACAGAGGATGGACAGATCAAATTTTTTAGCTATGGTCTCTCATCTACAGAAAGTGGTGAGTCCCCTGTCCAGTTCGCAAGAGAACTTCGACGCAAGAGCTTTGCATTGTACGCACATTGGGAGATTGTGCCCTATTGAAACTCCGGAAGGAACTAATATTGGATTGAGGAAGAATTTGGCTATGCTCTGCTCGGTTTCGCAGGGATTGGACGAGCAGGAAGTCATTGAAAAGCTTAAGAGTATTGGGCTAAGCGAAATGGTATGAAAATGGCAGACGTTTATATTAATTCAAAATTCATAGGTACAGTAGAGGATGGAGGGCTTTTTGCAGGGGACGTAAGGGATTTGCGTAGGAAAGGAGCTTTATCCGAATTTGTTAATGTATATTATAATCCAGAATCAAATGAGGTCAATATCTTCTGTGAGGAGAGTAGGGCTAGAAGGCCTTTGATTATTGTCAAAGAAGGCAAACCTTTGCTTACTGAAAAGCATCTGGAGCAGCTTACAAAAGGAGAGATTACTTGGTTAGATCTGGTAAGACAAGGGGTAGTTGAATACTTAGATGCAGCAGAGGAGGAAAATACGTTGGTCGCATATGTTGAAGAAGAACTTACTCCGGATCACACTCATCTTGAAATTACACCCGGTTCAATTGCTGGAGTAATCACTGCACAGGTGCCGTTTAGTAATTACAACCAGTCCTCACGTCTGATCATCGGTAGCAAGAACCAAAAGCAGGCACTAGGTTTCTACGCTGCAAATTATCATCTGAGAATGGACATGGATGCTAATGTGCTCCATTACCCGCAATATCCCTTAGTAAAGACCAGAGTGCATGATGTTACTGATTATGAAGAACATCCAAGTGGGCAGAACATGATTGTTGCAGTAATGTGTTACGATGGATACAACATGGAAGATGGTGTTATCTTGAACGGGGGATCTGTGCAAAGAGGGTTAGCAAGAAGCACTTACTTCAGACCTGTCAGCGCGGAAGAGCTGCGTTACTCAGGGGGGTTGATAGACGAAATCTCCATTCCGGATAAGGATGTTAAAGGCTATCGAAGCGAACGCGATTACAGATTTTTGGAAGGAGATGGTATAATCTATCCTGAAGCAAAGGTAACTGAGGGAGACGTAGTTATTGGTCGTACCAGCCCGCCTCGTTTTTTAAGCAGCTTGGATGAGTACAACCTATCGGCAGCCATAAGACGTGAGAGTTCGGTTTCTCTGAGACACGGTGAGCAGGGTATTGCTGATTTTGTGGTCGTTACAGAGAATGCAGAGGGGAACAGGCTTGTTCAGGTAAGGTTACGGGAAGAACGTATCCCAGAATTGGGGGATAAGTTTACGAGCAGGCATGGACAGAAAGGTGTTACTGGTATTTTAGTACCGCAGTCAGATATTCCTTTTTCCTCATCAGGAACTGTACCTGATTTAATTTTTACTCCTCATGGAATTAGTTCACGGATGACAATATCTCACCTGATAGAATTAATTGGGGGGAAGGTTGGAGCTCTGGCAGGTAGATTTGTTGATGGAACCCTGTTTGAGGGAGAGACCGAAGAAAATCTGCGCAAGGAGTTGATGGAATTAGGATTCAGAGAGGATGGGACTGAGACTTTTTACGATGGTAGAACTGGAAAGCAGATGCTGGCCCGGATTTATGTCGGGAATATGTACTACTTGCGCTTAAGACACATGGTTGCCAATAAGATGCAGTCGCGTGCTCGGGGACCAATCCAGTTGTTGACAAGACAACCTACAGAAGGAAAGGCAAAAGAAGGGGGCTTACGTTTAGGTGAGATGGAGAAGGACACATTTATTGCTCATGGGGCATCATTATTGCTGAAGGAGCGCTTTGATTCAGATAAGATTGTGATCCCAGTGTGTGAAACCTGTGGGTTGGTAGCCGTTGAGGACCATTATAAGAACAGGAAGTACTGTCTTATGTGTGGAGAGGACATTGAAATAAACTATATTGAGATGAGTTATGCTTTTAAGCTGTTACTGGATGAGTTTAGAAGCTTAGGAGTATATTCAAAGCTTAACTTGAAGAATAAGTATTAAGAGTTTGATCATAAAAACGTAGTGGGTATTAAAAGATGGGCAGACAAGTGCATAAGAAGATTAGTAGCATCACATTTGGAATATTTTCCCCAAAGCAGATTATAAGTCTTGCTGCGGCAAAAGTTGTCACTCCTGAACTTTATGATCGGGAAGGTTACCCCGTAGATGGTGGGTTGATGGATATCCGGTTAGGAGTTATTGATCCAGGATTGAGATGTAAGACCTGTGGGGGGAAGCTGAAAGAGTGTCCAGGACATTTTGGCTATATTGAGCTGGCCCGTCCGGTTATCCATATTAAGTTTGTTCGTCACATATTTGATATCCTTCGCTCTACCTGCAAGTACTGCAATCGGCTACTTATTTCCGACGCAAACATTAAACGATACTCAGAGATGTTGAATAAAGTCGGAGAGGAAGAAGGTTTTGAGGCAAGGAGAAGAAAGATTAAAGAGATTATTACAAAATATAAAGTCAAAGATAAGTGTATCCATTGTGATAAAAAGCAAGAGAAAATCAAACTGGAGAAACCTTATAACTTCTACGAAAGTGATATTCGTCTGACTCCGATCGAGGTAAGGGCAAGGCTGGAAAAAGTGCCAGAGGAGGATTTGGAGATTTTTGGTATGGAGAAATCATTAAGATCAGAATGGATGGTTCTCACGGTGTTGCAGATTCCTCCGGTAACGATGAGGCCCAGCATTACTTTGGAGTCTGGTGAAAGAAGTGAAGATGATCTTACTCACAAGCTGGGTGATATCGTTAGAATTAACCAACGCCTGTTTGAAAACATCAATGCTGGTGCTCCTGAGGTGATCATTGAGGACCTTTGGGATCTGCTGCAATATCATATAACCACTTTCTTTGACAACGCTGTACCGCAACTGCCGCCAGCTAGGCATCGGGGTGGCCAGGTCCTGAAGACGCTGACAGACAGGATCAAGAGTAAAGAGGGAAGGATCAGGCACAACCTAGCAGGGAAAAGAACAGACTTTTCAGCTCGTACAGTAATTAGTCCAGACCCTCTGATACAGTTGAATGAAGTGGGTGTTCCTCTACAGATATCAATGAACTTAACTGTCCCTGAACGAGTGACGGAATGGAATAAGAAATATTTAATCCAGTTTGTGGAAAAAGGACCTAAGAAGTATCCAGGAGCCAATTACATCATTAAGCCAGACGGCAAAAGAAAGACCATAACAGAAGAGACTAAAGATGAAATACTTGAAGAACTGGAGACTGGTTATCTTGTTGAGCGACATCTCATTGATGGAGATGTAGCTTTGTTCAACAGGCAACCTTCCTTACACAGGATGAGTATGATGTGTCATAAGGTAAAAGTCTTACCCGGTAAGACTTTTCGGTTGAATCCTGCGGTTTGTAATCCGTATAATGCTGACTTTGATGGTGATGAGATGAACCTACACATACCTCAGACAGAGGAAGCGAGAGCAGAGGCAAAAATCCTGATGCTGGTAGAGACGCAACTAATTAGTCCCAGGTATGGTTTGAGCGTAGTGGGTTGCATACATGATGGGATCACTGGGAATTATTTACTCACAAAAGAACTGGTACTCTCTCGTGAGGAGGCAATTGATCTCTTACACAGTTGTGGTGTGGATGACTTTAGTTTGCTCCCGAATAAAGCAAAGGTTGATGGGAAGGAAGTGTTTTCTGCTTTGTTACCTAAGGAGTTCAATTACATTGGTACCGATAAAGCTGGCAATGAAGTGAAAATTGTTAATGGTGTTCTGAAGACGGGAGTAATGGATAAAGCTAACTTAGGGCAGGAATCTGGTTTGATGCTGCGTAATATATATGAGCTTTACGGTTCAGCCTTTGCAGCTGATCTGCTTGGCAAGATTTCCAAACTAGGAATTGCTGTTCTTGCCAGGAGGGGCTTTACTATTGGAATTGGTGATATGGACCTTTCGGTTGAGACGATAGAAAAAATAGAGAAGACAATTTCTGAAGCGGAGGAAGAGGCAAGTAAGCTGATTGATAGTTTTTATGCTGGGAAACTTGAACCTCTACCTGGACGTACAATTGAAGAGACTCTTGAACTTAGGATTTTGGAAGTGTTGAATCGAGCTAGGAACAGGAGCGGTGATGTTGCCATGAAACAAGTTAGGGATAGCAATGCTCTGACAATGGCAAAGTGCGGTTCAAGAGGTAATACTTTGAACATTGCTCAAATGACTGCTATTGTTGGTCAGCAGGCCATGAGGGGTAAGAGAATTGAGACCGGATTTAAGGGAAGGACCCTGTCTTACTTTAAGCCGAAAGACCTTGCTCCGAGAGCAAAAGGTTTTATCAGGAATAATTTTAAATCTGGATTGCTGCCACATGAATTCTTCTTCGGGGCGATGCTTGGGAGAGACGCTCTGATGGATACTGCGTTGAGAACCCCAAAATCAGGATATCTCTATCGAAGATTGTCTAATGCTATGCAGGATCTGAAAGTGGAATATGATCAGACCGTCCGTGATGCTAGTGGGAAAATCGTCCAGTTTGCTTATGGGGAAGATAGTCTTGATGTGGCGCGGACAAAGAATGGTTCTGTTGATGTGAAAAAGATTGTGCGGGAGGTGGCAAAATGAAGAAAGGGAATGCAGTGGATGCTTATGCGGATAGATTGCCAGATTCTGTACTACAAGAGATAGATGATTTGATTCCAAAAAAACTTAGTGCTGAAAAACTTAATAAAATTATGGAAGCTGTCATAAAGAGTTATGGTGTTGCCAGAATCAATCCTGGGGAATGTGTTGGCCTGGTAGGGGCAGAGAGTATCGGTGAACCGGGAACGCAGATGACTCTGAATACGTTTCACTTTGCGGGTGTAGCTGAAATGAATGTCACGACAGGTCTTCCCCGGATTATTGAGATTTTTGATGCTCGTAAAGTCATTAAAACTCCCATGATGGAAGTATTCTTGAAGAGCCCACATAATACTATCGATAAGGTTAGAAAGTTTGCTGCCCGTATCAGGGAAACAATGTTTGGGGAATTGGTTGATGAATACTCACTGAATATCTTTGACCAAACTCTTAAGGTGAAACTGAGGAAAGATCTCCTTGATGATTTTGACCTGACTTCTGACGACATTGTTAAGTTGGTTAAGCTCAAGGCAAAAAAGTTTACTATTCAGAATGAGGGATCTGAAATCTCTTTTGCCCATAAAGGTAAGCCTGAAGAAATCAAGGAAGTTTACAATCTTAAAGGGAAATTGCACGTTGTTAAGGTAAGAGGGATAAAAAAGGTGAAACAAGTGCTGCCGGTAAAAAGGGATGATGAATATATAATTCTCACTTCAGGGACAAATCTGAAAGACGTTCTGGCTCTCCCTGAGGTTGATCCTACACGCACATTCAGCAATGATATCCATGAGACTTATGCCGTCCTGGGGATTGAGGCGGCCCGTAAATCTATCATCAATGAAGTATACAAAGTTATCGAGGCGCAGGGCTTGAACATAAATGTTCGGCATATTATGTTGGTCGCAGACATTATGTGTGCCTCAGGGGTCGCTAAGGGTATCACCAGGTATGGGGTTGTAAGTGATAAAGCTAGCGTGTTAGCCAGGGCAAGTTTTGAGACTCCGATTAAGCATATAATTAATGCTGCTTTGGAAGGGGAGACGGACAATTTGACGTCAGTAGTTGAGAATGTAATGATTAATCAACCAGTTCCTCTTGGAACGGGATTACCAAGTTTGGTAACAAAGATGAAATGACCTGGGGGTAGAGACGAGGTTTACATGGCGAAGAAAAAAGAAATCGGAGAAGAATTATTACGTCTGAAAGAGAAGGTGCAGCAAGGTAAAGCGGTGATTGGAGCAGAGCGGGTGCTTAAGGGAATTCGCAGTAAGAAGTTGGTGGAAGTGTTTGTGTCGCGGAACTGTCCCCAAAAAATCAGGGAGGACATTCTTCTGTACTCGGATTTGGTTGGTATACCAGTGACCGGACTGGAACTTGACAATGAGGAGTTGGGAATTCTCTGCAAGAAGAACTTTTTTGTTTCGGTATTAGGAATAGCTGGAGAATAAATTGGGTAAAGTAAAAATTGATCAGGAAGCAATGAGACTTTCTTCTTACTTTGAAAGGGTCACTCGCGCTCATGTGAAAGACTGTTTTCGTGAGGAAGAGACTGTTTTCTTTGTGGTTGCACCTGGAGAGTTAGGGAAGGCAATTGGTAAAGGGGGAACGATCATAAAGAGAGTGCAACAAGATATTGGCAAGAAAGTACGGGTGATTGAGCACCAAAGTGATCCTTGTAATTTTGTGAGAAATATTATTTACCCAATCAGAGTTGAAGCAATAGTAGAGGAGGAAGGTTCTGTAGTGATTAAGGATGACGACAGGAAGAAGAAGGGTCAGATAATTGGCCGGAGTGGTAGTAATCTAATTTTGATCAACAGAATTGTAGGACGGTTCTTCAGTAAGGAAGTTAGAGTGGTTTAGCTGTATGCGGGGTACTTTAGCTGGCCAAAATGTGAATTATTCTTATCTGCTTCTTTTGTGAGGGAGGTTGCAGCAGGGCTGGGCAATGTCTCACTGCGAGTCGCTTTTTGTCCTACTGCCCATCACTCACCGATATCTTTATAAATGGATATAATTCTTGCATTGTAAATGGGTAATAAAGCACGTGGATTAGGAGCAGCAAAGAAACTCAAGAAGCGAAGGAAGTCATACAAGCTAGCCCGTAGGACAAAGCTTAAGAAGAAAGTCGATCCATTGAAAGGTTCTTCACAGGCGAAGGCAATCGTTCTGGAGAAGATACAGGTGGAAGCGAAACAGCCAAATTCTGCGATGAGAAAATGTTGCAGGGTGCAGTTGGTGAAGAATGGTAAGCAGGTGACTGCTTTCATGCCAGGTGATGGGGCTCAGAAGCTGATAAACGAGCATGATGAAGTGATTGTCGAATGTATTGGTGGGAAGATGGGCCGTGCCAAAGGAGATATTCCTGGTGTGAGGTGGCAGATAATTAAGGTTAATGATCAAAGTTTAAATGCCCTATTGAGAGGGAAGCTAGAGAAAGCTAGAAGGTAAATAAATGAGTGATGTGAAATTTTTCAACAGATGGGGAGTGGAAGGAGTCAAGGTAGAAGATCTTGGACTGCAAAAATATATCACTCTCAAGCCGAGGTTCCTGCCCAAGACCGGTGCAAGATATGCAGGTAATCGTTTTCATAAGTCACATACTTTCATCGTAGAAAGATTAGCCGTGAAGTTGATGAATTCCGGTCACAAGAGCAAGAAGCATTTTATGAGCTCCGGGCATAATACCGGCAAGAAAAATATGGTTCTTAAGGTAGTAGAGAAAGCTCTGGCTAAAGTAGAGTTGAGGTTGAAGGAAAATCCTTTGAAAGTCCTGGTGAAAGCCATTGAAAACGCGGCTCCCAGGGAAGAAGTGATCGCTATTGAATATGGTGGAGCCCGATATCCAAAGGCTGTTGATGTTGCTCCGCAAAGAAGAGTTGATCTGGTCTTGAGAAACATGACTCAAGGAGCGTACACAAAGTGTTTCAACAAGAAGAAGCACATCGAGGACGCTTTGGCCGAAGAGATTATCTTTGCCTATCAGTGCAGTGCAAAAAGTGCAGCTATCGCCAAGAAAAAGGATCTGGAAAGGCAATCAGCAAGTAGTAAGTAAGTATACTAAAAGCAGTAACCTTTCGAACATTGAATCGTGCTTTTAGGATATTCCAGCGGCATTTTTTTGGTGAATATTTACTGCCGCCGCTATATTCTGGGGATAGATGTTGTTGTGACAATGACTTCACACATACATATACCCTCCTGGAAAGAGATCGCTTATGGGGATGCTTCTGTTCAGGAGATTAATGAATTGCAGGAAGCAGTCGAAGCTTTCTTGGGGCATCCAGATTTCCCCACAATCTACAATCAGATGAAGACGATTCAGGAAATTGACAAAAAGTGGTCTTTCCTGATGCGGAGAGCTTATGAGGTTGGGCAGGAGGTTGATATTCCTATTGGTAACAGAGTCCAGAATCATCACGTCAAATTTAAGCAAGTGTTAGAGGAATACGGGTTGAATCTATTGTGTCCATTTTTCTTTGAAGACTATCTGTCAGCTACCAAAGAAGCTTGCATAATCCTGGATGAGGAAGAAGTGATGACTATCTGTCATGGCAAGTATCATATCTGTGACAGGTTCTATGAGATGACGGGGAAAGCAGTTTTGGGAGAGGTTGAGTTGTCGGAGAAGAGGAGAAAAGTAGAAGTGAAATATCATGTTCCAGAAATCAAGGTAGAACCCGTAGACTTGCGTGACCTTGATGACTGGTGGAAAAGAGAAGGTAGGTATGGGTAATAACTCTAAATGAAACTAATAACTGCTATCAAGCAAGGATTAAGGGAATATGATATCACTTGGCGGCAGATTGAGCAGGTTGCTCTGCAGAGAGATGGGGGCGTTGAATTGATGAGCAGAGCAGATGCCAAGAAAGTATTTGACCAGCTACCCGGATTCGATGACCTGAATGAACATATCCCTCCGTTCTATGCGTGGACAAAAGATTATGTTGTTTTTGTGACAAATTATCATGGTTGTTGTCAGGTGGATGCTGTTCCAAGAAATCCAGTTGTTCCAGTGCGTGTTTTTTATCCTGGGGAATAATGCAAGTTTTATCCTTCATTCTCATCAATAGAGGATTTTGAAAAACTATTCAAAATATAACAGAAGACATTTGCTTTTGAACAGATGTCTTCTGGAATATACCAGGTAAGTAAATTTTTACGAAAATTTACTTCTCTTAGCATACTTCTTTGAAGGGTTTTGACACGGTCCTAACTGCCTAAAGAGAGTGTTAATCAAATCCTTCAATAATATCATCAATAATGTTGTCGACATAGTTAGAAGAAAGTGCAAATCCAACTCCTTCATAACCAGAGATTTTCAATGTATTCACTCCGATGACCTTTCCAGTAGCATCTATCAAAGGTCCTCCTGAATTGCCGGGATTAATCGGAACATCAATCTGGATGTATTGGTTGCCCTTGCGGTCTTCCCTGCCGGTTGCGCTTATGATGCCCTGAGTCACCGTGAAGTCTAACCCTGCCGGATTGCCGATGGCGATTGCTTTCTCGCCTACTTTGACGTTGTCAGAATCAGCGAGGTAAAGACGGTTCAGGCCGGTAGCATTGATCTGTAGAAGAGCTAGGTCGGCCCGTTTGTTGTAGCCAAGTATTTTTACTTTATACCTTGTTCCGTCATGCGTGTAGACGTTTCCGAGAGAAGCCTCTTCAATGACATGGTAATTAGTGATGATATATCCTTCCCTTGCTCGGATGATGAAACCGCTGCCACTTCCGATATCCGTCTGTACAGAGACAACTGCTTTGACAGCCTCTTCAATGATACCTGAGAAATCTTCATATCCTACTTTCAATTTGTCGATCGATTCTTCCAGGGAAGCGACCTGTTCCTCGCTTTGTGTTTGTACTTCTTTCAGTTCTCCCGTGAGTCCGGTGATCTGGCTTTCCAGAGATGCTTCTTTCTGTTCAAGGGATCGGTTGAGAATGCTTATGTCCTGTTGAATGAGTCTGTTTTTTTGTTGTAATTGGTCGATGTTCTGGTTGATGTTTTTTTGCAGAGAAGTTATTTCCATTTGCAGGTCATTTATTTCGCTGAGCAGGGAAGTAGTGCTTTCCACCATCATCTTTCTGGTCTCGGTGGTCTTGTAGTTCTGAAGGAGAAGAAGAGAAACTGTGATCATGAAAAGGATTATTCCGTAAATGATATGATGTTTGGTGGTTTTTTTCATGGTTTATAGGGAGAAAAGGGAATGTAATAAATAATTTTCCAAAGTTTTTTATAATATTCAAAGAAATTTGATTATATGTTAATCCTAGGCATAGAAAGCACGGCTCATACCTTCGGTGTTGGTATAGTGACAGACAAAGGAAAAGTCGTTTCAAACGTCATCGATAGCTATTCCTCTCCTGACAAAGGGATGATCCCGGATGAGATCGCCGACCATCACAAGAGAGTGGCGGAAGAAGTTCTGACAAAAGCTCTTGAGGAGGCAGACGTTTCTTGGAAGGATATTGGCCTCCTTGCCTATTCAGCAGGACCGGGATTGGATCCAGCTCTCTGGATAGGTTATCACAAGGCAAAGGAATGGTCAGAAAAGCATAACAAGAAACTGGTTGGAGTAAATCATTGCGCTGCTCATCTTAGCATCGGAAAAGTGTACAACAAGCTGGAGGACCCATGCTACCTCTATGTTTCTGGCGTAAATACACAGGTTATTGTCTATGATGGAGGGAAGTATCGGGTTGTAGGAGAGACGCTGGACATTGGTCTGGGAAATATGCTGGATAAGTTTGGTAGGACACTGGGACTTGGATTTCCTGCGGGTCAGAAAATAGAGAAGTTAGCTAGGAATGGAAAATATGTGCAGCTGCCTTATGTAGTCAAGGGGATGGATGTTTCCTTTTCTGGAATTCTGACGAAAGTGCAACAGCTTTTTCAGAGGGGGCAGGCTGGTAAGAAAGATCTCTGTTTCTCTGTCCAGGAGACTTGTTTTGCCATGCTTACTGAGGTGGCGGAAAGGGCGATGGCCAATACTGGCAAGCAGGAATTGCTGCTGGTTGGAGGAGTTGGGGCAAACAAGCGATTCTGCGAGATGTTAGGTATCATGTGTAAAGAACGTGGAGCGACCTTCTACAAGGTTCCGATGGATCTGGCAGGAGACCAGGGAGCGATGATCGCCTGGGAAGGATTTCTTAGGAAAGATGAGTCTGGAAATGAAGCGTTGGTGAAAGAGGGAGAAGATATGGGAGTCAATCCACACTGGCGGGTGGATGAAGTTTAGTCCCTATTCATCAAATTCAGAAAGACATTCATAGAACAGTTCTCTATTATGATGGTGACTTAGTGGGTATGGGAACTCTTCTAGGCATCCATCCCAGAGGTAAGTGCCAACTAAAAGGTGATTGATGAATTTTTCTTCATGCCTTGTTGCATACCTAACAACTTTCGCGGAGATTGTCCCTATCAACGAACCGGGAACACCGACGCTGTAGGAGCTGGAAGTGATCTCTTCGTACTCCTCGGGGCTGATCCTTGGATCGGAATGGACCGAGATGCTGCTACTGGCGATCAAGGCAGTCATCCCTCCAAAAAGTAGCAGGCCGGCGATGGTGTCTCTCTTCATGAGAGAATGGTTGTTATCGGTCTATTTAAGTTTTAGGGAAGAGAATTTTACATTTCTGTCGTTTTTTTGGAAAAAGTGGCTGTTTGTGTTGAGGCTCCGTAGAAATGCTTACTTCGTCATTTTCAATGACTACGTATTGCCGTGGCTGCTCGGCTTACTTTTAAGACGAGCCTCACGGACGCCACATCTTGGCAATAACAGCATTTCTACGGAGCCTTGTGTTGAACAACCTTTAAATAAAACCTCTTTCTAGGAGTTCCTATGGGGGAAGAAAGTATTTCACGTTCTGGAAGAGGACTTACTGATGAACTTGCTGAGCAGATCATTGAGGAGAAGAAGGAGATGCTAAGGTCGATCCGGATTGTCAACAAGAAGAAGATAGAAGATATTCTTAGTGAGACTAGAGACGAGTATGAGATGTACAAAGACATATTCAGTATGAAAGAAGAGGGATATTCTTACCAACAAATAGCAGATAAGCATGGTATAGACAGGAGTAAGATTACTTACTGGACGGAGAGGGGCACTTTGCCGTATCTTTTCAACCTAAAGAATTATTTCTCCAGGAAAAGTATGCGGTTGGATAACAAGCGTGATTCGTTGCTGTTGATGGGAATGAGGGCAGGAAGGAAGAGATCCAGCAAGGATGTCGCTTCAGACATCTCTTCCAGGGATAGGAAATTATTGGAAAGTGTGCAACGCTTGTATTTCAATGTTTTTTCTGTTGTTCCACGGATGTATTTTGCATCTCAGACGTGGAGGTTGAATTTCAAGATGCAGGAGTTCGATGATTATTTCAATCTTCATACAAAAAACAATTCTAGGGTGCCCTGGCATCTGTTGAGCAATAAGTATAACAAAGGGCATTATTTTGCGGGGTATTTCGCACGTAAAGGGGGAGTATATCCCGAGTGGAAAAGGACCAACATTATCCTTTCTATCTATGATGACAATCCTCTCAAGCTGGAATTTGCAGCTTTACTGCTTGACCTGGGAATGGTTCCAAGATCTGTCAAGAAAGGTCTTCGGATCAGCGATCCGCTGGATGTTAGGCTTGTACATGATAAGTATTGCTTGAGCCAGGTTAAAAGAAAGAAGTTGGAAGGTGTCGCTGAGTCCGGACTAACAAGAGAAAGATGGAAAGAAGTCACCAGACTGCTTGATCGTGGTGTGGGAAAGGAGGAGATCATCAGAAGAGGGGAGGTGGGTTGCTTAAGTCGCCGGATAGATACTTATCTGGAGCTGCAGGAGATTCTAAAAGATGTTGGCTACAGGCACGGAGTGGCTTATTGTTATGGGAAATTGGGGGCAGGTCTGGAAGCCGCCCATGAATTGGCAGAGCGTTTCTCTTTCAAGGAGATTCAGAAATGTAGTAGTCTGGAACAGGTCTATGGAAATATTGTCTTTCCTGAAAACAATAAGCATGAAGTGTACCAGAAGGCTGACTACCTGGCCTACAGGAGATATGTATGTGGAGAGGATTCTGAATCTGGAGGAAGGATATTGTTGGAGCATCTGTTCAATATGTATCTCTCTTCAGATATTGTGAGTGTGCCTGAGAAAAGAAGAGCATTTTACCTGAATTGTTATAGGGGTTTGAGAAGGCACCCTCGTTTTGCTGAGTTTGTCTTGGTAGATGGAGAAGATTTGATAGTCAACAGGACCGATCTGGCTGAAGAGATTCTCAGTTCAGCTCATGTTGGGACGAAAATTCGCTATCTTAAAGAAGCAAGGGGAATATGAAGATCTTCAGTTGATGGCACGTATTCTGATTTATGATGACATACCTCGTCGCTCGTGGCGGCGGCGTTTTTGATTATTTATGTCCTAGGTGGGAACACCCAGATTCCAGCGGGTCTCCCTGGGAAATTCGCGATATTTGGGTCTATGGTTCTTCCTGTCACGAAGGAATCCCTTTAGTTGCTTCAGTTTTACTTCCATCTGCGGTGGCAGAACCTGGAAAGAAACGGTTGTTTCAAAGTAATCAAGCGTGACGCTATGGCCGGGGCCTATGTTGCCCCTTGTAGCCAAGATCCTTTCAACTGATGAATCTCTCATTTGATAGTCAATTGGCTCTTCCAATCCATAATCACAGTCCCATAAACCCAATTCCTTACCTTTCTTCAGCAAAAGGAGAGCCTTTGAATCACTTGGCACTAGCAAGTGCAGTTCCTTTTTCTTACGTGGCTGTGCAGACAAGAAATGGAAAAATTGATCGTGGGCATCATCCGGTGAGAATTCTTCTACAGAAGGAAGGTGGTGCAGCATCTCCAGGATGTTTAATGTCTCATGGATCAAGTTGTCAAAATAATCTTCAGCGATGGTCTCTTTTAGATGTTTAGAATCATGGACGAGAACTTTCAATTTCTTGAGCTCAACTTCTTCAGCTTGAACATCCTTGAGTACATCTTCTAGTATCGACTCAATCTGAAATGATGATTCATATTTTTCCGGATGTTTCTGGAAATCCTGCAACTCCTCTTCGATTTGCCCGCCATTGGATCCAATTTTAACCAGCAAGTTGTTGTAGATCTCTACTTTCTCCAAGACTGCTTTGATTTTCTTAGCTTGGGGTGTGCCCGCAGCTTCTTTGGTAATGTCTGGGATAAGTTCATTAAGTTTCCTGAGGTCTTTGACCTCCCTACGCAGGTTTGCTTCCTCGCCAAAAGTTCCTCTGAGAATCCTAAGCGCACTCTTCATGGCAGTGTCAACCAAAGCAGGAGTATCACCGTCCCAGCTATTTTCATCACGACATTTGATGGCCTTCTGGAGTTGTTTTTTTAACTTGCCAAACAGGTAGAATTCACGCATGAGATCTTGTTCAACTTTGTCAATATCCGCTAGGACCTTTTTTGTTTTGTCAGACATTTCATATCACCTAGGCATTTGAATATTTGAGAATTATATAAAGTTTTCTCCATTTATTTCAGAAAGATTTATAAACCCACAAATCCTCACAATATCATCATTTTACCGACGATAAATGTGAGTCGCGAGTCACTAAAAACGAGGATGAAATACGCATCTTTTTAAGCCTAAAATGACTGACCAAACACCTGAAAATTTAGAGGAAAGTCCAGAAGGAAAATCTGAGGAAAAGCATCCGGAAGCAGAGCAGGAGGAGAGATCAGAGCAGCCGAAGGAGGAATCTTCCAAAAGTGGATATGGCGCTGCCCAGATAACAGTACTGGAGGGTCTGCAGGCCGTCAGGAAGAGACCTGGCATGTATATCGGGGATACTGCTGTCAGAGGGCTCCATCATCTGGTATATGAAGTGGTCGATAATTCTATAGATGAAGCTTTGGCTGGTTTCTGCAATAAGATCAAAGTGGTCATCCAACCAGGGAATATTGTGACTGTCGGCGATAATGGGAGAGGTATTCCCGTGGGTATCCATCCAAAAGAGAAGGTTCCTGCAGTACAGGTGGCCTTGACCAAACTTCATGCTGGTGGTAAGTTTGACAAAGATACGTACAAAGTGGCTGGTGGATTACATGGAGTTGGTGTCAGCGTCGTCAATGCTCTGTCGGAAGATCTGAAGGTGCAGGTGAAGCGTGATGGCAAGATATACTTTCAGAAGTATTCCAGGGGAAAGCCGACGACTGAACTCAAAATGACTGGAGAAACGGAAAGGACAGGGACAATCGTCCAGTTCAAGCCAGATCATGAGATATTCCCCGAAATAGAATTTCACTATGATATCCTGGCCAGGAGGTTGAGGGAGTTAGCGTTTCTAAATAAGGGCGTACAAATCGAACTGGTGGACGATCGAGAAGAGAAGAAAAGAGAACTCTTCAAATATGATGGTGGAATCAGTGAGTTTGTAGAATTCGTCGATCAGAACAAGACCCCTTTACATAAAGTGGTCTATTTTGAGAAAGTAAAGAATAATGTCAGCGTTGAGATAGCCTTACGCTATAATGCTAGTTACAGGGAAAATATTTTTTCTTTTGTAAACAATATAAATACTATTGAGGGTGGAACTCACCTCTCAGGATTCAAGACTGCTCTGACAAGGGTGCTCAATACATTTGCTAAAAGTAGCAGCGGCAAAGCAGATGTTAAGCTATCTGGTGATGATGTCAAGGAAGGTCTTACAGCGGTAATTTCTGTTAAGGTACCAGAACCGCAGTTTGAGGGTCAGACTAAAACAAAGTTAGGGAACAGTGAAGTGTTTGGTATCACCAGCTCGATCGTACATGATGAATTCAGCACTTTTCTGGGAGAGCATCCCCAGGTAGGAAAGATGATCACGGGGAAGTGTCAGGACGCAGCAAGAGCCAGGGAAGCTGCCAGGAAAGCGAGGGAGCTGACCAGGAGGAAAGGGGCTTTGGATGGAGCAGGATTGCCTGGTAAGTTGGCTGATTGCAGCAACCGTGATCCAAAGAAGTGCGAGATATATATCGTGGAAGGAGATAGTGCGGGGGGGTGTTTTTCGGGAGATACAGAGGTTGCATTGACAGATGGACGTAATTTATCCTTTAGGGAACTGGTGAAAGAGCATAAACAAGGAAAGAGAAATTTCTGTTACACAATCAGAGGAGATGGGACAATTGGGATCGAAAAGATTATGAACCCGAGGATTACTAAGAAGAAGGCAGAGGTCGTTAAGGTTACTCTTGATAACGGAAAGGAAATTATCTGTACAAGTGACCACCAGTTTATGGAAAGGGATGGTGGTTACAGGAAAGTTGGTGATTTTTCTCCGGCAGATTCATTAATGCCTCTAAAGAGAAAGATTTCTCGGGTAGGAGGGAGGATTACGATTGATGGGTATGAGATGGTGTATGAAAATAATAAACATAGGTGGATTTTCACACATTTGCTGGCGGATGAATGGAATCTTGGGAATGGTACTTATTGTTTAAACAAAGGTCCTCATCGTCACCACATTGACTTCCAGAAATTGAACAATAACCCTACAAATATCGATAGACTTTCAAATGAAGAGCACTTACAACTTCATCGGGATTGGATTGAGAAAACTTTGCACACAGAGGAAGTGAAAGAGAAATGCAGGAAGTTGAGGCGGACTAAAGAGTTTAGAGATAAGATGAGTCTGAGGATGCGAGAACCAAATACAAAGAAGATTCTTAGGGAGCGGGCGATTAGGCAGTGGGAAGATCCTGAGTACAAAAAATTCATGGTGCAGAAGTTCTTGGACTATTATTATAGCAATGCAGAATATCGTAATGCTAATAATGAACTTCTCAACAAAAACCAGAGAGAATATTGGTGTAATGGAGAGAATCGGAAAAAGCAGTCGGATCGGGTTAAAGAATTCTTTGAACAAAATCCTATCCGTCGGAAACAGCTTTCCAGATTAGCTATGGAGCAGTGGAAAGATGAGGAGCTGCTTAAATGGAGAACAGAGAAAACTCGGGAGCAGTGGACTCCAGAGTTTCGGAAAAAGCGAATGCGTGCGTATAATCAAACTTACTTAAGGAAAACTCTCGCGGCTCTAAGAGAAGTCTATGATTCACATGGGAGAATTGATGTCAATGAATATAATAGATTAAGAAAGGAAAGAAATGATAAAACTCTTTTAAGGATAGACACATTTACTAATCGATTCTTCTGGGGGGATACGGAAGAAGTCAGAGAAGCGGTAATAAACTTTAACCATAAGATTATTAGGGTTGAGGAGGTACGAGAGAGAATAGATGTCTTTGACATTGAAGTTCCAAATACTCACAACTTTGCCTTGGCTTCTGGCGTGTTCGTACATAATAGTGCAAAGATGGGTCGCAACCGCGAGTTTCAGGCAATATTACCATTGCGTGGAAAGATCATCAACGTGGAGAAAGCGCGTCTGCATAAGAGTATGGAGAATAAAGAAATCAGAGCGATGATCACCGCTCTTGGAACAGGAGTGGGAGAGGAATTTGATGTGTCAAAACTGAGATATGATAAAGTAATAATCATGACCGATGCTGATGTTGATGGAAGCCATATCATGACATTACTGCTTACATTTTTCTACCGCTACATGAAACTATTGGTCGAGGAAGGTCATGTTTATGTAGCCATGCCTCCTTTATTCAGGTTGCAGAAAGGGAAGCGGGTGGAGTATGTTTATACTGAGGCTGAGAAAGAAGTTAAAAAAAATGAGATGGGCGACAATGTTGGAATTCAGAGGTACAAAGGTCTGGGGGAGATGAATCCTAAGCAGCTCTGGGAGACGACTATGGACCCAAAGGTCAGGCAATTGAAGAAAGTGACGGTAGAAGATGCGGTTTCTGCTGATCAGATGTTTACCATACTGATGGGGGATGAAGTCCCACCAAGAAGAGAGTTCATCCAGAAGCATGCTTTGGAAGTTGTCAATCTGGATGTGTAGTCACCAAATTTGATGAGTATAATATGAGACTATTCAACAAAGACCATTTGGGCAAGCTTGTTCTTGATCTGACTTTACTTTGTCTGCCTTGCGGAGCTGAGAATATGGTCATGGGAGATGTTTCTGACGAGCCTGCTCTGTATGAAGATTACATCTACTGCGTTGAGGTTCTTAGGGAGGGGATTGAAGGGGCCGATGAGTATTATGGTCCAAATACTAAGCTCTCTTGCAGGGATATTATAGAGATGTATTCTCCGTGATTAGTATTATTATAGTTATGCAAAGGGAGCTAATTCTGCCGAAAAGTTTATATAATCTCTGGACCACTGTGAAGTAGAAACGAGGGAGAGTGTTAAGAAATGATATCCAAGCTATTTAAAAGATTCATGAATCAAAGCAAAGAAGATGATCTACTCGGGGCCTATGTGACTGTACATACCAAAGCAGCTGTCGCACCTTTTTATCATGGAAAGCTGACACATGTACATTCAGAAGGAATTATTCTTGATCCTGCTTTTAATCCAGACCGGCTGACAGCCAGTTATGGTAAAGATGTTCCGAAAGAGCATTACGGCAAAGATAACACCGTACGACAGGTAGCTGAGAAGATCGGTACCCGGATTCCCATAAGTCTGGATGATATTCTTTCTGTTTATAGGATGAGAGAAGGATGAGTTTTGTCCCTTTCTGAAAACTATTTTCTCCTATTCCCCAAATCTTTTTAAAACAGCGGCATTTCTGGCAGTGTAAGCAATGGTGATGGATGATATTGATGAGAGCTACCAACAAAGGAGGACAGATAGGAATTCACAATCAGATTATGAAGCACTTGGATGCATCTTACATACCGAGAATGAGGAAAAGAGGTTCCGCACCTATGATGAGTCCAGGGCGGATTATGACGTGCTTTTTGATCTAGTAGAAAATAAGAAATACAGAGGTATATAAAATGGCAGGATTTGATAAAAGTTTAGATAAAGAATTGTTTTCAGAGTCAATTGATTTTGAAAGAAGTGTGATTACGGTTGCGGTCTTTTCTTACAATGAAGGAACCCCTAAATTGCAGCTAGGCAGGCAAAACAAGAATGCTGAAGGGGAGCTATCTTTTGCTAAGTTAGGAAGGATGACTAAAGCGGAAGTAGAGGCTGTACTACCGCTGATGGAGAAAGCAAAAGAACATCTGTAGAAAAATATAGGTGCTTTTTGAAAGATATTCTGAACTACATAAATAGTTATAAGTAGTTTGTAGAAGCAAATCCTGTGGACAAGCAGCTGATAATTGACAGAACTGTAGAATATGTTCGGCAGGAGTTAGAGGGAGAATCTTCCGGACACGATTGGTGGCACGTACATAGGGTCTGGAACATGGCCAGACGTCTTGCCAGGGAAGAAGGAGCTTACATATTTGTGGTTGAGATGGCTTCTTTGCTGCATGATGTTGGTGATAAGAAATTGCATGGTGGAGATGAGAGTGTGACCCCTAAGATGATAGATGCCTGGCTGGATGAGGTGGGAGTAGGTGGATTAA
Organism: uncultured Methanosarcinales archaeon; assembly: GCA_964632045.1. Taxonomy (GTDB): domain Archaea; phylum Nanobdellota; class Nanobdellia; order Woesearchaeales; family GW2011-AR9; genus CAZWBB01. Next base: position 23,367 of record CAZWBB010000008.1, on the reverse strand, counting down.
GAAGAGATCACATCCAGTATATCGTAAAGAACCTTTCCTACTCAGCTCATCTGGAAGGACATAAGATACGGATGTCTAGGGACTTGATGGTAGTCCAGGATGCCGATCGACTGGATGCGATGGGAGCCATCGGAGTGGGCAGGACGTTTGCCTTCGGCGGACATAAGGGGAATATCATGTACCATCCCAAAGTTGCTCCAAACGAGATGCTCACCAAAGAGGAATACGATAATGCAGTGGGGACAACAGTAAACCATTTCTATGAAAAGCTTCTGAAGCTGAAAGATCTGATGAACACGGATACTGCGAAGAAGATCGCTGAGGAGAGGCATACGTTCATGGAGACGTTTTTGGAGAGATTTTATAAGGAGTGGGAAGGGAACGCGTAGTCTATGATAGTATTATTCAGTAACATTTAAATTTCTAAGTGCATTCTCTATATGTATGATTCGCCTACACATAACAATCAAAGGAAAAGTACAAGGTGTCTTCTTCAGAGCAAACACAAAGGAAGAGGCAGATAAGCTGCACCTAACTGGCTGGGTAAGGAATCTTCCTTCCGGGAATGAAGTAGAGGTTGTTGTTGAAGGAAAAGAGGAGGATGTTTACCGGTTAGTGGAGTGGTGTCATTCTGGTCCAAGTGGGGCAAGTGTGGGCGATGTAAAGGTTGTGGAGAATGAATATCGAGGAGAGTTTACTGGGTTTGTAATTAAGTATTGAATCTGTGCACATAATTTGGTTAAATGGGAATAATCAGAGTTCTCGTAATTCCTCATGAGTCGCCCGGAGTTCTTCCTCAATTCTTTCTTTTCTTTTTTCTTCAAGAAGACGACTGCACCTATTTTCCAGATAAGACACAAATGTTGGGAATCTGTTGGGAATTCCTTTCCAACTGTGATTGGGTTCATGTTCGGCTGAAATAAGTCCATCATATTTTGAGGCTAATTCATTGCGAATAACGGCTTCAACATACATGATGAAATCTGAATGCCCTGGCCAAAAACAACTTTTGTAATCCCTAAACCGGAAAATTTAAATACTTGTAGTCCCTAAATACCGGTATGTACATTGAAAAGAAGAAAATACATGGGAATACATACAACTACCTAAAAATTTCAGTGAGAGTAGGGAATAAAGTAAGAACAAAAACTGTTGCATATTTAGGAAAAGAGCCCATGAACAAAAAAGAGCTGGAAAAGAAGGTCTCCGCGGTTCCTAAGTCTAAGATTGAAGCTGTGAGAAAAGAGTTGGCTGGAGAAGATCAGAATAAATTATTTCTAACTGAAAGGCAGTTGGAGAAGATAGAATGGTTAAAAAAAGACTTCCATAATAAGTTGAAAAATTCAGACAAAGCTCTTTTGTCAGATATGTTCAAGGACTTTAAAACTTATTTCATTTACAACACAAATGCAATTGAAGGGAACACCTTAACACTAGAAGAAACAAATCTCCTGCTGAATGAAAATAAGTCTCCTGAAGGAAAGGACTTAAAGGAAATATATGATCATATTAATGAGAAAGAAACATTTGATTATTTGTTGGAGATTAAGCCTGCAATTAATGAAGAATTGATAATCAATATTCATTCTAGACTGCTAAAAAACATTGACCAGCGTGTTGGATATTTCAGAAAACACAATGTTAGGGTATTTGGAGCAAGTTTTGAGACAAGTGATGCGAAATATGTCCCTATTGATATGAAAATCTTGCTGAAATGGTATAAAGAGAATAGGAGAAAGTTGCACCCACTGATTTTATCTGCCATTTTCCATGAAAAGTTTGAAAGGATTCATCCCTTTTATGATGGTAATGGCAGAACTGGGAGGATGATACTAAATTTAATGTTATTGAAACGTAATTTGCCCCCCATTCTTGTTAAGAATAGAACCAGAAAAGAGTATTACAGAGTACTTTCTGTGGGACATAAAGCAGATTTAGCAAAAGCTGAGCCTGATTTTTACAAAGAAATTGTAGGTTTCTGTTATAAACAGCTTATCGATACTTATGAGAAGATTTTTTCTAAATGGGGATGATGTAGTCCCTAAAATATTTTCTACAATTTTTGTACTCCCTAAATCCTATTGTCCAGTATTCTCCCCAAGTTGTTTTATCCGTAGAAATCTATATCTTCAAACTAGTAACCTTACTAACTCCTTCATTCATACTTACACCAAACAGAGTATCTGCTTCAGAAATGACTGAATCGTTGTGAGATATCAAGATGTATTGAGCATTATTTACATAATTCCTGACCAGTTTCGCAAGCGTCTCGGAGTTATGTTTGTCCAAAGCAGCGTCGATCTCATCCAGTACATAGAATGAAGCTGGCTGATGTTCCTGGATGGCAAAGATGAAAGAAAGTGCAGTCAGGGTTTTCTCTCCTCCTGATAACGATTTAATATCCATGTATCTCTTACCGGTTATCTTGACCTTGACACTCAATCCGTCTTCAAAGGGCTGCTGGGGATTGTCAAGCTGCAGATAGGCATTCCCTTTCTTGAAGAGACTGGCGAAGATACGACGGAAATTCTTGTCAACCTCTTTGTATGTTTTCATAAAATGGTCCTTTTTCTTTGTCTCAATCTCATTCATCAAGGTGAGAACGTCTGTCTTCTCTATTCCCAAGCCTTTCTTCTTCTCGATCAGCTTGTTGTATTCCCCTTCAATCTGTTCATATACTTCCAGAGCTTTCATGTTGACGGCAGACATCTGGCTGAGCATGATCTCAAAGCGGGCGATCTCTTTCTGGATCTCCTGGGGATCTTTGTTCTTGAGAAGAGGAGCTTCTTTGTACTTGCTAAACTCTTCCTCCAGGCCTGCTAACTTTGCTTTGATTTCTGCATTTTTTAAAGAGACGATATTATTTTCACGTTCATGAGTTCGGCTCTTCTCACGACGGTTCTCTATATCATTCTCATGGTTGCTTACTTCCGTGCCAAGCTTTTCTCTCTTGTTGAACAATGCTTTATATTTTGCATAGAATTCTTTACTGGCTTTTTCTTTCTGCGTAAGTTCTTTCTCATTTTTTTGTATGCTTCCTGCCAGTTCTTTCATCTCAGCAGCAAACTGGGTCTCTTCTTTATCATGCTGTTTCATGATGTCTCTGATTTTCTCTTCCTCTGGGCCGTAAAGCTCTTCTGTCTTGGCAGAACTGCTCTTGAGTTCGGTTTGCAGTTTCAATAAATTTTCCCTGCATTTCTGTTTAGATTCCTCAAATGCTGTCAGTTGTGCCAGTAGACGAGGATTGCGTAATTCGCTAACTTGAGAACGCAAAGAATGTTTCTTAGATTTTAGATCAGCCAGTTCACGGTTGATCGTGGATATGTCTTTTTGAACTTCTCCCAAATTCTTTTCTATTCCGTCCAACTGCTCCTGCAACTCTTTTTTCAGTTCAGATGTAGCTCCCAGATCCCCTGTTTCCAGATGCAATGTCTTCTCAAGCTTGATTATTTCTGCTTCCAGTTCCGCTTTTTGGTTGCGCAAGGTACATATCTCAGTTTCATTGGCGGCTCTTTTTACTTCAACATTGGAGACGACACCCTGCAACTGAGAGATCTCTCCCTCTAACTTGTCTAGTTCTTCAAGAGAATCTGTTTCCTTAAAGCTCAGAGAGGTTTTACGGCCGATAAAACCACCACGCATGACCCCGCTGCCTTCGGCGATATTCCCGTCAAGAGTGCTCATCTTGATCCTGCCGATGCCCACATTACGCGCAGTGTCGATATTCTCTACCACTAAAGTATTACCAAAGACATATTCATAGGCCTTCTTTAACTGCGGTTTGAAGGTAATCAGGTTGATCGCAAAATCATGGACCCCTTCTTGTTTGAGCAGAGTCTTGTCTTCGGGGGAGATACTGCGTGATTTGATCTTGTTCAATGGGATGAATGAGGCGGAGCCTGCCCTGTTGCTCTTGAGAAATTTGATGCATTCAGCAGCGGTCCTGTCATTATCGACAACAATGTTTTGCATCCTGCCACCAGCAGCAGTCTCTAATGGAAGCGCATATTTTTTATTCACCTGTCCCAGTTCTGCGACGGTGCCATGTACTCCTCTGAATTTTTTCCTGTTGCTGAGGATGCTTTTGACAGCCTCGCTTCCAGCCAATCCTGCCTGGATACTCATCGTCCTGGCGTTAAGTTTTGCCTGCTTTTCCTGCAGATCAACTAGCTGTCTTCTGGCATTGGCCAATTGAGAAGCAAAACTGCTGTCATGGTCGAGAAGCTGGTTTAATCTTAATGTTGCAGCTTTAAAATTGCTCTTTTGATTCTGCAGTTCGGTAATCTGTCCTTTATTTTCCTTCTCAACCTCCTTCACTTTCTTGATTCTCTCGTCGGCAGTCTGCAACTGGTATTCGATCTTATCTTTGTCCCGCAGAAGTTCCTGCTGTCTCTGACGGATCTGTTGCACCTCTTCCTGTTTCTTATCGATAAGTTTATCTTTTTCCTCGATCTCCTTGTCCATTTCCTGAGATGATTCGATCTTATGTTTCTTCTTGAACTGAGCGATACTCTGTTCCAACTGTTGCCGCTCTCTGCTCCCCTTTTTGATCTGCTGCTGCAACTCGCGCTGCTTTTGAGTGTGAGAAGATGATTTTTCCTGCAATTCCTTATTCTCAAGCTTTAACTGATCTCTCCTCTGTTGGATCTTACTGATCTCATCTTTCAGAGTAGAGATGCGTGCTTTGCGCTTGGCAAGAGTGACTTTGATGTCTTCAATCTCTTTATGTACTTTTAATTGTCCTTCCTCTCCTTTTTGTTCAATTTCCTTATTGATCGTGTTGATGACCTCTTTGTGCTCAACTATCTTGGCCTTCAACTTGCTGATACCTGCTTCTGCAGCCTCAATCCTCTCCTCATGCTTCCTTGTCTCCAGGTCATATTTCTCTTTTGCTTTCTTCTTTTCCTCGATTTGCGACCAGAGATGGGTCGCTTTGTTAGAATCGATCTGTTCCTTCAATTCCTTAAATTTGAGAGCCTGATCCCTGTCTTTCTTTAGTTCTCTGAGGTAAGTCTTCCTTTCTTTGAGAATTATCTCGGCGTTATTCAGTTTATCCTCAACTTTGTTTAATTCAAGAAGAGCTTTGTGTTTCTTTTCCTCGTAGGTTGTCACATTGCTGATCTCTTCGATAATCTTCCGCCTTCCTACATGCGGCATGTCTACAAATCGTGTGATGTCTCCTTGTAGGATGATGTTATATCCATCGGGATTCACGTTCGCATGCGCAAGAAGGTCAAGGATCTCAGTCCGGGTATGCCGCTTTCCATTCACCCGATAGATACTGTTCCCTTTTTTGGTGATGGTCCTACTGACGACGATCTCATTACTTTCCCCCGGAAAAATATTGTTCTTGTTACAGAAAGCAATCTCCACCGTGCCAGAAGCGGATGGCCTTTTCTTCTTACCACCATTGAAGATGAGGTTGGCAGCTTTCTCTGCACGCAAGGACTTAGCAGACAGTCTGCCCAGGACAAAGCATATTGCATCGCCGACATTACTTTTCCCTGCGCCATTCGGACCCAGAATACAATTAAACTTGTCGTCGAAAGGAATATCTGTCTTATGAGCAAAACTCTTGAATCCATGCATCGAAACCCGATTTATCTTTGTCATGTAACAATCCCTCTTTACGTTGGAAATGTTTTAGTAGTGGTTTATAAAGGTTTTTGTTTATGGGATGCAGCACAATCTTACTGGGCAGTGGTGAAGATGCTAGCGGTTGGTGTTTTCTTATGTGAAAGGTTTATAAGTGAATTTGTTTTTATTACTCTAAGAACTGTCAATAGGGGGGATTAAAAATTAAATTGGAAGAATTATTTAGTCAGGAGCCCGAAGTTGCGGCGCAGCAACTGCTGGGTAGGGAGATAGTAAGGGATTTCCATGGCAGCAAGGTAAGGGGAATTATCACTGAAGTTTCTGCCTGGAAAGGGACGTACGGAGAGCATACTAAACATAAGTTCGACAAATACAAACCAGGGGCATTATCAGTCAGTAAGAAGTATGGGAAAACTCTGATGGACCTCACTGTCGGAGATGGGGGCAGCTGCTTGACCCTGATCGCTGGTCGTTTTGAAGATGGACATGTACAAGGGCCAGGAAATCTAAGTAAGAAGCTGCTTGTAGATGAAGTGTTTGATGGATATGACCTTTTGAAAGGAGAAAAATTGTGGATTGAGGGATCTCCTGTAGATGGATCTTTGGTAAAGATGAGGAAGAGATCAAAGGTTCCTCCTAACTGCAGGGGTTATTATTACATTAAGTAAGGATTACTATGAGGTAAGTATCACATTGGGTAAGCTACTCTACGATGATTGAGGAAAAACTACGGGAACGGCTTAAGTCAGGTAGGATGAGTCAGGAGAAGTATAGCAGTCTTCTTAGGTTGATAAGGAGCCAGAACAGAAGCAATCTTGTGGTAGGTTCAGCTGAGTTGTATAAGATGAGGTATGGTGAGAATGAACATTACCGTCGTTTTGTGGAGAGGGCGAAAAGAAGGGGTGATTGGTTCACTTCTGAGGAGGAGCTGAGATCTGCGGGGCAGGAATTGGACAAGATACTCTTAGAGGCAAGTAAGAGAGATAAACATGATTATTTTGAGGTAGCTAAGATTTTGGATCGTAGGGAGGACGCAAAACTCTATGCTGCTTTTGTATTGAATATCCCCCAGGTAAGGGATGAGGTGAGAAAACAGATAGGTTCCTATGACAATCTGTATAGGGTAGCGAAAAGCATCCTTAAAGAGAGGAGAAAAAATAAGAAACCTAAACATAGGCCAGACAGGGATGAAGGGGAGAATGAGACTGAGGATAAGATCAGCGCTAATGAGATCTTTACGAAATTATTGAAACAACTGCCGGATAACCATTTCGATGTTCTAAGAGCAGAAAATACGCAGAGTGGGGAATACGAGGATAAGAAAAGGTTGTTTATGATCCTGAAAGAGAAAGCGAAGAGAGAATGTTCGAGGTTATTCAGAGGAGAGGAAGATCCACAGGAAGCCATAACTCGGCTTGAGTCTGTTGTTAGGCAGCAGACAAATAGTAATCTCCGTTTTCTGTATGAAGATCAGTTGGCTGCATTCCAGGGATACCTGGCCTTGCAGGAGCAATTGCAGGAATATGCCAACCAACAGTTTGAGCATCCTACCAGCGGCAAGCGGGGAGTTCTACCTTCTTTTCACCAAGCAGTTGCTATCTATCATAATCTGGAAGAGAAGCGTTTTGGTGTCTTTGACGATTGCGGTACAGGGAAGACGGCTATCGCCACCTTGCTCCAGCCGCTTGTCGTTAAGAAGAGAGAGAGGGAAGGTAAGAAAATCCATGGAAGAACTCTGGTTATCGGACCGAAAGCCAGCAGCAAGGCTTGGAGTGATGGTCTGGAGGGAGAATTGACCAAAAGGTATTTCCCAGACAAAAAAACAGTAGCTTGGGTAAATGGGACTAAGGATGCTGCCTTTTTGGAGGAGTTAAAGAAAGCAGATTTCGTCTTTGCGAACTATGAGCAGCTACCTGTGTCATTCGTTGTTGATGGGCAAGATAAGAAGGTCTACGAGGTACTGCTTGAATTAGGATATGATCATCTGATAATTGATGAGGTGCAGGAGGCGAAGAATGATCGTAACCTCACCAAGAAAGGAGCGGTGACGGAAGGTTTTGCAGTTCGTCTGCTAGCCACGAACCCTGAACTGGAGTATCTCACCCTTCTTTCCGGAACACCCATGCCCGACAACCTGGATGACTACGCCACCATCTTTTTCATGCTGAAACCGGAATATTTCCTGCAGCAGAAGGAGGAAGACGGGAAAAATGTTGTCAAGCTGGATTTTGAAAATATCAGGAACCGTTTCTACGAGATCTACGAAGGGGATCCCAGAGCTTTGTACACGCTTACCCGACAGAACACGGTACGGCGAACCAGTGAGGAAGTTACCACTCTTCCCGGTCATAAGATTATCGAAGAGGAAGTAGAACTAACTCCGGTGCAGAGAAAAATTGTCGATTACGTTTTTGAGAAAGGGAAGAGAGATTGGTTGACCCAGATCAGGTACGCTGTGCTGGATCCGCGGTTAGTAAGTCCTTCCGTCCTGCAGGAGATGGAGCTGATCGGGAAGCTTACCCGTACGGATTCGGCTAAGTATCAACGACTGGAAGAGGTTCTTGCAGATGGTCCTCTGGCTGAGGGGAATAAAGTGGTTATCTTTTCAAGCATGTTTGCCGAGGGAGTGACACGGGAGGTGGTGCAACTTGAAGCAGAATATCGAAAGTTGGACCTTTCCGCAGAATTTGAGCGTTTAGGCATCAGACCTCTGCGGGACGAGCTGCAAGATCGGTTGAGATATAGGTTGGGCAGACCTATTGAATTGATTACTATTGACGGTTTTACCGATGACCAGGTCCGGGAGGAAACTGTCGACCGATTGAATGATGGTTTGGACGGGGTTGTCTGTACGACTAAGTCCGGGGGGGTCTCATTGAACTTCTCAGCTGCCAAAACAGGAATATTTCTGGATCAACATTATAGTCCGGCGCCCACAGATCAGGGCATAGCAAGGATCAACCGTCGGGGACAGAGGGAGAAAGTGACTATCCATCTTTTGATGGGGAAGGATTCTATTGACTACGACGTTCAGAAACTGGTTGAAAACAAAAGAGAAAATATCCAGATGGCCCTGGATGGTATTGAACTTCTGGATAAAGAAAAGGCCATCCTGGGCGGGGCCAGAGACGTTGAAAGGTTGAAAGGTATCTTCCTTAAGAGAAGAGGTGGGCTAGCCATCGATCTGTCCAGGTGTGAGGTTGATACCCCTGATAGTTTTAATACAAAGATGGTCCAGAGGAGAAAGAGACGGGGGCGGGCCCAGATATTGCAGGCGGAGAGTACTTATGAAGCGACCATCGGGCAGGAAATCAGGAAGAGTATTGCTGACGATCCGGTGAACTGCTGGCATAAAGAGGATTTTGTGGGGAGATACGTAGAGAATTTCCATCTTCTAGGGCCTTACGTGTTGGCCAGAGCGAAAGTTGCTGACTTGGTAAACAGAAGTCTACGGGGAGAGTTGGATTTTCCTAGACTTCTTCTGGCTGATGCAGCTGGCCAGGGAATATTGTATACAGCTTTTGATGAATTGGAGAACATGGTGAAAGAGAATGGTTTTGGGATGCCCCTGATAATGGAAAGGGATTTCTCTAAGCACATGCATGCGGCGAGTCCAAACCCTCACAAATATTTGGCAGACATAACTGGCAAACCCAGGGTGTTTGACGAGGAGTTCTTTGAGAGGTATGGTCGGTTTGATCTAGTTGACTGTTCTTCCATAACTTTGCTACCGAACAAGACCAAGATCAGAGATTATGTCATTGAGGCAAACAGCATCATGGTAGAGGGGGGCTTTTTCCAAGTGGGGATAGGCAGTTTTTATTTCAGCAAAGAGTTTTATAGGGGAATGGAAGAAAGCGGTTTTGAACCTGTAGTAAGGCAGAGACGTTATAGGATTTCGGCTGAGATGCGCAAGCTCCTGAAAGGAAATTTTGGACAACACTATGCACAAGCTTACGCCAGCAAGTTGGACAACACTAACTTTTCCATCTTCAGGAAAGTTGAGACTGTTGATGAAGTAGATGAAAGATTCTTCCTGTTAGAGAATCCACATTCTGATGAAGATGTTGCAGAGGATGAGAAGAAGACTGGGGATAAGAAGCGGGGAGTAAGAGGTGTGCAGGAACAGATAAGTGGGGTTGTTGACGAAGGGGTCAGGGGCACCGGTGGGAAGAAGAAGACCAAGAGATATACTGGAAAGAAGCGTTTGCGGGTAGATTCTAATGGGTTAGTGGTATCGGAGGATTGATATGGGAAGAAGCTGGAAAGGATTCACTGCAGAAGACTTCAGGAAGTATTATGAGGAAAATTATGGTGGGTTGAGTCGGGGAGAAGTTCAAAAAGCTGATGGGAGTTTCTATGGCACGGTCTGGGATAAAGGATTCCTCAATTCTGTTTTTCCAGAAAGGAAGAGACGGACCTACCAAGGTTGGAAACTAGAAGACTTCAAAAGTTTCTATGAGGAGCACTATCCTGGTATGGGCCGGAGTGAGGTAGCAAAAGAAGATTGTAGTTTCTATGCTACAGTACTGCGTAAAAAATTTGCAGATGATGTTTTTCCACCGATAAAAACAAAACCAGATGGGTATTGGAAAGATCCAAGCAACATACAAAATGAACTAGAAAAAACCATAGAGCAGTTAGGAGGGAGGTTTCCCACATATGCAGAGATCAATAAGATGAATAGCTCATTAGCAGTAGCCATAAAACGACATCTTGGAGGGATTAGGAAAGTGAGGGAGAAGTATGGGGTAGAAAGTAACCAAAGACCTCACGGTTACTGGACAGAAATCGATAATGTGCAGAAAGAACTGGACCTAATCATGGAAGAGTTAGGAAGATTTCCTACCCAAAGGGAAATTCAGAAGAGAAACTGTGGTTTGATGAAAGGGATAGCCATGCATCATGGTGGATTGAATAAGATAAGAGAGATGTGTGGGGAAAAGCAACGTCGCAAACCTGACGGGTATTACAAAGACATCAATAATATACATTGGGAGTTGGAATTGATTATCGAAGAATTAGGTGAAAAGTTTCCCACTTGTAAAGAAATCAATGAAAAAAACAGTTCTTTGGCAACTGCTATCCAGCGGCATCATGGGGGATATATTGCTATGAAGATTAAACTGGGTTATGCGGATGAAGAGTTGGATGTACTGAGGAAGATAGTTGAGGAAGTCGGAATGGAGGAAACGATAAATGATTAAGAGAAGAAGCTGGAAAGATTTCACTGTAGAGGATTTCATACATTATTATCAAGAGCATTATGTAGGGATGAGTAGAAGTGAGGTGCAGAAGAAGGATGGGTAGAAAGCCCAACGGTTACTGGAAGGATCGGGAGCGTGTAAAAGAAAGACTGGGACCTTTGATCGGTTCCTTAGGAAAATTCCCGACGCAAACAGAGATTATAGAATATGATTCCGCATTGATGAAAGGGATTCAGAACCACCACGGCGGTGTCAGGGGAGTGAAGCGCTGGTATGGGTTGGAAAGTGCGGCCAGACCGCATGGATATTGGACCAAAGAGACCATCAGGAATGAATTGGAGAATATTGTCGAAGAACTGGGAATGTTTCCCACGGTTAAGGAGATACGTGAGATTGATGGTGGTCTCATGGGCGCGATACAAAAGAAAGGGGGCGGGATAACCCACTTCTGGAAAGAGTATGGTGTTAGCAGGAGGCCGCCTGGCTACTGGCAGGATCTGAGCAATGTGATGAAAGAGATTGAGGTTGCAATGGAAGAATTTGGCCATTTTCCTAAACAACGGGAGCTGGAGACGGTTAACAGCGGGTTAAGCAACGCCATCGTGAGTTATCACGGGGGATTCAACAGGATGAGGAAACTCTTTGGTGTAAAAGCAGCGCGACGACCTAACGGATATCTGAGAGATATTGAAAAAGTAATGGAGGAACTGGAGCCCGTCATTGAAGCGTTAGGTAGATTCCCGTACTATCGTGAGATTCAGGTCAGAGATTCGGGATTGGTCAGCGCCATTGTCAAGTATCATGGCGGGATGAGTGCTGTCAAGATGAAGCTTGGTTATGCAAACGAAGAATTGGAAGTCCTTAGGCAGATCGTGGAGGAAACGGCCGATGACAAATAGAATGAAAAGAAGAAATTGGAAAGGATTCACTGTAGAACATTTCAGGAGGTATTATGAGGACAATTATTCTGGGATGAGTAGGAGTGAGGTGCAAAGGGCCGACCCTAGTTTCTATTGCACAGTTCTAGGTAGAGGATTTTCAGAGGATGTTTTCCCATTAAGGAAAATAAAACCCAATGGTTATTGGAAAGACTCTAATAATATCCAAATGGAGTTGGATATTGTCATTGATCAATTGGAAGGACGATTTCCTACCCACGCTGAGATTAAAAAGATGAATAGTTCTTTGACTAGAATAATTAGTGAACATTTTGGAGGGATGCTGGAGTTGAGAAAGAAATATAGGGTAGAACACAAACGGAGACCAGATGGTTACTGGAAGGAAGTTGACAATGTTAAGAAAGAATCGGATTCGATCATCGAGGAATTGGGAAAGTTTCCCACTCAAAATGAGCTTCACGAGAAGAATCCAGCTTTGATGGGGGGGATAGGCTCTCATCATGGCGGGTTGAACAGGATTCGAGAGTTGTATGGTGAAAAGCCCCTTTACAAGCCTACGGGATACTACGAGGATATTGGGAACGTACGAGAAGAATTACAGCCGATAATTGATGAACTGGGAAAATTTCCAGTATGTAAGCAGTTGCAAAGCCGAAACCGTGGGCTTATGCATGGGATTGCAAAGTATCACGGAGGATTCAATGCAGTCAAAATCAAACTCGGTTATGCAAACGAGGAATTTGATCTTCTCAAAGAAATCGTGGAGGAAGCGGCAGATGAGTAGAAGAAGGGGGGAAAGGAGGAGCTGGAAAGACTTCACTGTAGAGGATTTCAGGAGGTATTATGAAGATAATTATGCAGGGATGAGTAGAACTGATGTAGAAAAAAGAGATAGTGGTTTTTTTTGTACAGTTACCAGGAAGGGATTCTCTGACCAAGTGTTTCCCCCAAAGGTGAGAAAGAAGTGGGATGGGTTCACTCTGGAAGATTTCCAAGAATTATATAATCAGAACTATGCTGGCATGAGCCGGTGTGAAGTGTACAAAGCAGATAGCAGTTTCTATGAAGCTGTCATGAGAAGAGATTATGCAGATGAAGTCTTTCTCGTACGGCTAAGAAGACCGCATGGGTACTGGCAGGACTTTGATAATATTCGAAATGAGTTGGAGCCGATAATCCAAGAGTTGGGAAGATTCCCCACGACTGCAGAAATCAATCTCAGAAACAAAGCTTTCATGACATCTATCAGAACATATCATGGGGGCCTTACCGGGGTTAGAGAGAAGATGGGATGTTCTTATGAAAAGAGACCTAATGATTACTGGAAGAATTTGGATAATGTCAGAAAAGAATTTGATGATCTGATTAAGAAGCTGGGTCATTTTCCAACATCTTCAGAAATTGCGAAAGAAAATTCCTCTCTGGGGGGGGCCATCAGCAAATATCACGGGGGTATTCGGGAGATGCAGGAAATTTATGGAGAAAAAGGAAAGAAACCGGACCATTATTGGTCAGATGAAGACAATGTAAGGAAAGAGTTGGAAAAAGTGATTCAGGAACTAGGGAGGTTTCCAACTGCAAAAGAGATTCAGAAGATGTGCGGTTCTCTTCTTTCGGGCATCAACAACGTTTTTGGAGGGGTGCTTGCAGCAAGAAGAGCTTATGGGTACAAACCTATCATTAGGGTGCCAGGGTATTGGATGGAACTTGAAAATGTAGGTAAAGAATTGGAAGTTCTCTGCGATGAATTGGGAAGGTATCCTACCTATAAAGAAATCAACCTGAAAATACCGGGGTTAGCTTACAGTCTGGAAAAATATCATGGGGGATATATTGCTATGAAGATTAAACTGGGTTATGCAGATGAAGAGTTGGATGTCCTCAGACAGATTGTTGAAGACGCTGGAAGGGAGGAAGGAGATGAGTAGAAGAGGGGGAAGGAGGAGCTGGAAAGGATTCACTGTAGATGATTTCAGGAGGTATTATGAAGACCACTATCAAGGGTTAAGCAGTAGTGATGTTAAGAAAGCGGATAGTGGATTTTATGATACTGTGTGGAAGAGGGGTTTTACTAAGCAAGTTTTCCCACCAAACAAGAGGTGTAAGTATGACAGATGGGACTTACAGGATTTTAAAGATTTTATGGAGATACACCTGCGGGGATTTAGTCCAGGAGATGTTCAAAAAATTAATATTGGGTTTTATAAGGCAGTATACAGGAGAGGATTGATAGAAGAGGTATTCAATGAAAGGAAATATAACGACTGGCAAAGCATGAGTGATGAGGAACTTAAGGATTATTATGAGGAACATTTAAATGGACTAAGTAGGAAAGAGGTGGATGGTCAAGATAACAAATTCTATCATGCAATACTTAGAAGGGGTTTGGTTGAGGAAATAATTCCAAAAAAAAGGTATGACTGGCTTAACTGGACGACAGAAGATTTCCAGAGACATTATGGGAAGAATTTTCAAGGCATGAGTGGAAACGAAGTTGAGAAGGATAAGAATGGAGGGTCACAATTTTATCAGGCAGTAAAGAAAAGAAAAATTCTAAGGTTGGTTTTTCCACAAAAGAAGAAACCAAATGGGTATTATCAGGATTTAGAAAATGTTGGAGCGGAATTAGAGAAAGTTATCGCAGAACTGGGAAAATTTCCGATTTCATCTGAACTGAGAAGAATAAACTCCAGCCTGGATAGTTATATCAGAAGTTTACATGGGGGGATTGATGCTGTCAGAGTGAAATTAGGATACTTAGATCAAGAATTAGAACTGTTAAAACAGATTGTCGAGGAAGCAGATGGGTAAGATCAGAAAAAGACGAAGCTGGAAAGATTTCACTGTAGAAGATTTCAGTAAGTATTATGAGGAGAATTATGCTGGGATGAGTAGAAGTGAGGTGGCTGCTGTTGACCCGGGTTATTATCAGATCATCAAGATAAATGGGTTGCTTGATTCTGCATTTCCGAAATTCATGCGTAAGGATTGGGCTAGTTTCACTGAAGAGGATTTCCAGAGATATTATGATGAAAATTATCGGGGGATGGCAAAGAAAGAGGTCAGGAAAGAGGATCCACGTTTTTTTGATGCTGTGCAGAGCAGAGGACTGCAGAACAGGATCATCCCGAAGGACAGCAATCGCTGGAAGCATTGGACATTAGAAGATTTCAAGAAACATTACCGGGAGAATTATGAGGGGATGAATTCTAACGAAGTTGCGGGAATTGACAAGCCATTTGTTGGTGCAGCTTATCGTAAAGGGTTTGTAAAAGAAGTCTTTCCGCGTTCAGAAAATAAACCACACGGGTATTGGAAGGATGAAAAGAATATCAAAAAAGAGCTTGAGGAAATAATTGAGGAATTTGGGGGCAGGTTTCCTTCAAACAAAGAGATCAAGAGGAGAAACTCAACATTACTGGTTGCGATCAATAGAGAATTAGGAGGCATAAGAAAGGTTCGTAGCGAATACGGGGCTAAAAATAAACGCAGGGTAGACAATTATTGGAAAGATATTGAAAATGTGAAAAAAGAACTACAACCAATAATTGATGAGCTGGGAAGATTTCCTACAAACAATGAGATTAAGCAAAGGAATACTTCACTAAGCGCACCGATCCAAAAATATCACGGCGGACTCGCTCATCTCAGACAACAATTAGGATACAAAGTGTCGTGGAAAAAACCCAATTATTGGAGGGAGATTGCGCATGTTAAAAGAGAGATTCAAGAGATAATTGACGAACTAGGAAGATTCCCCTCATACAATGAAGTGGAGGAAAGAAGTTGTTCTCTTGTGTCGGCAATCAGGAAGTACCACGGTGGCTTCAATAAGGTAAAGGCCCTGTATGGTCAACCGGCAGAGAAAAAGCCTAAAGGTTATTGGGAAGATGAGGACAATCTTAGAAGTGAGGTGGAACAGTTAATCCAAGAACTAGGTCATTTTCCTTCACGAAAGGAAATTCAGCGAAAAAAAGGCTTGTTAGAAGCAGTCAATCGGTATCATGGGGGGATTACAAAGTTCAAAGTGGCCTTTGGTTACATCGATGAAGAACTGGACATCCTTAAACAGATCGTTGAGGAAGCAGATGAGTAAGATCAGAAAAAGACGAAGTTGGCAAAATTTCACTGTGGATGAGTTCAGGCGGTATTATGAAGAGAATTATAATGGGTTGAGTAGGAAAAGATGAGTAACAGATTCCGTACCTGGCCAAAACATTTAAATACTAGTGGCAGTATCAATTGATATCACTAACAGTATAATCAAATAACAGACGAAAATGGCCACAAAAACTCAACTTGAAATCATCGCTTACCTATTGAATCAGGAAGACCCGCAGACGATTAGAGGTACTGCCAAGAATTTAAGTAAATCTTATCCTTTAGTGTATAATAATATCAGGGACCTTGAAAGAAAAGAAATCCTCTTATTGAAGGATGCTCCTCCAGCGAAAATAATTACTATCAATCCAAATGCGCCGCTGGGAATCATTATCAGTGCTGAAACAAGAAGAAAAGAAGAATTTATAAGGAAAAACAAATGGCTGCAAGTTTTTCTTAATGACGTTCTTTCACAGGTGAGGACAACATTCTTTTGCCTACTTGTTTTTGGGGGTTATGCGAAAGGGAAGCAGACAGGGAAGTCTGATCTTGACATTCTAGCAATTGTCCCTGCAGGAAGCATTAAGGATATAGAATCAGCTATACGCGGGTCTTACACAAAAGTTCGTAAACATATTACAGTTATTGGTGAAGATGATTTTGTAGAAATGATTCAGAAGCCACAACAATTAAATGTGGGGAATGAAGCAGTAAAACATCATGTTGTTCTCTATGGAATTGAGCAATATGGGCAGCTGGTAAGGAGAACATGACGAAGGAAGAAGATTACATCAATAGGAAGATTTCAGAGTCAGGGAAAAGAATGAAAGAGTTATTTGATGAAGGTGACATAAAAAAGCTTGATGATCAGGAAAAATATCAAATCTCAAAATTCTATGAGCATAAGTCGTTAAATCGCTTACAGACAGCAAAGATGATACTTGAGAGATCTTCTATGGAGCCAAAACCCTCGCCTAGCTACCATGACTTCAGTGAAGCAGTAAGTGCAGCATATTAATCAATGTATTATATCGTTCATTCATATCTCGCTTTGAAGTACGACAGAAAGCTGAGGGAGGGAGTTCGGGGTGTACATGCGATAACTCTTCATTTAGTGGTGTATTATCTCGTTAAAACAGGGAAATTGGCCAAACACCTTTATGAGGAGTATTGTAATGCTCTGGAAGAAGCGGCAGAGGTTCAGGCGTTCGATCTTGGGGAGTATCAGAAGACCGCTTTTGCTTATGCCAAAGAGTATCAGCAGCAAAGAGAGAAACGGGAAAGATTTACTTACTTCGTTTCCCAGAATGCAGAGAAGCATCATGCTGAGAATTCAATAAAAGTAGCAGAAGAGTTTATTAATACTATTCGTCAGTTGATGTTGTCGTAACTAAGAAAAAGACTTGCGAGAAAGAGATAGGGGGGTTAAAATGGATGACTAGAAGAAACTGGAAAGGGTTCACTGCAGAGGATTTTAGGAAGTATTATGAAGAGAATTATTCAGGAATGAGCAGAAGTAGAGTTGCAAAGAAAGATACCGGTTTTTATCAAGCGATATGGGGTAAGGGATTAGTCGATGCTGTATTTCCAAAGCCAATCCGTAATAACTGGCAGGATTTCACAAAAGAAGATTTTCAGAAATATTATGATGATAATTGCAAAGGGATGACAAGGAAAGAAGTTCTGCAGGCAAATAGAAGTTTTTATGGGGCAGTCCAAAGAAGTGGCCTGTGGAGTTACATAATCCCTCCAAGCAGAGGCCGTTGGGAGGACTGGAACTTAGAAGACTTCAAAAACTATTATCATGATAATTACCGTGGTAGGACGCGGACTGAAATATCTAAGGTAGAATCCTCTTTTGTTTCTGCGGCGTATCGTAAAGGAATCGCAGATGATGTTTTCCCACCAGTGAAGAAGAAACCAAGAGGTCACTGGAAGAATCCAACGAATATTCAAAACGAGCTGGAAAAGGTAATAGAAAAGTTGGGGGGAAGGTTTCCCACAAATACGGAGCTAAGAAAAGCAAATTCTACTTTGGCTGTGGCATTACAGAAACATCTTGGTGGGATCAGAAAAGTGAGAGAAGAATATGGGGGAGAACATGACCGAAGATCTTATGGTTACTGGAAGAACATCGACAATGTGAGGAAGGAACTGGACTTAATCATCGAAGAATTCGGAAAATTTCCTACCTCAAAGGAAATCCAAAGGAGAAATCCGGCTTTATTGGGAGGGATAGCTTATCATCATGGTGGATTGAATAAAATTAGGGGATTGTATGGGGAAGAGCTTCCTCAAAAACCGGATGGGTATTACAGGGACATTGAGAAAGTCAAAGAAGAGCTAGACCCTATTGTTGAGGAACTGGGAAGATTTCCTATCGCAAAGGAACTGAATCTGATGCATGGAAGTTTATACGCGGCTGTAAGGAAATACCATGGAAGCCTTTCCGCAGTCAAAGTAAAATTAGGCTATGCAGATGAGGAGTTAGACATCCTTAAACAGATTGTTGAGGAAGCAGGAACGGAGGAACCAGCAGATGAATAGAAGAGAAGGCAGAAGAAGTTGGAAAGAATTAACTGTGGAGGACTTTAGGAGATATTATGGAGAAAATTTTGCAGAGGGTGCAGGTAGGAGAAAAGTCAAAGAGGATGATGGCGGTTTCTATAGTGCAGTTCAAAGAAGAGGATTGCTTGATGAAGTCTTCCCAAAAAAGTGGAGGAGTAAGTGGGACGGTTTCACTGTAGATGACTTCAGAAAGTACCGTGAAGAAAATCTTTCCGGGATGAGCAGAACTGAGGTTAAGAATGAAGATAATCATTTTTATCATACGGTTCGGAGAAAAGGGCTTCTCGATGAGGTGCTGCCAAAGCGGGAAGCAAGACAATGGAATGAGCTTACGGTAGAGGTACTCAAGAAATATTGCCAAGAGAACTTTTCGGGAATGAGCAGGACTGAAATTCAAAAAGCAGACGCAAGTTTTTATTGTACCTTGACTAGGAGGGGAATCGTTGAAGAAGTATTGCCTGCGAGTAAACGAAGGGATTACCAGGATTGGGATGTGGAAGATTTCAGGGAGTATTACGAGGAGAATTACGCCGGGATGAGCCGGGGGGAAGTACAGAAGATTGACGGTGGTTTCTCCAATGCGTTAAGAGCGAGGGGAATTGCAGACGAAGTCATGCCTAACCCTAAACTAGTACAATTTAGAGGTTGGGGTGCAAAGATGTTCAAGCAACATTATGAAGAGCACTTCAGTGGTATGACGCCTAGCGAGGTGGACAAGGAAGATCCTGGATTTTATAATGCAGTTCGCACAAGAGGATTGTCAGGGGAGATTTTCCTCATCAGGAAGAGAAGAGATTATAACGGTTGGGAGTTGAGGGATTTCCAGGATTTCTACGAGAAACATTTTGCTGGACTATGCAGAAGCGAGGTTCAAGCAAAGGACATAGGGTTCTATCTGCAGGTCACCAGAAAAGGTTTCACCAAAGATGTCTTCCCGGAAAGGATAAAAGGCAGATGGGAAGAATTTGATTTAGATGATCTCTCAGATTATTATCAACGTAAGCATAAAGGTAAGAGCAGGTCTAAGGTCCAAGGAGATGACGAACCTTTCTATACTACCGTAAAGAAGAGAGGTCTCCTCGATGCAGTATTTCCTAGAAGCCAGCAAAGTAAACCTAAAGGCTATTGGCAGGATTTTAACAATGTAAGAAGTGAGTTGGAGCAGATCGTTGAAGAACTGGGAAAATTTCCTTCATCTGCAGAGATTCGTCAGAAGAAGTCAACTCTAATTTATGCCATTGAGAAATATCATGGTGGATTAATCAAAATCAAGATAAAACTTGGTTATGCAGATGAGGAATTGGATGTCCTTAAACAGATTGTTGAAGAATACACTAAGTAGAAGAGAAAGCATAAGGCAAAAAAAATCTAAGCGTTCCCTGCAGGAGGGTTCTGAGTCTGTACTGGCTGTTCCGGGGCGGGTTGCTCAGGAATTGGTTGGGCCGGTTCACTAGGGGGAGCTTCCTGGGGTGCTTGAGTTTCAGGTTGTTGTGGCTGGATCTCTTTCCATTCTCCTTCTGGTTCTTCAGGCTCCTTCTTCCGCAGGACGAAATAAAGGATTACCGCAACAATCGCAAGAATAGCCGCTCCAATAGCAATCAAAACAGGAGTTGTGAGAAATCCCTCCTCGGAATCGCTACTTTCATCAATCGAGGCTGCTGCAGCTTCACCAGTTGGTTCTTCTAACTCCTCCTCAGCACCTTCTTCCTCTTCCGCGTACTCGACCTCCCCTAACTCTTCTTCCGTACCCTCCTCTCCAAATTCTTCTTCTATCCCTTCCTCATCAAATTCATCTTGTGCACAGGCAAAAGACAGAACAAGTAGCAGACTCAGTACAATCACCAATATTTTTTTCATCTGCTGAAGAAAAGCTCAACATTATATATATCTTTCTAATTATTCTCACCGACCATATTTTTCCCTTTCTTCCTGGCGATTTTATGTGCTATATGAAGCGGTTCAGGCATCTTGTGAGGAAATCTGATCGTATCACTGATGATGTTGATGGTAGAGCCTAAGGAAGCGAGGTGGCCTGGGCTGACGTAGACCGGATTGGCATGTTCTCTGGTCCTCACTTCAAAACCGATTATTTCGTTCCTAGCGACTATCTTGCCACTCTCGATCCAGCCGAAGAGTAGTTTTTGAGTGATACCTATAGTCGGTCTGTTCAGCGACAACCCCAGGTGAGAGGCTATTCCAAGTCTGCGCGGATGAGCGATTCCCTGGCCGCTGACAAGCAGAACATCCGGCTCCTCTTCCAGTTGATTGTACGCTTCGATCATGGCTGGCATCTCTCTGTAAGCCTGAAATCCTGGTTTGTAGGGCAGAGGATCGTTGAGGATGTAAGTTGTCTTTTCTATGAGTTCGAGAGAAGGATAGGCGCAGACGACGGCACAGGCGATAAGTTTGTTGCCATAAGCGACGCAGTCCACTCCACCGATGGTCTTAACCTTAGCGAAAGCGTCCCTTAATTCAACCTTGGGTGCAAGCCTTAGCTGCTCTTTTTTCAGTTCAAATACGTCCATGATGTTCACCCACTTTTAGCCACTTGAATATGTATACTGCAGCCCATATATAAACTTTTTGGTGTTTGTTATTGGGGAGTGGTGGTGGGGTTGTGGCCAAACCTTTATATACATCCATGTCCTTTCTGGAATCATGTTCAATAAAAGAGGTATAGCACCATTAGTGGCAACGCTTCTTCTAATTTCTTTTGCTATCTCTCTTGGCATGGTCATAATGAATTTTGGACGTGCGCAAGTGGAGTTGCAGGCCCAGTGCCCCATTGATATCGGTTTGAAGATTGCCGAAATTGGTGGCAAGAAGGATATCTGTTACAATTCTGGTGGAAAAGAGATCAAATTCACATTGGAAAATGGTGTTAATATTGGGGTAGAAGGTTTGTTGATCAACGTGATCGGAACGCAGGAAGCCAAGAGCAGCGATCAACCTGCTAAGATAATAAAAGGCGGGACACATATGGGAAAGTCTCCTTACGATTCTTCTGCTTCTGGAGAGATTAGGCAGATCAAGATAATTCCAAAAGTAGTTCTTTATGACGAAGAGCAGATTTGTACGGAGAAAGCTTTAGTAGTAGAGAGTGTTGGTGGGTGTTAGTATTTAATGAGTTACTGCATATACAAACAATATTATTGAAATAATAAAGAAGAAAATACCAAGATAGACATAATCTTTTGTTTCATCTCTTCTTTTAAGATGAAGTTTTTCAAGCACATTATTCTTATAATTATTGAGTCTTACCCTACAAAGAATTGTAACTAAGCCAACCACCAAAAAAATACCGGATCTAATCAACATAAAGATGTCCATCATCAGTTCTAAATTGTTTACCTATATAAATTTGCTCATACTATTCTTTTGGGTTCTTTATAGAATATGATTCTAAAGATTGATGTGAACAAAGATTAATGTGAACTGGCGAATATCAACTGCATAGTGGTCACTATGCCGAAAGATTTATAAGTGGGCCATTTACTTTTAATAGTATGGGAATATCAATATATTATAGTGGAAAACTAGCTGAAGGGAAGTCAGTAGATGAAGTAGTTTCTCATGTTGAAGCAATAGCAGAGAGAGATGGTCTTAGAAGTCAAAGACCTGAGGAATTTTCTGATAGCGGGAAATTTAGATTTCAAATTCCTCAGCAAGTTATTGAAAATCCAGATGCTTCTCATTGGGTATATCCGAATAGAGAAAGAATAGTGAACTATGCTCAAGAAGCAAGACTACCTACTGAAGGAAGATCTTATGAGGATTTATGTCAAACATTGAATTCTGCTGAGTTTACACGGATTGGTATATATTTATGGACGCATGAACAAGCTGAGCCATTAAGATTTCTTTTTGTTGAAGGTGATACAGAATTAACTGAACTTGAATCTGGCTGGTTGCGTGGAGATAGAGGAGCAGAACCAATCCAGTATGTTCATTTCCAAAGAGAGAGCTTGGCAACAAAGACAGCATATGAACATGATCCTAATGTTCATCAAAAAGCATTAGATATCCTAAGAGAAGTTAATGATTTATATTTTGGTGGAAAGATGCGGATTGTTGATCCAGAATAATATTAGTTGCTTTTCCCGTTTCTGAATTGGACGTTCCATTGAATTATCGTGTAGCATAGCTCTTCAGGATAAACAACATCCCTCATTGAATCCTCCCAACTTTTCTATCGCTCTCTCCAGATTCTCCTTAGCCTGCACCTCATACTTCTCAGCAAAATGATTTGTGAGATAGATCCTTCCGCCTTTGTCTTCTGCCTTGAAGAATTCTATTAGTTTTAACCTCCTGACAAGATTATACCTCCCTTCGGGCACCCAGGAATATTCTTTGCGGATGTTTCTGTCGTATCTGTCGAAGATCACAGGTGGCTTGCCAAAGATGGCCAGGTCAAGATCGATGATTATTTTTCCATCGATAGCTTCTGGTACTTCTTGATGCCTGGTATACAATATTAGGTTGTTGACTTTTTTGGTAAGAGAATCGGGTAGGTTCTTGCTTTGGCAGAAGTCCGCAGCCATCTCTGCGCTTCTTTCTTCATTATCATTCGCTTTTACATCGTATATGACATCATGATAGTCTATGGCTAATTCTATGGCTTCTGGATTGGAGGATAGTTCCCTTACTCCATCAAAATCATTGTGCATCTCTTCTATATGTGAATTGTTGTGGTACGCTCTCTTCTTATCTGAGTACAGAAAAAACAATTCTTCAAACTCATTGAGGGCATCGTTGACCTTCAACCTTTGCATGAGGGATTCCCATCTGCCACGCAGGCGTTCATATTGCTTCCACTGTTCCCCTAACCAGTATTGTGGTTGTGGGATGGACATCTACTTCACCTCCAACTCCCTGGTGATACTTTCAAACATCTCTTTTATCTGCGCATCATCCGCATCATTTGAATTATCCTGGGTCCATAGTTTTCCATGATTGTCTTCTTTGATCTTCTCATCCAACAATGCTCTCTTCTCTTG